>VBKY01000073.1 GCA_005879255.1 Deltaproteobacteria bacterium
GTTTCTGAAAACAATCGACGGCATCTTCAAGCACCGCGCACATCAACGCAGCTTCCGGCTGCCTTGAGGCGAGGCTGGATCGAGCGATGAACGCCTCTTCTGCGAGCATACCCTCCACGGGTGGTCGCCGCTCCGAGATGGGCTTACGCAAAGCCGGCACGGCCTGCAATAAATCATTTTGCTGGGCCTGGATATATGTAGTGTTCATATTGCCCCTCCTTCTGAGAAATGGTCAAAATATGCGGCACGGCACCCAAAGCACTGATCCCGCCGACCATGCCAGAACTTTCCACCGCCCCAACGATCCGATTGACCTAATGACATGTTACTCACTTCGATAAAATCCTTCCCCACAATAGACCGTTTCTTCATGTCGAAGCCTGACGACTGGATTCCTTTGATGACCGCTTCTGCCGTCGTCGAAACGCTAAAGCGATCTTTCCGCCCAATCCAACCATTATCGGGGTTGCCAGCGTGCTTTGGTGGGGCAAACCTAATCCGAGCGCCAAAGCTGAAAGAAAAAAAACTTTGATGAGGTTTACGAGATTCCTGCTGGGCATAGATTCAACTCTCGTTTTGCCGCTCAAACGGCAAATGCGCTCACCCACGTTGTCGTTGCCGATTATGCGCTTCTCGCAGTGATAGTCGTTGCCCCAGGGGGACAGTTTCTTCATCTCGAATCTCCTCGAATACTGGATTGCTTTCGCGGTCACTTCTGTCTCGGCGGCGCGGTCGTCGACCCTCAGCGCGATGATTGTAGACAGCCACGGGTTACCTCCGTCTCTTTCGAATTAACCTAAGCCAAATCGACAAGGGTTTCTGTCTAATTTTGGACGATCTGGAGAAGAATTATCGCGAGATCCGCGACACCCGCGGGGCACTTTAGCGGAACTGAGTTAGCGAGTCCGGATTGCGGCGATCAAGGGAGCAAAATGCTAACAAACTACCATAAGAGAACCGTTAACGCTGATTTCTGAGTGCTCTGCAATGAGTTGGTTTAAAAAGTATGCCAACTCGCGAGGGATTGCCGTCCACTATGAGGACAGTTTTGAAAAAAATATCGGGAAGTCCCTCGCGAGGCTCCGGACTATCTCAATCCGAAATAACCGGCGACGAAGAGCACCACCACAACAACACCCACAATGTAGAAAATATTGTTCATGTCAGTTTCTCCTTTCTTTCGCGTGATCGGATTTACCGTTGAGCCAGATGCCGATAACATTACTCAGAGAAAGCGCACAGGCGAGAGGCCTCGCTTGTTGTCTTACCGTCCGATGAGGCTTATTGGGATCTCAAGTTCCGCGATATTATTCGGATCGGGATCCTGCATCTCGTCTATGCGTGCAAACCTCTTTTGTAGTTCCAAGCGCAACATCGTCTTCCTTTGGATATAAGCAACGATCGATTGCGGATTGCTCGACCAAGTGCGCCCTTCGTCTGAACTGCAGAGTTCGACGCGTTGTCCGTGGATCTCGATTTGCTCCTTCATGAAATTCTCCAGAGCTTTCGGCGGCGTTTGTGGCGACGTGATTGCGCGTGTCGCAATCGTTACCACCGCGCCATTCGGCATCCCTTAGAGTCTGCCGGTTAGGAGCAGAACGACGACGATAAGCAGCACCACCCCGGCGAGCCCCGACGGCGCAAAGCCATACGAGTGATAACCCCAGTTGGGTAGACCTCCCACCAGAAACAGAATTAAGACGATCAACAATATCAGTCCCATAGTCAGCTACCTCCGTTAAGGTTTTTCTTTTCTGAACTCAATTATAAGGCAAGTTGAGTGCCACACCTGTGATGGGTGAACGGCTGGATTTTCCGTTAGATTTCTTAACTGTCAGGAGGGAAAGGAGATGAGGCTCGTCAAAAGCGTCGAGAGCTTCGACCAAAAGGTCGATTAGTAAGAAACAGATTTAATCCGAAGCTCCAAACAATATCAAATGACAAAATGCCCCAACCTTGATTTGGACTTGAGTTTTGGATTTTAGTATTTGAGATTGTTTCGGATTTCGATATTCGGATTTCGAATTTAGAAAACAAGCTTGGCGCGACTAAATCCTCCCATCCCGTAGTATTTAAAACTTACTCACTACCACTTTGTCCCCGGGATTGCGCTTCCTCTGGATCGGAATCAGGACTTGAGGCTTCTTCTCGAAAACCGTATTTGATCAGTTTGTAACGTAGTGCCCGCTCACTGATTCCGAGCAGCTCTGCGGCGTGGGTCTGGACATCGTCGGACCTAGCCAGCGCGTCCCGGATCATGCGACGCTCCAGCCCTTCCACCGCGACCGTGAGGTTAGGTTCCCGGTCGCCCTCTACCTCAGGGTTCTGGACGGTCAAGGGCAGATCGCGGATCCCGATCACATCGTCCCTGGTGAGAACCACAGCCCGCTCGATAATATTTTCCAGCTCCCGCACGTTGCCCGGATAGTCGTAGCGTAAAAGAATATCCCGGGCTTCATGCGTAAGACCCCGGATCGTCTTGCCGTTCTTCTCCGCGAACAGCCGCAGGAAGTGGTCGATCAGCGGCGCGAGATCCGGACGTCTGTCGCGCAGGGGTGGAAGAGAAATCGTGACTACATTGAGCCGGTAATAGAGATCCTCACGCAACTGTCCCGCTTTAATGAGATCTTCGAGCGGTCGGTGGCTGGCAGCCAGGATCCTGACGTTGACACCGACCGGACGGCTGGAGCCCACCTTCTCGTATTCGCGCTCTTGAAGGACACGCAGGAGCTTCGCCTGCAAATGCAAAGGAAGATCGCCGATTTCGTCAAGAAAGATCGTTCCGCCATTAGCTAATTCAAAGCGCCCCTGGCGTGAAGTTACGGCGCCGGTGAACGCGCCTTTTTCATGGCCGAATAATTCCGATTCGAGAAGAGTTTCAGGAAGCGCCGCGCAGTTTACCTTAACTAGAGGACCGGAGGCTCTTGGGCTGGCAAAGTGGATGGCCTTGGCAATTAGTTCTTTTCCTGTGCCGCTCTCGCCGCGGATCAAGACCGTCGCTTCACTTGGCGCCACCCGGCGTACCAAAGAGAGGACTTCAAGCATCTGCCCACTCTCGCCGATTATTCCTTCTATGCGATGGCGGCTCTGTAAGGCTTCCCGAAGCTCACGGTTCTCGGCGATGATTCGATAGCGGTCGCTGACCTGTCGAATCCGATAAAGCAGCTCATCCAAATTCAGCGGCTTGGTCAGGTAGTCGGTAGCGCCTTGTTTGAGAGCGCCGACTGCCGCTTCGATGGTGCCGAAAGCGGTAATTAAGATGACCGGCGTTTCAGGGTTGATGGTGTGCACGGCTTGCAGCAGCTCCAAGCCCGACATGTTAGCCATCTTTTGATCCGTGAGGATTAGATCGATGGAGTCCTGACGAAAAAGCTCCAAGGCCTTTACGCCGCTTTCGGCTGCGGACACGTCAAAGCCCTGCTTTTTGAGAAAACCCGAGACCAGCTCGCGCTGGATCGGTTCGTCGTCGACTACGAGAATACGGAAACGATAGGGCATTTACACCTCCACACTGTTAATGGGAACAGAAATCGTGAAGCGGCACCCCTGGCCCGGTTCGCTGAAAACAGTAATCGTTCCGCCGTGAGCTTCGATAATCCTGCGGGAGACCGCCAGACCCAGCCCAGTGCCCTTCGCTTTAGTCGTGAAGTAAGGCTCAAAAATTCGCCGTTGGTTTTCTGCCGTAATCCCGGTTCCGGTATCGGTCACGGCGATGAGAAAATTGCCGTTCGAAGTTTTCGCCTCCAGGGTCAAGGTTCCACCTTCGGGCATCGCTTGCAGACCGTTAAGAATAAGATTCAGGAGCGTTTGTCTGAAATATTCATGATCCGCCTTGAGCGGTGGCAGAGTCAGCGGAGCAACGACTCGAATCTGCACCTTCGATTGCTGAGCTTCGCCTTCCACCAATGTGGCTACTTCATTAAGGATATCCTGTACGCGCAATGCTTCGGGTTTAATTTCGAGAGGGCGCGCCAACGAGAGGAATTGCTCCACGATCGAGTTGAGGCGGTGCACTTCGCCGAGAATCAGTTCTGTAAGGCGAGAGTAGTCCTCCTGATCATCGGTTGGCTGAAATTCCACCTTGAGACGTTGCAGTCCCATCGAAATGGCGTTGAGCGGATTTCTGACCTCATGGGCGACGGCCGCTGCCAGGTTTCCCAGTGCTGAGAGGCGCTCCCGGTGTAACACTTCAGCCTCCAGGGCCTTGACCTCTAGCAGATGAATATGCTGGTTATGAAAGATCGCCGCCATGCCCAAAATACCCGCGCCTAGGATCGCCAAGCCGAGAATAACGATGGCGCGCAGGCTATTGCGCCAGGCGACCTCCATCGATCCCAGTGACAGACCGATCTTGAGGAAACCCAAATTGGATTCATCCAGTGCAACAGGTTTCACCACCTCAAGGTACCGTTTTCCCCCACCGCTCTCGACGATCTGGCTGAAAAGCTGACGGTCGACTTTTGCTTTCAAAACCAGCGGCTCTTTTTCCTGCTGTCCGATACGGCCCCGGTCGGTATGCGCTACGACATTCAGGTCGCTATCGAGAAAAGAGACGAACTCACTATCCGATTGGCGGCCGAGATCCTCGATTTGACTTTGCACTCCGATCGCTTTCTCGAAGTTGAAGATATAGTCAGCGTTGGCATGGATCGCGATGATCCCTGGAAAACTGCGCGCGCCCACGGCGACGCCGAAGGCACTGCCTTTCCAGAATTCTTTATCCTTGATGCCTGGCGGCGGTTTGCCCGTCTCTTCCTCAGTTTTTTCCGTGGGCAGCCGCCATCGCTTTCCCCACGCGTAGCTTATCGTCTGCCGGGCCGGCTGAAAGGTTTCTTCTCGCGTTTTTTTCCGGGCTATCACTGTCGGCAGTGCGGCAAGTTGCCAGGGCCGGCCCTGCTCATCGAGGAGATCGATTTTTTGCAGGCGGTTCATCGCACTGATCTCTTTAAGCAGTGCCTCATCGACATGACGAGAGAGAAGTAGTTGGTCGATCAGCCGGGCATTATCCACCAAACGCTGCCGGATCAGATCCTCCAACAGAGCGTTGCCGACAATAGCGTTTTTAACACTGGTCTCCATGGCCTTTGCCAATGCCGTTCCCTTGTCCTCAGTCTGGCGCAAGAGTTCTTGCTGGAGCCTCTGGGCTTCAAAGAAAACATAAAGAGACGCTAAGATAAGGAGTAGCAAACCAGATGCAAGGAAGTGACGCGGCAGGAAAACTCTTCGCATAGATGAAAGCATTATAGGCACCACTGCGCGTTGATATACAGCGACCCCCGGGCCAGTTTGTCCCGAGGGTCGTCGATCTGCCTTTCTGGTCCTAAGACTGTTTTGCCAGAATGATCGATCCTATTAGTTAATTGCCGGTGCGGAATCCCATGTCGACGCGCCGGTCGCGCTGCCAGTCGATTCGTTGCACAACGGCTTCTACTCGCCACTCGGCACTCCGACCTTAAACGAGCGCGTCACGAATAGCGTTAACACGAGGTTCGCTCAGACCTTGGTTGTGTTGGTCGGTGCCGCGCGGATCCGAGTAGGCGCCGATGCCGACCTGGATGGAGGAATTCTCATCTCATTGGCCCGAGTGTCCACTTGTCGCTGTCGAACAGGATATCCTTGAACGGGACCGACCGCTTCAGCGTACCCGCTTGGCTTTGGGGACCTACTGGATTAACCAGGGCTTGTGGGCCCGCTGGTCCGGCTGGACCTTGCGCACCCATGGGGCCGGCTGGGCCCGCGGGGCCCCGTTCACCTGCTACGCCAAAGGGGCCACTGAACTCCGTTACGTATCCGAACTGATCGACGCGAAGGTTGCGCGTCTGAGCCGCCGCATTTTGCGCGTCGATGGAATACTCCAACGAATACAACGCTTGATATCTACCGGTGGCCGGGCTGTCGACCTTGTAGCACACCGTCCGATACCCGCCGCCGTAGCCAAAGGGCCTTACCACCTTGAAACCGGCCAAATGCTTGTCCGCGTACTGTTGAGCCAAATCCCGCGCTTGGTCCTCGCTTATTTTCTCTTTGGTAACCTGGAGCTGGGGACAGTTTGCGCTGGACACTAATTGATGGCTCATACCGCCCATCCAAGCTTTTGCATCGCCTTCCCTTTGAGCCATAGCCACACCGGACAGCGCCAAGATGCCCGCGACGGTAACCATCGGCTTTACTAATCCTAATCTCTTCATAACTTTTTTCCTCCACTAAAATTTTTTGCTAAACTTATCTACAGCGCAACTGTTGTGCCGCACCTTGGCGCCAGACAAAGGTGATTTTCTCTAAACATTCCGAGACGTATCGCGGTGAATCGGAGAGCAGGCACGGCCAAAGCGTCGGAAACTTCGACCAAACGGTCGGATGAGAATGAAAGAAGAGCGGCTAAATGTATACTGACGCATTTTGGTTTCTGCGAACTGTGTATCCCCATTGTCGGCCTCTCCCGAGCGGGTCTCAATGACGACTTTTTTTGCAAGGCTACGATTGTTTTTCCTTCATCACACGCACGAGCTCCTCGAAAGAGGACCGCGCGATGACGCGATTGAACTGGGATCGGTAATTGTTAACTACGCTAATGTCTTCGATCACCAGGTCGTACACCTTCCACACCTTGTCGACGCTCTGGAGTTTGTAGTTGATCGAAAGAGGAGGACGATTCTCGGTGACGATTTTGGTGTCTACTTGCGCATAGTTCTGATCTTCGCTCTCGCGCGTGTAGAGGACATTTTGACTGGTGTAGGATTCAATATTATCGGCGTAAGATCTTCCCAACATCGCCGCGAAGATCGTGACGAATTCCCGCTGCTCCTCCGGCGTGCGGCCTGCCCAGTGACGCCCCAGGGAACGTTTGGCCATCTCCGTGAAGTCGAACCTGGGATAAATGACCTCGACCAATTGAGCCCGCTGTGCTTCCATTTGGGCTTTCGATGTTGGGTGGGAATTCCTGACAATCGTGAGCACCTTGTCCACGGTGCCCCGCACCTGGTCGGTAGGGCCGCCCGCTCGCGATGGCGCGGGCAGCAGAACAGAGAAAAACAAGTATAAGAGGCCGACCGCGGCAACGATTTCAATTTTCTTGTATGTTCGTGCCATTTAATTTTCCTCTTCGGTCTTTGAGCAATCTGGACATAATCCTGGGCTGCATTTGATGGGTTTGCTGTCTAATTTTGGACTACTTTAAAAAGAAACTTTACCAGGGTCGCACGCACGGCCCCTTGCCTTAAGCAATCTGCGCGAGGTAATCGCTGAGTTTGGTTTCCTTGATGATGAGAAAACGATCGCTATTGGTTTCGATCAATCCCAGGTTGCGAAACCTCTGCATGAAGACGCTGATCCGAGGCCGCGTCGTGCCCACCATCTCGGACAATTCTTCATGCGATATCTTCAGTTCGATGCGAATACTGCGCGGGTCCTTCTTGCCCAGTGTGCGAGCCAACTGCAACAACGTCTGGCCCAGCCGCTGCTCGCTATCCACCGTCACTAAATTGGCGATGACCTGCTGTTGGTCGGCGATACGCACGGCCAGATAGCGCATGAAGCCCTCAGACAAGGAGTCGCGGCTCAGGCGCGCAAAAAACTGAGGACAGGGTATTTGTTTTAACTTCGTTTCTTTCATCGCCGCCGCGGTTTCGTGACGCGCGCCTAACCCAGCTAAACACAGCTCGCCGAAAATATCTCCGCTGCTATGGATGGCCAGCAGACATTCTTTTCCTTCGGGCGAGAGCAGAAGCAGTTTGATCTGGCCGGTCTCGATGAAATAGACCATCTCGTCCTGGTCGCCGCAGGTGTAAACATTCGTGTGTCGCGGGATCGTTACGGCGCGAGAGTTCTGCGTCTCGTGCCGCAACGAATCGCGCATTTGCTGTTTGAACCGTTCCGCTTCGGGAGTCTGTTGAATCATGGGTTGCCTTTCTCACTAATTATGGCGCTGAGCCCAATCTCCGCTGCTCTGTTGAAGGCGGATCATATGCGGATGGGGATTACCACGAGAATCCTTCTCCATTTGCATGGCAACGATGTCGCCAAGTCGCAATTGGCTGACCGGATAGACCCGCCCAAGATACATCACCGGGGTCTCCGCGCTATAAGTAACCATTCCGGGATGACCCGGACTGGGTCGTAGATGAATCTCGTTGGACCCCGTATCGACCCGCTCCACCGTTCCCACGATCTCGCTCCGGACCGGTTGACTGGCCCTGCCGGGAAGGCTCTCTCTGCCGACCAGCGCCGTGTTGCCGCTGCAACCTCCGAATGCTGTCATTTGTTTTGCCTCAGTAATATGTTTGCGACCCTCTAGAGCTGGCCGGTCAGCAGCAGGAAGACAACGAAAAGCAGCGCCACACCGGCTATGCTCGACGGTGCAAAGCCAAATTTGTGATAACCCCAGTTAGGCAAAGCTCCCACCAGAAACAGAAGTAATACGATCACCAGTATCAGGGTCATAGTCAGTTACCTTCTTTCAATATTCTTTCTGATAACTATAAGAGCAGCTTACGTGCCAGTTCTCGCAGTCAGGAAGAGACTGGATTTCGCGAGAGATTATTTAACGCGCCGGAGGGAAACGGCGGGACGGTTCGGCGAAAGAGTCGAAACGATCGACCAAAAGGTCGAGTTACAGAGAATGACTTGTGTCGTGAGACAATGCTGGCCCGCCGGCAGCCAAGTACTTTGCGGAAGCTCGCCGGGCAACTGCGACAAGAGTCGTGCAGCCGAAGGCCGAAGCGGCAACGGCTGACTACTGGTCAATGCGGCAACAGCGTAGTTCTGGAACTTGCCGGGGATAATTTCGCTTCTGGCAGGCGGCTGAAAAACTCCGTCGGAGTCTTCGATTACAGGCGCAGTACACTTCCCCAGCGAGGTAGTTGAACAAGAGAGGCGCTGCTCACAACTGTTCTTTTATCGGGATGGTGAACAGTTCCAGGATTTTTTCCGTAAAGGAGCGCGAATTCCAAGCTTCGTAAGTCAACTTTTTGGAATACTTCAGATCTTCCTGAAAAGATTTCTCGAGCGCCGTGGCAAACGCGGCGTCGTATACAACAAGATTGAGTTCTTCATTAATGGCGAGGGAACGATAGTCAAGGTTCGCGCTTCCCACGGTCGCCCATATGCCATCCACAACCATGGCTTTAGTGTGCATGAGGGCCGGCTGATATTCGTAGATTTCAACGCCTCCGAGCAGGAAAACGCCAAAACCGCTGTGGCTGGCCGAAGAGGTTGTCGCATGGTCGCTTTTTGCCGGGGTGAGCACCACGACCTTCACGCCCCTTTTCACGGCGTTAATCAAGGCCTCTTCGATCCTGTTATCGGGGAAAAAATACGGGTTCGCGATGTGGATGCTTTTTTGTGCCGATGTGATAGAGAGCAGGAACAACAGGTATGTCCCGAAGCTGCTGCTCAGAGGCGAGCTTTTGACTATCTGCGCATAAACTTTCCCCTGCACATCGAGCGCCGGAAAATAGGCGTCGTCGCCAAGCACGTCTCCTGTCGCTCTCCGCCAACTCTCGACGAAGGCAGCTTGCAGTTGTTGGACAATGGGCCCTTCGACTCTTACATCCGTTTGGCGCCAGTGCTCCGCAGTCCGTCCGTTGCCGCTCCAAGCGTCGCTCACCCCGTGCCCGCCGGTAAAACCAATTTTTCCATCGATCACAAGAATACGACGATGACTTCGATGATTATAATTTAAAAGCTCCCACGGTGTGACGAATTGAAACACCTTGATGCGCTCGAACCACTCCAGCTGGCAACCCGATTTTTTCCATAGAGCCGGAATATCTTGAGGCATGCTGCCGCCCCCGAGGGAGTCGATCAATATTTTCACTTTGACGCCGGCGCGGCAGCGCTCGGCGAAGGCTTCGGCAATCTCATGGGCAATGGCGCCGTTCTTCGACAAAGTATTGCTGGTAGGTGATGCTTTTACGCGCGCCGCGGATCGCTTGAAGCATCGCGGGAAATATCTGATCGCCGTTGAACAAGAGCTCGACCCGACTACCAGCAATGATCGACGCATCCGTGTGTGCCGCTATAGTGGGATAAAATGCCGGCTCGCCGAGAACCATGCTCGGCATCTCATTGATCGGCGTAATGTTTGCGCAGCCGGAAAGTAAGAGCAAAACCAGAAACAAGCACTTCACGTTTTTCATTTGCTAAGTTATCAATTGCCTTGACAAGATTGGTTTTTGAATGTGTGACGCAAATGAGATGCCGGTTGGAAGGAGGAGACAATCGCGGTCAAATCTTTCCAATATTCTAAAACAATCCGCGGATTGGTTGTCGAAAGACAGGGCGCCGGCGGGAATAAGACAGTGCAGATTGTGGAATCTTGGTCGGCATGGCCTGTTCCAGGCCGATCTAGCGCGACCAGAATACATCATGGCCGGAGCGCTCCGGGTCAGGACAACGGGGTCACCCTGCGTTACCACCGGTTTGACGGACACCGGAGAAAGGGGACAAATAATCTTAAGGGGGTGTTCGATGACAAAGCGTCAGAGTCGTCATCGGTGTACTTCAATGCCTCGTATTGTTAGATCGCCGCGGTGTTGGCCAGATGAACTCGGTGACCTTTGCCCATCAGTCCGTACCAGTTATAAAGTCGACTCTCACCACAATCCCCTCAAGTGACCTGCTCCACGTGCCGATGCAGTGGATTGGGGTGGGCATTCTTTGTTTGATCGGCGTGGCGATCGTTCATGGCGTGACGGCGACCCGACAAAAGGATCCACAGTCCTAGGGGTGCATCTCGCGCCGGGCGTTGCCACGAGCAGCGGGGCGGTTAGTCCTCTCCTCGGTCCAGAATCGGAGGACGCGCTGATGGTTCAGCCGCCGGCTCTTCTGCTGCAACAAAAGGTTGCGCTGAAGACCGCGCGCCGAGTGGCGGTCGCTAGGGGTGCCTCCTTTGCATCGCGCTGCATGCGGCTAGAGAATTCCCAGAGGGCTAAATGGGGTCCTCGTTAATTTTTGCTTTGATAAGTCCGTAGCTCAGTCTTTTTAGAATCTCACTGCTATCGCTCCGTCTCGCGATGGGAATAGGTTAAATTACGCTAGTGAAATTTTCGAACAGTGATGCGCCGGCTTCGCTCATCAAACTTATAGAGGATTGTGACAAATTAGGCGGATACTGCGTTCAGCTTGCGCATGAAAGCGGACGCGATGCGCCCTAAGGAATTAACACCCCTCCTTCGGATTCAATAATCTCAGCGAGCTCCTCGAGAAGCGCGTCGGTTCTTGTTTGCTCTGCAGATTTCAACGAGAACGGTTTCGTGTTTCTCGGCTTATGCAATCTGGGCTCGGCGTGAGCCGCAAAGAGCAGACGATCCTGAGACTTGTCCATTTCCATTCGAGCACTCCCATTGCTTGGCATTGCCTCAGTCATGAGCGCGGTTCGATATAAGACGGTCTTGCAGATAGATGGGGCGCTTGTTTAGCGCGCCAACCTTTCAGCCTTTAGCGAAGAGCCTGGAAATTGAGGATTTGTGACAAGATGTTATCCAACATGGAATAGTTGCCGCCAGAGTTGTGCCCATATCGATAGCGGCTGTTGTAGCCATCTTCATAGCCCCGACGAAATCCCTCGCGAAAATAGTAGTTGTAGTCGCTCCGGTCTACGTAATAGCCACTGTAGCCGTAATTCGCGTCCCTGTAGGCATAAGAGTCTTTGTAGTTGCCACGCCAACGGTCGTCCCGGTCTGCCTTTCCGGCGCGGAAGCCTTCCTCATAACCATGGTTCACTGCCTGCCGTAGCATTTTCGCGCCGTATTCGTTGGTCTCGTAGTAGCGACCGCCACGATTGTAACGATAGATCGCAGGCGTGTAGAAATACGGGTCACGATCGTAATCGAACCGATCGTCCCGGAGATGGTTCCGTTGCTGGCGTAGGCGCTCTAAATACTGTTCCTGAAAACGATACTGCGCCATGCGTTTTTGTCGCTGTAGCTCCGCGATATTCTGTTGTGCGAGACGCTCCTGCTGTTCCAGATGTTGACCGTACTGCGCCACGCGTTGTTGCTGTTGATTAATGAGCTGTCTTTGCTGCTGCTGTGACAGCCGCTCTTGTTTTTGCTGCTGTCTTTGCTCTTGTTGCTGCTGTTGCTGAACGCGCTGTTGCTGTTGTTTCTGGTCCTGCTCTGATTTTCTTTGAACGCGCTCTTGTTGCTGCTGCTGCTGCTGTTGTTTTAGTTGTTGTTGCTGCTGTCTTTGGTCTTGTTGCTGCTGTTGCTGAACGCGTTGTTGCTGTTGCTTCTGATCTTCTGATTGTCGTTGCACGCGCTCCTGCTGTTGTTGTTTTTGTTCTTGCTGCTTTTGGTCTTGCTGAACGCGCCGTTGCTGTTGTTTTTGGTCTTGTTCTGATTGTCGTTGACCGCGCTCTTGTTGCTGCTCCTGTTGTTTTAGTTGCTGCTGCTGCTGTCTTTGTTCTTGCTGCTTTTCGTCTTGCTGAACGCGATGTTGCTGTTGTTTCTGGTCTTGTTCTGATTGTCGTTGACCGCGCTCTTGTTGCTGTTGCTGTTTTTGTTCTTGCTGCTTTTCTTGCTGACCGCGCTTTTGCTCTTTTTGCTCTTCCTGCGCGTTGGTTGGTATGCTCATTCCCACCACCGACAGGGCGCTGATGACAAGCGCCATCACCATCCGATCTAAGATATTAATTTTCACGGTACTCCTCCTGGTCACTTGGGCACGTAAATTTGAGATAAGCGTAATCATGATCATTTCCCCGTGGTGCGTGTCCCTCAGTGGCACTAAGACGACTTCTTCGCTCCGACCACCACCAACACGATCCCACCTACAAGCGCCAAGCCACCCAAGGGAGGTGACAACGGGATGGTCTTCTGGGTGTCGGCGGTAGCTTGGATGGGACCAATGTCAATAACCTTCTCGCGGCTTGTGTAGCTGATTCCCTTGTAGGCAAAAGCCACGATCCCGAGAACGATTAGAGCGATTCCAACAAGCATCATCGGATTGATACGCATCGTATTTATTCCTTCGTTTTTGAGCCGAAATGGCTAATCCACTTGATACCGCCGAATGCGAGGGATCCCAAGCACCACCAGAGCACTGATCACCACAATTTGGAATGTGTAGGAAGTGAGTAAGCCCACTACGCCCAGGACCAAGAACATCCAAAAGATAAGCCAAAGCATTTTTCAGCTCCTTATTCTTATAGAAAGCCTGCTGTCGATATTCTTAGCCTCCCAAGTTCTCTCGCTTATCTTCCTGGTAGGCCTGCTTTTGGGCTTCCGTTTCGCTGTTGACCGAATCGCGGTGAGGGCCAATGAATTCCTTTCCTTTTTTCACGATCTCGTCGGCGCTCTCGCGCAGCTTTCCCGCTTGCTGATTCAGGTAGTCCAGGCTCTTGTTGGTGCGCTCACGAAGCAATTCGCGGGTCTCCTTGCGCGCGAGCAAGGCGGAGATCAGCCCACCGATGGCTCCCAGCCCTAGACCGATAAGTAAATATGATCGTTGTCATAAGTTTCTCCTCTTTTTGCATACACTCACGTTTAGACCGTCACCCTCTTACTCCGCGCGTTTACGGTGATTCTCCGTCAATAATTTCTTTCCCACTCCCAGGCCCTCCGGTCTGGTCGCGAGTAACCCCAGTCGTGGTACGGAACTCCATCCCATCGGCGATCGTTCCTGTCATAGCTGCTCCCGACCCTGTCGTACCCGCTGTAATCGCCACGGCGATTCCACTCGTAACATCCACTCGAAACCAGCACGACGCCGGCCGTTACAATTCCGCACATGACCATTCTGAATGTGTTCATAAAACCCTCCTGAAAAATCGGCACTTCATCATCTACTCCTGGATCAAACAATTAATCCCGATAAGCAAAACCGCTAGCGATTGTCCCGGAAAAAACTCTCCAGCAGGCTTACTTGAAAACATTTTTCAAGTAACCTCAGGGTGAAACCCCACGCCTTAAACATATTTAACGATACGCTTACGAGTTAGAGATTACTGTCTAATAAGACACCAACTAGAAAAGAAATGTCGTGAAGCCAAGACTCCTGCGAAGGCGCTCTTGCGATATCTCTGGCCATGTTCAGCAACGGCATTACAATTTCTTCTTCACGGCGTCCGCCGCGTCCTGAGTCTTTTCGCCCGCCCGCTCAACATCTTTGCCGAAACCATGAACCGTGTTGCAAGCCACGTTCGTGCCTAAGAGGATCAACATCATTAGTGTCGCGAAGATAATTCGGCGCATAGTCTATCTCCTGTTTTCGGATTTTGTTTTCTGACACCAGTATGTAGAGCACTATCTGTGCCACGACGTGTCCTAGGGAAAAGGCTGCGTTTCCCGATAGCTTCTCGAGGCTGTCAGAGTGAAACGAAGAAACGGCTCGTTAAAAGCGTCGAAACTCTCGACCAAAGGGTCGAATTAGATTCCGGAAGGACGCGCGTTGGCAGGTAATAAGTTATTCATCTCAGTTTCAGTTCGATGATTGCAAGAGCTTACCAGAGCTGGGTCGTATCGAGCACGTAAGCCTTGCCTGAACCCCCCCTGGACGACGGCGTCGTATAAATGCTTTAGCGGCGGGCGCTATATGTACTCTATCAGGCCGGAGTTTAGCCGATGACAACCGGCGCGATGAAATTCGCAGCGATCGTAGGGAACTCAAAACCGACCGCGACGAGCTACAACGAGACAAAAAAGAGTTACGCCAAGACTTACGGAACGGCACGGGCCGAGCTGAAGTCGCTCGGGACAAAGCGGAGATCCGTCAGGATCGACGGGAAATCACGGGTGACCGACAAGAGCTGAAAGAAGACCAACATTACTGGTGGCATTATCGCAGTAATGACGGACGATCGCATCCGTGGTGGGACTATAATAATTGGCGTGCGTATCATCATTGGCGGGACTAGACCGGTAGCTTTTCAAGCCCCGCCAAACTCACCCATGACCTAACTTGAAAGGGGGAGGCATCGGCATGAACACAATGCTCTGTGTGCTTGCCCCCGTGGTCTTTTTTCGGCCGGCACCCCTCGAACTTCGTTCCCGCCGATTAGATGCCAGATTCATAGGAGGACCGTTGCCGCTATTGTTTTTGGTCTTTCTCCGGACACTAGATTTGTAAGACTCGTTTGGAGCGCGGCAAACGAGAAAGGCTTGGAAATGAAATCATCGCAGCCTGCCGCAAGACACCGCTGCCGGGCGATATGGTCGGGAAACGCGGTCGCCGCAAGTATGGGTATGCTCCTGTAGACACGATGTTTTTTTAAAATCATCGCGAGCTCGAAGCCGTTCATATCCGGCATTCGCATGTCCATGAGAATGATTCCGGGTGTTTCGCGCTCGAGTTCGTCCAGCGCTTTCCGGCCACTCTCAGCAAGGATTGGGTTCCATCCGCGTGCGGCGAGAACCGTTCCGAGCATCTCGCGCAGATCACAAGAATCTTCTACAATCAATATCTTCCTTGACATCAACAGCTCTCCTCCTAACAAGGCCTTACCCATCGTGATGATGAGGTTGGAGTCTGCCTTTATTGTGTGAAAACTTACGCTGACTCTGAGGTAATTTCAGTCTAAAATTGAACCATTTTAAAAAAAGACTTGTGAGGCTGACACACGCACAGGCGCCGCTCTCGGCGATCTGAGCCAAGTAAAATCGCGCGGCGTTTTAATCATACGTCGCGCGATTTTGACGGCGCGAAAATTTATGGTCTCGCGCATTAACGAATCACGGAGTTACTATTTGAATTCGTCGGCTTGAGGAGTCTATTGAATCGTCATTATGTCTCCTATCGATGCCCACGGCATACAGTATGTGCAGCGGAAATCTCCTGAGCGAATATGCAACTCTTCAAAACGAAATGAATCTATTATTTCTTCCCCGAGCTAAGTTTCTCACGGAAATCAGGCGAACAACTCCCACGAGAGTCACAGAGCCGAGGATTGCGGTGGCATATCTGCTAAACGAGCTGCCGTCGCCGATAACGGCCCAGAAAAATAGATAACCTCCAAAAGAGGCACCAACGATGCCCAACACGATATCTAAGCTTCTGGCATAACCGCCTAGTAATCTTTTCCCGTACCCCTGTTCCCCTATAAATGTTCCTGTCAACCAACCGGTCATTCCACCCACTAAAATCCAAAATATTCCGCTCATAAAAACCTCTCGCTATTTACCATTGCGATCCGGGGAGGGGAATCCCCCTCCCCGAACCGGCAGGTCTCTCTGGGTTAGGCCGCTTTGGCGGCGATCTGGTGCGAAGTCGAGTTCGCGACCTCAAACAATTCCACTCTCGGAGTACCTTCGACCACCTTCGACAGGGTCTTCAAAATTTCAGGATACTTCTCGCGGTTGTAAGATTCCGCGTCCTCTTTCCTATCCCAGAAACTAATGGCTACTACCTCATTCCGTTCCGGGGCGACCAGGGTAATCTCATCCTTAAATCCCTTTTGTTTGCGGAGCACGGGAATAACCTCATTCTCGAGAGTGCGGGTAAACTCCGGCACACTATTGGCCTTGAGCTTCAAACTGACGTTGCGAGTATACATTTCAACCTCCTTGGTGACTGGTGAGAGGGTTTAGTAATGAGGGGCTTACGTGAAGAATTTCAGGTAACCGTGGAGGAAAACCCTATGCCTGATTGGTTTAACTTAGTCACTTAATTCCACTTGTCAAATTAAATTTTTCAATGAGTTAACAGATAATAGTTAATGATCTCCCTAAAAACGATCGATATTGAGGATGACTTGATCGAGGATCCAGAAAGACGAGATATCAACAATGCCGCATCAGGGTAAACACCCTGTACGAAGAGTGCACGCCCCTCGGAGAATGAGGAGAGAATGATACAGTTGACTGGAGCCAGGAAAAATTTTGGACGAAGCGCTGCTTTTCAGAGAGAAATTAGCGCGTTGGTCCTCAGACCCCAACTGCACGCCCAACTAAAATACCTCAGCCTGTCGGAGCCGGCCCCATGTCAAGCGAAACCCTCCAGCTGTTTTCGAGGCTATGACTCCTTCGCCTGATAGGCAACCACGCGGTCACCCCCGGCCTGCTTGGCGGCATACATGGCGTTGTCAGCCGCGTGGATTAATTCAGCAGCCGTGGAATTGTGTTCAGGCGCGCCCGCAACACCGGCCGATACTGTTATCGTGTCTAGCGGTAGGCCGCCGTGCCGAAGCTGCAGTTCTTTGACCAGAACGCGGATTTGTTCCACGCGTCGCTGCGCATCTGTCAGCGATGAATCGGGGAGAAGGAGGACAAACTCATCGCCGCCATAGCGGCACGAGATATCGCTCTTACGCAGCTTCTCGCGCAGCACCTGCCCGAACTGGCGTAACAGCGAATCGCCGGCATCATGGCCGAAAGTATCGTTGAATGGCTTGAATTTATCGAGGTCGAGCATCGCGACGCACAGTGGGGAATTCCGGCGCCGCGCACGATGCAGCTCGCGCGCCAGATTCTCTTCCAAATAGCGCCGATTGCACAGTCCGGTTAGCGGATCATGGATTGCCTGTTCGCGCAGCTCCTCTCTTAGTTGCAAATTATACAAAGACAGCTTGATCGTTTCGCCCACCGCTACGGCCAGTTGTTGACTCGTGGTCGAACCTATAACCTTTCCTGCCGCGCCGGTGAGAAACAACAGACCGGTTGCGCCGCTCTGGACTATCAAAGGCACGCACAAATAGCCTGCCTCTGGTTTATGGCCAAAGTGATGACACGGCAAATCCACCCGTAGATCGCTAACCTCATGCAAATTACCGCGCCGTAACGCCCAACAGTCCTCTAATGAAAAGCTGGACTTTAGTGCTGTCTCATCGCCCCAACGCGCGACCGTCTCCATATGATCCGGGCCAGACAAAATGGCTAAACAACCACTCTGCCCAGCAAACAGGTCGACAGCCACGTGAGCAACCACCTGATAGGCCTCGCCCTGGGATGTGCAGGATTGAAGCAGATCGTTTAGGCGGATGAGCGACTTCATTTCCTCGTCACGCCTTTGCAGTTCAGCCACCGAAGCCCTCAACTCGTCATTGGCCGTCCGCATACCCTCCTCGGCCCGTTTGCGGGCAGTGATATCGCGGACATTGCATTGGATCACGCGCCAGCCATCGACCAGGTAGACATTGCTGACGAACTCCACCTGGATTTGCTGTCCGGCTTTGGTTTCCAACGGTAGATTCTCGTAACGGATGTATTCGTTGTTCTGCAAGCGCCGCATGGCATCCTGGCTGGCGGTGATGTCTTTCACTGGGCCGATCTCCCAGAGCGCCTTGCCAATCAACTCGGTGTGAGAATAACCCAGCATGTCTTCCAGGAATGGGTTAACGTCGGTGATCCGTCCCGTATCCGCATCCAGGAGAAGTATGCCATCCTTGGCCGTCTCGAAGAGTCGCCGGTAGCGAACTTCGGAAGTGTGCAACTTCTCTTGCTCCACTTCATTCTCGGCCAAGAGGTCGCGCTGCTCCTGGTAGCGAACTTCGGAGGCCTTCAACTTCTCTTGCTCTCCGTTATTCCTAATGCCTTTGCCGTTATCGTCCATTGCAGGACCCCTTCCTCGCCGCTACGCTGCTTAACGAGAGGAAACTAACTTGATGATCAGTATTTGTGCGTGGCGTTTTAATCATACGTCGACGGAAATGAGCTTTATTCTCAAGCTTTGGTAAACGCAGCTTTTCACATTGTATGATACGCTCTTGCACCCGGAGTTCTGTCTAATATTGAACAATCTTGAAAAGAAGTTATAGCAAGGACGCAAGACAGGCACCGCCGCCTTAAGCGACCTAGGCCGGTTAATCCAAGTAGCGCGGTAATTCAAGAAAAATTACAGAGGTCGGCTTGCTCATCGCAGACCCCTTCAGTTCCTCGCTTGCGGTATGGCACATTCGAGAGCTTTGAGATGATCACTCAGATGTTCCTGAAACCATGTATCCCTCGGCCATCGCCACTTCACATGAGGGAGATCCTCGCCGCGATAACAGCAGCCATTTGTCTTACTCTGGGAGAATATGAGCTGCCAGTAGCTGAGCTTGCCCTCTTCGTCTCCATAAACACGAGTACGCGTGAAAACCTCTTTCACCAACGCTGCAACCGCATTGAAGGAATCTTGCGCCAGGAGTCCAATCGGTAGCAATTGCTTTTCCAGAAAATCGACCTTCATGATTATCTCCACGTTTTTTTCGTTAACTGGTCAAGCGCGGTCTCACTCCTCTTTCCCGTTTCATCTTTGGCGAAGCATCGATCGAGGAATGCGCCGAGCGGACCGCGCGCCGCCTTTCTCAAAATCCCTTTCAACTCGCCTTTCTCCAGCCAAATCCCTTCGCAGCTTTCGCAGCGATCTAAAATGAATCCCATAAAGCCGCACCTCTCGAGCCTTCCTGGACACTTTGGACAGTTCACGATCTGCCCTTCCCGCCCGGCCGCGTCAATCTTCTGAAACTCGGCCTTCATCCCCTCCATCAGCTCGTATTCTTTCGCAGCAAAATAGTTATCTTCATTGGCTCGCTCGTCAAACCTTACAGTTTCGCCGAAGAGATCCTTTTCGATCTTCATGATTTTATCTCCCGATTTCGTAGAGCTTGAGTAGCTCAACGCACGATCAAGCGTTTATACCTTTGGCTGAGGATGCTCGACGTTCCCCTCGTTGTTTTCACTTCCCTGTGTGTCCGCCGACTTCTTTTTGTCCTTGAGG
Source organism: Deltaproteobacteria bacterium (assembly GCA_005879255.1). The sequence continues at coordinate 19,633 of VBKY01000073.1, forward strand.
CTGTCGATGCTTCTCACTTTAAGAATCGCTTGCAATGCCGGGCGGTCGACAACTTCTTTTTCCAGCAGCAGATTTGCCAATTCCTCCAGCGCCGAGCGATGCGCGAGCAGGATGTCCCGAGCTTTAACGTGCGCTTCCGACAATATTTGCTTTACCTCTGCGTCGACGAGCCGAGCGGTTTCCTCGCTGTACTCCCTGGGACTCTGAGTGGGCACCATCAGAAACGTCGAATGTCTCGGTCCTTCAAGAGATGCTAGACCGAGCTTTTCACTCATGCCGAATTGGGTGATCATCGTCCGGGCAATCTCGGTGGCTCGCTGCAGATCGTTCTGCGCTCCCGTTGATATGTCGCCGAAGATGATCTCCTCCGCGACCCTCCCGCCTAAAAGGACGTAGACGCGCGCGAGCAATTCGGAACGCGTCATAAGATAGCGATCTTCGGTCGGCAGTTGGGTTGTGTAACCGAGGGCAGCGATGCCCCTCGGAATAATGGAGATCTTGGAAACAGGATCAGCACCAGGTACTAGCTCAGCCACTAGCGCGTGACCCGACTCGTGGTAGGCGACGATCTTTTTCTCCTTGGGATTGATGACGTGGCTCTTTTTTTGTAGTCCCGCGACTACCCGTTCGATCGCCTCGTCAAATTCCGCCATCTCTATCGATTCTTTATCCTGACGTGCCGCCAGCAACGCAGCTTCGTTGACGATATTGGCGAGATCCGCGCCGACGAAGCCTGGAGTTTTTGCTGCCACTGTGGCGAGATCCAGGTCAGGAGAGAGTTTCACTTTCTTCGCGTGCAGTTGGAGGATTTTCGTGCGTCCCTTGATATCGGGACGATCCACCAGGATTTGCCGATCGAATCGTCCAGGGCGCAACAGTGCGGCGTCCAAAATTTCCGGCCGGTTGGTGGCGGCCATGATGATGACCCCTTGGTTCGGATCGAATCCATCCATCTCGGCTAAAAGCTGATTGAGGGTTTGCTCGCGCTCATCGTTGCCTGAAAGCATGTTAACTCCCCGGGCTTTGCCTACGGCATCGAGCTCATCGATGAATATGATGCTCGGGGCATTCTTCACGGCTTGCATAAAAAGATCTCGTACCCGCGCCGCCCCGACTCCGACAAACATTTCGACAAAATCAGAACCGGACAGACTGAAGAAGGGAACGCCTGCCTCGCCCGCGACTGCGCGAGCGAGCAGGGTTTTTCCGGTACCCGGCGGCCCCACGATCAAAACACCTTTGGGAATACGCCCGCCCAATCTTTGATACTTATCCGGATCTTTCAAAAACCCGACAACTTCAGCGACTTCCTCTTCGGCCTCGTCGATTCCCGCGACATCGGCGAACGTGACTCCCGTTGCCTTTTCAATGTAGACCTTCGCCTTGCTTTTACCGATCTGCATTAAGCCGCCGCTTCCTGACCCCATCTTCTTGCCGATATAGGTCCACAGCAGAAAAAACAGGGCAACCGGAACCACCCAGGATAAAATGGCCGGCAGCCAAGTACTGCTTACCTGCCCGCGGAACGGTACTCTTGCCTTTTCAAGCTCCGCCGTCAGACCGGGATCCTCCACTCGTACGGTTTCAAAAGGGAAAGTTTTTTTGCCTTCAACGATTTCCTGGGAAATGTTTTTTACTTTCTCCGGCGTGAAAATTTCCTTAACCGCCTCGCCCTTCAAATTGCCTTCAATGGCCGTCTCGCGAATTGCCAGATCGTTGATCAGGCCCTTGTTGAGTAAAGACTTGAATTGGCTGTAACTGATGATCTCGACATGGGCGCTGCCATAGTAATTGTGGATCATCAGGATAGTGAAAAATGCCAAGATGAAGTACCCGATGGAAAATCGTCGCTGTTTCTTTTCCATCGGCAGCTTGTTTTTCTTTCTCGCTTGGTAGTTAGTCCGCAGATCGGCGAGGAATTTCTTTACCGACTCTCGTGGTCCGGCTTTCTGGGCCATTTGGGCGATGCGCAGCCGCGATAAGCGCGAAACTGTCCAGTTTACAGAGCACCCCTCTTTTGCCCCTGCGAGAAACGCCCGGATCTTTTCCGCGGCGCGATCGATCATGGTAATCTCTCCGACCATACTAGATATCCTCCGTTGCCTAGGCTGCCGACACCGGCCCACGCTCGCTATCCTTAACTAGCCACCTCTCATGCATGATCTTGTCCTGGATCCTCAGAAGCCCCTCTGTCAGGGCTTCCGGCCGGGGCGGACAGCCAGGAACGTAAACATCGACCGGAATGATTTTGTCCACGCCTTTGCAAACCGAGTAGGCCAGCTGAAACAGCCCCCCACAGTTGGCGCAGCTCCCCATCGAGATGACGTACTTCGGATCGGGCATTTGATCGTAGAGGAGCTTGGTCCGCTTAGCCATTTTATAAGTTAGAGTTCCGGCCACGATCATCAGATCCGACTGGCGAGGCGTGGCGCGCGGAACAGCGCCAAAACGATCGATATCCGCCCGTGGTCCCCCCGTTTGCATCAATTCGATCGCGCAACAGGCCAAGCCAAACAGCATGTACCACTGCGAAGAGGCTCGCCCCCAGTTGAGGAGTTCGTCCACCTTTGTCGTAAAAACGGTTTCGGGCAACTGGTTAATTAATGGCATGAAGGCCTCCTCTTATTCCTTATTCCGACGGACGCAGCGCGTGGCGATGGAGCGGCTGCGCGACAGATTCGCTGCCGCGACGGCAGCGAATCGTTTTAGTTTTAGAGAAACGGGCGAGTTGCCAGCGAGGTTCTCTCGTTGGTTTGCTCGAAGCTCAATGGGCTTTCTAAAGCTCTTTCTCTGGGACGAGAAATAACAGCGGCCGGTAGCGTGGGGATGGCCGGAGGATTTTTCTCCTTGGTGAGTCTCTGCGATCTGCCGTGAGGGATCCGGGTTACTTCAGCAAAGGCTACCGGCGATGCAGGTACCTCTGCAACACCAGCAAAGGAGTCATCGTCCTTTGAACAAAGTATGGACCTAATAAGTCTACGTTTCAATGATCTCCAGGAATAATTCTTTAGATTGGCAAATCCGGAAACCTCACTCACTCCCGGAGCGCAGCCGCTTTTATTGAGTTTGTCCATCCAGCGCGCCATGCAATGATCACTGTTTTAATAGCCTACGTAGGCCCGCCGTCGTCCTTAGTCGAGTGGCCGTGAGTTACCTGTGGGTTCCGTATTTATACTTGTGGTGATTCGGGAGGGATTGCTGTCCACTATTGGACAACATTGAAAAAGTCATTCGGCGGTCCGCGTCGTCATGCGCAGCGGTTCCCCCCCAAAACACATGCGCAGCCGGTCTCGCCGACCCTTCGTCCCTACCTGCGGACCTGGCAATAATTCTTTTCAGGATTGTTCAATATTAGACAGCAACGGCCGCTGAATCAGCGCAGCATGGAAATTAAAAGACTAGCCTAATGACTAGACTCGAGAGCAACGCTCGCGTGGAAGAAGGAAAGTAACATGGCTTTGTATGCGGTTGATGTGCGCAACGGCGTGATCCAGCGGGTGACTGAGGAATACGGCGGGGTCGACAACCAGCGCTTTTTTCTGATCGAAGCCGGTTCCGCGAAACAGGCGTGGGCCAAGGCCAACCGTTCGTCGGGTGGGATAGGTAGCGCCGAATGCGATTGCTGCCGCCATCGTTTTTGCAACGCTTGTGAAGAATGCTCTGTTGCAAAACAATACTCGGACTATTGGATTTGTCACCACTGCGGGGAATTAAACTTGCGTGTTTCAAACTTGTACTTAAGGGAGGTATCTCATGGATTGGGAAAAAATTAAGCTAGGTTCGTGGAGTGCTGTCGGAGGCGCGATCGTATTAGCCGTCGTCGGCTTCAACTGGGGTGGATGGGTCACCGGCGGTGCTGCGGCGGCAATGGCTAAGGACATCGCCGCAGATGCGGTCGCCGAGCGCTTGGGATCGATCTGTGTCGCACAGTTTAACCACGACTCGGATAAGGGCTCGAAGGTTACAGAAATGAAGGAAAAAGATTCTTGGGACAAAGCCCGCTATATTGAAAAGCAGAGTTGGGCGATCATGCCGGGTGACGATAAAGCCGATAGTAAAGTTGCCGATTCGTGCGCGAAGCTGCTTGCAGCCAAAGCGTAATCAGCCACGGGTAGCGATTGCCGGTCGGTCGCTTAACGACAACGAGATTAGCAAGGATGGGGCGGGTCGAGGCTGACCTGGCGGTGGATAAATTTGTTCAGAAAAATAAGGAGTGGCTATCATGAGTAAAGGCAAGGACAGTAAGAAACAAGAGAAAAAGAAACCACTGAAGACCTTGATGGAAAAAAGGGCTGCGAAAAGGGCTAAGAAAGAGAACAAATCTTTTTCGCTTATGATCAAATGATCCGACCTCATCGAGAGAGCGCAGAATAAAGTCAAATTATTCTACGCTCCCTCGATGTAAGTTTTGCCGTGAAGGGTAGATCGCGCGTCACGGCCAGCCTCTCCGAGGGTCGACATGTAAGGACGACTTCAAATGGCAGTGTCTATTAGGCGCTGCCATTTTCTTTTCAGTTTTTATCGATCCATTCCATTGCTCTTTGCAGGGCAAAATCGTCGGCTTCATCTTCGGTCGAGAAAGCTTCATTCAACTGATACTGTTGCGATGGAAAATGATTTTCATTACTTCCTGTATTTTGACGCGTTAGGGTATATTGCGGTATCCACTTCCCATATTTTTCGCGCTGAAATGATTCGCCGCGAATGAGGCAATTTTTGTAGGAAATGCTGCTTTTCATCGTGTCCTCGTTCCAAGTTAAAAACATTCGGGATGTCAACCGAGTAATCTGCCGGATTCATTGGATGCTCAAGGCGACTCCGACCGTCGAAAAAAATGAAGCCATCATTGTTCCCTTGCCCATCGATCTGCTTGCTTCAATATTGAAGCCGACGCGGGGCGGGAAAATATTAAATCGCGGTTGCTTTATTTTCGGCGTCGAGAACCGCCAGCGAGCGGAAGCTAATCATTGTTTGCTTTTTTGCATCGTACAGTCCGAGCCGTAGCGACCTAAAACTTGTCCGCAGTGTGATGGCTTTGACTGCCTGAAAGCCCGGGATTTCATCGTAGCACTGTTGCAGATTGTAATTAGGTATACTCGGTCGAACGTGGTGAATGTGATGCAAGCCAATGTTGCCTGAGAACCACTGTAGGATTTTTGGGAGCTTGAAATACGAGCTACCTTCCAACGCCACTTTCATCGGATCCCAAGATTCGTGACGCGCCCAGTACGCGTTCTCAAATTGATGCTGGATGTAGAACAGCCACAGTCCAAGACTGCCGCCAATCACAATGATGGGCAACTGAATTAATAGGTACGTCTGCAACCCTATGGTCCAGGTCGCCGCTCCGGCAACGAGCAAGAGCGCCAGGTTGGTGAAAACCACGCTGTTGCGCTCTCTCTTCCCCGCCCCCTTGCTAGAAAATCGCTGGAAGAACAAAAACAAAAGTGCCGCACCCGGACCAAACAAGACGAAGGGGTTTCGATAGATCCGGTACGCAAGTCGTTTTCGTGTGGGCGCTGCCAAATACTCCTCTTTCGTCATCGTCCGAATAGCGCCGACGCCCCGACGATCGAGGTCTCCAGCCGTGGCATGATGCAAATTGTGGGCATACCTCCAGTCTTCAAATGGTGTGAATGTCACAATACCTGAGACATAGCCCAGGATGGTGTTTGCACGGCGCGAGGTAAAGAAAGAACCATGACAGCAATCGTGGAAAAGGATGAAAATGCGTACCATAAAGCCTGCCGCCACCACTGCCAACGCTAGAGTGATCCAATAGGGATACCCCCGTTGAACTGTATGGAGCATCAGCGCCCACATCACGCAATAAGGAATAAACGTGTCGAGGAGTTGCCAGAGCGATTTGCGAAGATTCGAACGCCCGTATTTGGCGGCACTCCGATACCAAGCAGTCTTGACCGTTTCAACTGTAGTAGAACCCGCATCAGCGAACATTTTCTGCCTCCTGGTGCTCGGCACAGATGGTAGCGATTATGATATTTCTAATCTTCAATGAAGGTGATTCTCCCAAAAATCTAGCCGAATTTGCGCCGAGGTGTCTATCGATTTCTCGCATCGCACCTTGACGCTTAAACATTAAAACGTGGATTTTCGCACACCGAAGTTTGAAGTCTATCTTAGGCCGCGCTAGCAGCGATCTCGTGGAAGGTCGAGTCCACAAGTTCAAAAGTTTCCACTATCGGCATGCTTTCAACCACCTTTGACAAGGCTCTCAAGACATCAAGATAAGCCACGTGATTGTAAGCGTCCGCATTAACCTGGTTATCCCAGAAACTAATAGCTATCGCCTCATTCCGCTTGGCGGCCACCAGGGTGATTTCATCCTGAAAGCCTACTTGTTTGCGGAGTAAGGGTATAATTTCCTCCGCAAGAATGCGGCTAAACTCCGGCGCGCTGTTAGCCCTGAGTTTGATCCTGACGTTTCGAGTATACAATTCAACCTCCTGGGTGAAACCGGTTGGAGAGTCAATAACGGAAGTCGTTAGGGTCAACTTATCTTAACAGGCCGCGAGCGTTCATAAACTTTTAACGTTGTACAAAGTGATCGCGGATTTTCTTTTGGCATCTCCGGGGGTTGCTGTGCGACTAAAATAGAGCGGCTTACCCTTTGGTTCGAGTTGAAACGTACGTTCCTCTGGGTTTGGCTTTTCTTCCTGAGGGTTATCACCGGTTTTTTCTGTTTTATTTCTTCGCTCCGCGAGACGCGCCGCCTTCTTCTGCTTCTTCTCGCGCCGCGCTAATTCCTTCTGCCGTTTCTTATAAGTTTCACTTGCCATAACTCCTCCTTTTGTTTTCGCGCCAGACACGGTGGCGCTTCACGATCGCCGGTTTTCAGCTCACTGCATTTTTCCTAGGCGCGTGGTTGCCTGTTTTCGCGCTCGTGAGCACTGTCTACCTGTTCCTCCGCCGCACCCTTTGCCTCTCCAGTCACTTCCTGAATTCGCGGGGACAACAAAAGCGCAGGATTTTAACCTGGCCCGACGATTCGTCCTGATGATTCGTGCGGAAAGGCTATTCAGTCACGCAAGGTAATTGACGTGGCGTGCATTGCCGCGCTCTGGGAGAACGTCTGCGACCTTCTCATCCTAGTTGATTGTGCACCAACTCGGAAGCGGCTGTTGTCTAATATTGGACCAATTTGTAAAAAAACTGGGTACCGGGCTCTCCGACAGCCACGTTACGCGATCTGCGCAAGAAAATCACTGAGTTCTGTTTCTTTAGTGATAGTGCTCCGTGCATTTTATCAGCCCGAGGTTGCGAAAATCGTTGCATAAACATGCTTATCCGCGGCCGCGTCGTTCCCACCATCTCGGAGAGTTCTTCGTGGAAAATCTTCAGTTCGATGCGAATGCTGCGCGGATCTTTCTTGCTCCTTGTGCGGGCTAGCTGCAACCGCGTCTGCTCAGCCGCTAGTCGCTATATCCCCTGTCACCTTGTTGAAGCCACTCCAGCATCCCGCGAACACTGCCGGTGGCCAGGCCTATGCTCGTATCCGCCGCGCCGTAATAGAGGTGGATGGTGTCGCCGTCCGCCGCAATCGTGTATCCGCAAGGAAAGACGACGTTGTCCACGTCTCCACGTTGCTCGTAGATTTCTTGCGGGCCGAAGACCCACTCGTCGCTTCGTTTTAGGCAGTGCTCCGGCGCCTGCAAATCAAACAGCGCCAGCCCTAGTCGGTAAATCGCGCCGGACGCGGTCTGGCGCACACCGTGGTAAATCACCAACCAACCCTGAGGAGTTTCGAGCGGCGGCGGCGACAGGCCGATTTTGTTCGCGTCCCACCACCCACCGCGGCGCGCTTCCAGCATCAGCTTGTGATTGCCCCAGTGGCGCAAGTCCGGCGAATAAGATAACCACATGTGCGCGCGCGGCGCGCTGACGGGCCGATGGATCAAAGCCCACTGCCCGTCGATACGATGTGGCAGTAAGGCCGCATCTTTATCTTCCGGCGACATGATGATGCCGTAGCGCTCGAAGGTGTGAAAATCGTCAGTGAGCGCCAGGGATACGCCCGGACCATCGCGTGAGAAAGCGGTATAGACCACGGCATACTTGCTCAATTCGGAGAGATAGGTGATGCGCGGGTCTTCGATGCCCCACACCTCTTCCGGGAAGTGTTCAGGGTCGGCCAGCAGCGTCGGCCGGGGTTCAATTCGCCAGTTGTCCACGCCATTGTCGGAACGAGCGACCGTAAGATGAGAATGGCCCCTGAGATCTTCGACGCGACACAACAAGAGAGTAGTTCCGTCAGGCAGCAGTGTAGCGCCGGGGTTGAAAATACTATTGACCGGATAGGGCCAATCGGCGGCGCTTAAGATGGGATTGAGTTTGTGACGGCGAAATAGTTCGGCGTGTTGATTGTTCATCAAGCTCCTATTGCTACGGATGCCAATGTAGTCTCTGCCAAGCGCAGTTCCAGCACCGCCTGAAGATAAGCGAGGGAAGATTCTGCGCCCTGATTTTCGTTCGGGCGGTCGGGATGCAAACCGTCTCGACATCCACCGGTTGTCGGATCATAAATCGGCAGGTCCAGGTCGTTGCGGCCGAGGAACCAGTCGAAAGCGCATCGGGCTTCTTTGTACCAGCTCTTGTTTCCGGTGATCCGGTGCGCTTCGAGGCAAGCCGATACCATGGCCTGAGCCTCAACCGGTTGCTGATCGAACCGGGCACGCTCACCACCACGTTGATAAAAACCGTTGGAGCCAATCGGCACAAAATGGCCTCCAGCCTCTTCAGCGTGCTGTAAGTCGGCCAGCCAACTGAGCGACTCCAGTCCAGCTTCGCTCATGTCGTTATTGGGTATGCCTTGGCCACACATGAGCAAAGCGTGGGGTAGCGCGGCGTTGCAGTAGGTCAGCGATTTTTCGTACCAGCGCCATTCATCGGCACGATTCATTTGATACAGCTTCAGCAGCCGCCCGGCCAGTTGCTCACGCACCTGGCCGACTCTGCGGTCACCGGCGAAGCGATGAAGATATTCGTGGATACCGATAAGTGCAAAGGCCCAGGCCCGTGGGCTGCTCGTGTGCAGAATGGCCGGCAACGCCTTTTCGAATACCCAACCGGCCATACTCTGCAGGGCCGGGGTATTGGAACGGCCCAATACGGTACCCAGAGCCCACAAGGTGCGGCCGTGACTGTCGTCAGACCCGTTCTCCTCCATCCAGTTGCGCTGATAGTCCATGAAATTTCGGAAGCGTCCGGTCTCGCTATTGAAGGCGTACCAGACAAACGCGAAATAGCGCGACGTTAGCTCCGAGGTCTCCTCATTGCCGAGCTCTTCCAGAAGAGCGCTCACCGTCAGCGCGCGCGCGTTGTCGTCGATGGTGTAGCCCTCGCGATAGTTGGGCACGGTAAAAATAGCATGTTGAAACATGCCGGTATCGTCCGTCATGCGGCGCAAGTGATCGAGTTTGAGAGCGGGGAGTTCGGCCGGACGTTTGTCGAGTGCTTTGACGACAAAGCCGGGAGCGCTGAAGTGCCGCCGTTCGGCTCGAGCGCGCTGAAAACTCTCCATGTAGCGGCGCGCTACCTGCGGCCAGATCATCTCCCGCCCATAGAGATAGGCGCGTTTGCGCATACCGTGGCGCTTGGCCTCGTTATCCAACAAATCGATCACTTGCTCGGCCAACGCCGCCGGGTCACGGAACGGCACCAGCACGCCACGCTCGTCCGCCAGCACCTCATCGGCGTACCAATAGGGCGTCGAAATTACCGCCTTGCCTGCCCCCACGGTGTAGGCCAGCGTACCCGAGACGATCTGCGCCGGGTTGAGATAGGGCGTGATGTAAATATCCGCCGCGCCGATGAACTCAACGAGCTCCTCCAAACTGACAAATCGGTTGTAGAATATCACCTGGCCCTCGACGCCTTTCTCTTGGGCCAACCATTGCAGCGAGAACCGGTAGGCTTCGCCATCGTGGCGCATAACATGCGGATGAGTCGCACCAACGATGAAGTACACGACGTTGGGATGCTTGGCCAAAATGGCGGGGAGAGCGGCAATGACGTTTTCGATCCCCTTGTTCGCCGACAGTAAGCCAAAGCTGAGCAAGACGATCTTACCTTCGACGCCAAATAGGTCTTTGTGAAAACTCGGATCGACAAAGGGCAGATCGGGGATGCCATGCGGGATTAAGTCGATCTTCTCTGGCGAAACATGATAGATCTCTTGCAGGAATTCCGCGCCGCGCTTGCTCATGACAACCACGCGATCGGACAAGCCCGCGACCTCGATTAAAACCTTTCGTTGATGCGCGTCGGGTTCACGCAGAATTGTGTGCAGGGTCGTGACAATGGGCACGCGCAGATCACGCAGGAGAGCCAGGATGTGACTGCCGGCCCGCCCGCCGAAGATGCCGTATTCGAACTGCAGGCAGACGAGGTCTACGCTGTTGATATTCAAGAAGTCGGCGGCGCGCCGATATGACTCGATATCTTTCTCCGTCAGTTCAAAGCGAACGCGAGCCGGATAGGCGTAGCCGCCTTCGATGTCGTTGACCGGCACAGCGATGCATGTTGTGTCACTGTGTTCGGCGGCAATGGCCTCGCACAGGTCGGTCGTGAACGTCGCTATGCCGCACTGACGCGGGAGGTAATTTCCAATGAAGGCAATTCGGCTGATCGGTGATTGATTAGAGTTGTCTGGCATGGAGGAAACCCTCCTCTCTGGCGGTCGCTACATGGTGTTTTCCGTTATTTCTCGGTCCCATAACGCAAAGAGGCGGTTACCCTAGGGACCGCCTCTGCGATTACTCGGAAAAATTGGACCGAGTGTGCTCTATTTGGACGTTATGTTGGTAATCGTTCGAATGACTATATCAGACGAGGCGTATAAAGATAGCCCCCGATTATCTTGTAGTGATTCATTTTGAGTTATTCGCACTCTCCGTGCTGGTTTTTACAGATACATTCATTACAAATTTGGTGACTGCCAGGGAGATCTTTAGACGAAATAAAATCGTCGGTAGGCCAGTGTGCGCAATTAGAGCAGAAATGCCAAGTATCGGCGCCTGACTTTCTTCTATATTCTGATGCCATGAGCCTAACTTCTTGATTAACAAAATCTACTGATTTTCTCTAGACGTCAAAAATTTTCTGGCATCAATCATGTTTGGTCTGTGGAAGAAATCGCGCATTTGCAAAATTGAACTACCCCGCAGCAAGCTGACGGGCTATCAGATAGCAATGAGAATTTATCCTAAATCCGGCGTGAAAAGTGATTATTTCAAAGCCTGAGTTTTTCAATTTTATGCAACGCATGCT
>VBKY01000308.1 GCA_005879255.1 Deltaproteobacteria bacterium
CACCGGTTCGGGGACCTTGTAGCGCCATAAGACGGCGAGGCTGATTAGTGCGATTGCCGCCGTGGGCAAGTCTGTAATCGCCCGCGCGCCTAACACAATCACTGCGCCCGTGATCGCTCCGGTGGCCGCTGCAGTAGCGCCGTCAACGAACGCCTTAAGCTGTGGGTTATTTCGGTGGCGTTTGAACCAAGGCGCCGGAATAATCGTAAACAAATAGACCGGCAGGAAGATGCCGATCGCTGCCATGATGGATCCGGCCAACCCGGCGACGAGAAAGCCGATGAAAGCTACAGTGATCACCACCGGGCCAGGAGTAATCATCGCCACCGCTACGGCGTCCAAGAATTGGTGCTCATTGAGCCAGTGAAATTGCTGGACCACCCCTTGTTGCAAAAAAGGAATGATTGCCAGCCCGCTGCCGAATACAAAAGCGCCGGCCTTGGTAAAAAACAAAAGAATCTGGACCAATACATCGGCCGAATCGGCTGCCGTCCCGGCTTGGCTGAGCCAGGTCTCCATCAACCAGACAACCAAACTTAGAGCGACGGCACCCATTGCAATGAGAAGACCTCGTTGCCAACCTGGCCACGCATGAAAAACCAGAACCACCAGTCCCGCAAGAATAAAAAACTCGGCAAGCTCGCTCTGCGCCCACGCGGTCACGACGGTGAGCACGGCGAAGATGCCCCAGAGCAGAGGGTCGCGCTTGTTGGTGCTACGGGCGAGTTTGTAGGCGGCGATGGCAATGATGGCAATTACCGTTGCGCCGATCGCATAGAAAAGCGCCTGCATCCACCACAGCCCGCCGTACGCGACGTAGGCCATCGAAATAGCAACCACCATCAGAAACGAAGGGATCACAAAGGCCAGACCGATGAGCGTTGCACCCAGAACACCGCCTTCGAAATAGCCGATGGCGATTGCAGTTTGTGCTGCTAGCGGTCCCGGCATTATCTGAGCGAGCGCGAGGGACAGCTTGTAAGTATCCTCGGTCATCCAACGTCGCTGCTCGACCAGGTCGCGGTGCATAAATCCTACCAAAGCCACCGGCCCACCGAAGCCGATTGTGCCTAGTTTCAGGAAATACCCGGTGAGCGGCCATAAGCCAATTCCCTTTTGTACCGAGTTCTGCTCATCGTGTAACCGCTCAGCCGATTCTGCTTTCGAAGCTGTCATTTCTCCTCCTACACTTTTACTGTTCAGCGAATACTGCGGCGCCCCCGCTGGTCGGCAGAAACGCATACAGTGTACGGGTGTCCGCATTCCAGCCGATGGTATGGGCTCCGGACTCAGTCGCGACTGTCTCCAGCGTCTCCAAGCGCTGGTTCGTCGATCACGCTAACGACTCCCGGCGCTCCGATGGCCACGTACAAGCGAGCCGAAGCCGGATCGTGCATTACGACGTCGGGCTCTCCCGGCAATGTGACACTGCCGAGCACTGCTCCGCTGTCGCGATCAAGCGCAACCAGTGCTCCGCCATCGGCCGCACAGAAAAGCCGCTCGTCAGAAATCGCCAAGCCGTGTGGCCCAGCAGTTGGGACGTTGAAAGCCCGTGCGATCTTAAGGTCCTTCGCACTGAGCACGACGATTTGAGCTGGCTTCTGAACATTGGCGTAGACGTGCTCGGTGACGGCGTCATAAACAGCCCAGCGCGGTCGACCGGGAAGCGGGACGGTCGCGATCACCCGGAGCTCGTCAACCGCGATCACGGAAACCGTGCAGTTCGCGCCCGGCGGATTACCGATATTGAACACGAAAAGACGACGCCGGACCGGGTCGTACGCCAGACCATTAGGGCGATCACCGACTATGACCCTGCCGAGCAGCGTCTCGTTAGAGCAACGGTAGATGCTCACCCGAGCACAGCCACGATCGGAGGAGAAAATGAAGTCCTGCTCGCTGTCGATTAGGACACCGGCGACGCCGGGAACATCTCGCAGGGAGTTTAGATAGCTGTTGGTGAGGCAGTCGATGACCTCAATGCGATCAGCTCCCGTATGAGCGACATAAAGGCGGGATGCTCTAGGCGACTGTGCGCGGTAGACGTCGGCGTGGTCGAAGCCTGGCTGCTGGCCAGGCGGGAGGGGAATAAAAGCTATTCGGGTCAATATCACGATTACCCTATTTGTAGGTCTTGAAATTAATAACTGAAGAGTTATGTATAACAGCTGTATCTCCCAGTCAACAAGGTGAACTTTATGGCAGAGACGGCAACTGAAGGGCGCTGGTTACTTCTTATTCACCAAATCCCGCCCAAGCCGGATTACTTCCGAGTAAAAGTTTGGCGGCGGCTCCAACGCCTTGGCGCCGTTGCCATTAAGAACTCAGTATATGTCCTTCCCAAAAACGATCAGACGCAGGAGGACTTTCAGTGGGTTTTGCGGGAAATCGTTGAAGGTCGCGGAGAAGCGTCCCTGTGTGAGGCTCGTTTCGTCGAGGGTCTTTCCGACGAACAAGTGGAAGCTTTATTTCAAGTAGCCCGAGGCGCTGAGTACGACCAGATTGCAGAGGAAGCTCGCCGCCTTGCAGAGAGTCCTTTGCCGGATGAGCAAAGGGAGGCAACGCGCCGTACACAACTGGAGATCGATCTCACCCGGCTTAAACGGCGTCTCGCTGAGGTTGTCGCCATCGACTTTTTCGGCGCTCCCGGACGGGAGGCAGCAGAGGGATTGGTTTCCGGGGTTGAGGCACGCATGACCGGCAAGAATTCGATGCTAGGACCCGACAGCGCTCGCACGTTCCGGCGTGAAGACTTCCTCGGTAAAACCTGGGTTACCCGTAAGGGCATTTACGTCGACCGTATTGCAAGCGCCTGGCTTATTCGTCGTTTTATCGATCCGGATGCCCGCTTCAAGTTTGTTCCTCCGAAAGGCTACAAGCCTCTGCCCGGTGAGCTACGTTTCGATATGTTCGAGGCAGAGTTCACCCACGAAGGTGACCGGTGCACTTTGGAAGTTCTAATTGAGCGAACAGGGATCCATGATCCGGGCCTTAGCCCGATCGCAGAGATTGTACATGACATTGACCTCAAGGATTCGAAGTTCGGGCGGCAGGACACACCGGGAATCGAACGGCTCATTGCCGGGATTGCGATGGCTCACAAAGATGATGAGAACCGCCTGGCTCGGGGTGCCGCCGTATTCGATGACCTATACGAGTACTTCAGAAGAAAAAGCAGTTGAAAAATCGCACAGCAGTTTGTTCGGACGATGCGACCTAATGGATCGACGTAGATCTTGGTGAAGTAAGAAACAAAGTTCAAACATGAAGGAGGGTGCGTTTATGAGAAGAACTTCCATATTTGCGTTGGCAGTAGCATTTAGTTGGTTGTTGGGTGCCCAACTGAGTTGGGCTCAGAAGTCCAACGACAAAGAACACACTGAACTTGCCAAAGCGCTTAAGGGTGTGAAGACATCTTTAGAAAAAGGTCTGTCAGCCAGTGAGAGTCAAGGCAAACCGATCTCTGGCAAGTTTGAGGTGGAGGACGGGAAGCTCCAGCTCTCGGTCTACACGATGAAGGGTGACAAGTTTTCAGAGGTGATCGTAGACCACAAGACCGGGAAGGTTGCGAAGACTGAAGCGATTACAGGCGGCAAGGATCTCACGGCCGCCAAGGCGCAAAGCGAGGCCATGGCTAAGACAAAATTGTCTCTTCGTGGAGCGACGGAAAAAGCTGTTAAGGAGAACAAGGGATTCCGCGCCGTTAGCGCCATGCCTTCCTTAAAGGATGGACATCCGGTGGCGGAAATTACTCTCGTTAAAGGTGAAGAGTTCAAGACGGTTTCGGAAAAATTGGATTAGCGGAACGGAGGCTATAAAAGCCGCTGCTAACAACGCTTATAGCGGTGGTCAGGCTTTGTGGTCTGACGGGGAGCTGCTGCTATGCGAAGAAGTACTGTATTGTTTCTGGCAGTTGGATTTATTTTACTGCTCACCGGACGGACAGCCAGGACTCAGAAATACGAGCTCAAGATGCCTGATAATGCTTCTGTCCAGCGATTCGACTTCGAGCAAAAGGGCATCGAGGGATGGAAAACAGTCGAAGGCAAGTGGACGGTGGAGGAAATGCTTGGGGCGCCAAGCGGTAAGAAGGTACTCGTCCAGCGCGCCGTGGAGAATCAGTTTAATGTCATCATCGCCCCTGGAGGTCCATATACCAATGTTGACGTCTCCGTTCGATTCAAGCCGATCTCGGGCCGAGAAGATGCGTCAGGCGGAATCGTCTTTCGCTTTTCCGACGGACGGTACTATGTTGTCCGCGCGAACGCCCTCGAAGACAATTTCAGGTTCTATTACTATGACCAGAAGCGGTACCAGCTCGCTTCAGCAAAAACAAAACCTCCTGCTCTCGGTAGGTGGCACACATTACGGGTGGTCGCCATCGCCAATCTCATCCAGGCTTCTCTCGATGGCCAGCTTCTGCTTGATCATCAAGACTCTCGTTTCAAAGCGGGCCAGATCGGCCTATGGACAAAGGCCGATAGTGTGACGGCCTTCGATGATCTCGAAATTAGAAGCAATAAAACTTCAGTAGAAGCGAATTGAAAGGAGTTTTAGTATGGAAAAGAATTCTTGCAGGAAGATAGTGCGGGTCTCAACTTTGGTTGCACGCGCAGGGTTTGCGTATTTAGCTCTGGCCAGCGCGGCATCGCTCAGTTTTGCAGCCGTAGGCAAACTCGATACGGCGAAGATCGAGCAGCTCACGGGTGTAAAAGGAGAGCTCAATGAAAAAGAAGGCGTGTTTACAGTCAGAGTTCCGCGCACTGACCTTCAGGTTACTACAGCGGGAGTGAAGATGAATCCAGCTATGGGTTTGACCTCATATGCAGCCTTTATGAAAGTCGGTGCCAAGACAATGATCATGGGCGATACAACACTCCTCGAAGACCAGGTTAATCCTGTCATGAGTGTAGCGTTGGACAACGGTCTGGAAGTGACAGCGCTTCATAACCATTTTTTCTGGGACTCCCCGAAAGTTATGTTCATGCACATCGGTGGCATGGGCGATGAGGAGAAGCTCGCTTCTGGGGTTGGAAAAGTATTCGCCAAGATCAAGGAAACCAGCGGTGGGAAAGGCCAAATACCGAAGGCTGATCTCGATCCTGCCAAGACCTTACTGGATCCCAAAAACATTGAAGACGTCATGGGCGTGAAGGGGCAAATGGGTAGTGGGGTTTATAAGATTACGATCGGTCGTACGACAAAGATGGGTGGACATGAGGTTGGAAATGCGATGGGAATCAACACATGGGCGGCCTTTGTGGGAAGCGATCAACAAGCGGTCGTCGACGGGGATTTCGTGATGTTAGAGAAAGAGCTTCAATCTGTGCTGAAGGCTTTACGCGGCGCTGGAATCAATGTCGTTGCGATCCACAATCACATAGAGACGGAATCGCCGCGAGTTGTCTTTTTGCATTACTGGGGAGTCGGACCGACGACCGATTTGGCCAAGGGTTTGAAGGCGGCTCTCGATACCCAAAAGAAATGAGCTTGGAATCTAATGGCTGAGCGGGGGCGTAACAAAATGAAGAAGGTTTTGAACATTCTTGTGATTGGGCTTAGTGCACTTGCAGCTATGGCCCAAGCCGAGGAGTCTGCGGCGCTGGCAATTGAAGCTGAAGCCCGGAACGCGACGCCGTTACGTTTGGTGCAAACGATCCCATTGGCAAATGTGGAGGGACGCATTGACCACATGGCCGTGGATCTTAAAGGCGAACGGCTATTCGTTGCCGCGCTTGGAAACAACTCGGTAGAGGTTTTGGACCTTCGTGCAGGCAAGCGTATCCACAGCATCACCGAATTGCATGAGCCGCAGGGCGTTGGTTTCGTTCCTGAGTTTAACAAGATCTTTATCGCCAACGCGAAGAGTGGCGCCTGCGAAGTCTTTGACGGCTCGTCGTTCAACCCCATCAAGAGCATCAAATTTTCCGATGACGCCGACAACATTCGATACGATGCTGCCGCCCGGCGTATCTACATCGGTTATGGGAGCGGCGGGCTCGGCATTATCGATGCAGCGACTGGTGATCAGCTCGGCGAGATCAAACTCGAGGGCCACCCTGAATCTTTCCAACTAGAGAAATCTGGGCCACGGATCTTTGTGAACATTCCTACGTCACAAAAGATAATCGTTGTGGACCGCGAAAAACGCGCCGTTACTACGGCATGGCCGACCTCCGGCGCAACGGCCAATTTTCCGATGGCACTCGATGAAACTCATCATCGGCTGTTTGTCGGCTTTCGAAATCCCGCGAAACTCACCGTCTTCGACACCGAATCCGGTAAAATGGTGGCCGACCTGGAAAGCCCCGGGGACGCCGACGACATTTTTTACGACGGTACGAGGCAGCGAATTTACATTTCCGGAGGAGAGGGCTTCATCGGCATTGTTCAACAGCAGGATGCCGATCGCTACAAAACATTAACAAAAATACCCACTGCCTCGGGCGCCCGCACGTCGTTCTTCGTGCCTGAGTTAGGTCGTCTCTATCTCGCGGTTCCTCATCGGGGTACCCAGTGTACGAGGCGCAGCGGTGAGGACGCCACCTGTCTCACTCACATTCAGGACCTTCTCAATAGTTTCGCTACTGCTTTTTTCCCCGCCTGTTGCCTGGGGTTATAGGCCCTTCGTGTCGACCGATGCCGCCGTGGCTGACCTTAAAGAGATGGAGATCGAGCTAGGTTACTTCAATTTGGATCGAGAAAGGGGACGAAACACCTTCATTGTTCCAAAGGTCGTGCTCAATTACGGTCTGATCCAAAATCTCGAGCTCGTGGGGGAATTTGGTGTTGCAGAACCGTCACACGGTTCGGTTCGGCTCACAGATCCTAGTTTATCGCTGAAGGCAGTTCTTAAGGAGGGAGTGCTCCAAGAAAAAAGCGGAGTCAGCTTCGCCGTTGAGGCGGGGCCGCTCTTACCCTCAACGAACAGAGAAGAAAACAAATTTGGCTTCGAAGCGAGCGGGATACTGAGTGGAAAGTTGGACGCGTTGACTTATCATGTGAACTTCGGCGGAGGTGTAGATAGGGCGCAGACTAATCCTTTTATCGTCTGGGGAGTGATTGCGGAGCTGCCCATCACCCCAAAACTGAGGTTGGTTGGAGAAATCAACGGAGAGACCGTTAAAAGAAACATTCCAGATAATTCGGCTCTCGTCGGGTTCATCTGGGAAGCCCCGTGGCAAAAGGTCTTCATCGATGCAGGGGTTCGGCGGGGAATTAGCCGTGCTGCACCTGACTGGATGTTTACGACAGGTTTGACTTTCAGCTTCTCTCTGGCAACTATTCCACACAACTAACGGACACACACCACGGCATTTCATTTGACTGCTGGACAAGTCACAATCGCGGTGAGTAAAATAAAATTGTCCCAACTTACGAAGAATCGTCGGGAGGCAATTTAAATCTCATGCTTAAAGTCATACCGGTAGAAGAAGCGGTCGGATTACCGCTCGCTCATGACATCACGGAAATTGTGCCCGGCAAGCACAAAGGACCGGCGTTTCGGCGCGGCCACATCGTGCGCCAGGAAGATATCTCGAAGCTCTTGGATGTCGGCAAGCGCCATCTCTACGTGATGGAGTTGGAAAAGGACGAACTACACGAAGAAGACGCGGCGCGACGACTTGCCAAGGCTGCTGCCGGAACGAATTTAAAATTAACCGATCCAAGCGAGGGGCGGATCAATTTGGTCGCTGAAATCTCCGGCTTGCTCAAGATCGACTCCGGTCTACTGTATCGCTTCAACTCATTGGGCGAGTTGATGTTGGCGACACTTCCAGGAAATCGCTACGTGAAAGAAGGCACGGTTGTGGCTGGTACCCGAACGATTCCGGTTGTGGTCAAAGAAGAACTCATCCAGAAAGCTGAGGCGCTCTGCAAAGACAAGCCAATCGTAACATTGCTGCCTATGCCGCCGAAACGAATCCATTTGGTTGTGACCGGCAGTGAAGTATTTACCGGACGGATCAAAGACGGTTTTGGCCCGGTGGTGACACGAAAGGTTGGCGAGCTTGGATCGACAGTGGAGTCGGTCAAGTTGGCGCCCGATGATCCGGACGTGATCGCCAGCGATATTAAAGAGGCGAAGCAGGCGGGCGCCGACATCATTCTCGTCAGCGGCGGCATGTCGGTTGATCCCGATGACAAGACGCCGGAAGGCATCCGCCGAAGCGGCGCCACGGTGGAAACTCACGGTTTCCCGGTGTTGCCCGGTTCGATGTTTGTTATGGCTTATCTAGATGAAACTCCGGTCATGGGGCTTTCGGGCTGTGTTCTTCATGATCCGATTACAGCGTTTGATGCACTTCTGCCGCGATTACTTGCGGGAGAAAAGATCAGGCGCGCCGATATCATGGCGATGGGACATGGTGGGTTGCAGCGAAAGCACGACCATTGACGGAAAGAGAGGATGGAAGATAGAGTATCGAGGACCGTCATCCTCGATCTTCAATCCTCAATCCTCGGTTTTGGAAGGGGAAGAGCTATGGACATCTTGCGAACTCTCAAAGAGCGGTGTGATCCCAAGTATGCGGCGCTAGTCGTCGTTGATGTGCAAAATGACTTTGTCAGCCCGGAAGGGAGCGCCGGCAAACGCGGCGAGGACGTGGGAGCGGCGATGTCGATGGTCCCGAATCTGCTTCGACTCATCGACCAAGCGCGCCGAGTTGGGCTCACAATCGTCTATATTCGGACCACACATAGCGAATGGACGGACACGCCTTCGTGGATTTATCGCACGTCCCAAAAAGCTGGGCTGAGTACCTGTCGTGAGGGCACCTGGGGCGCGGAATTCTACGAGGGAATTTCGCGCCGGCTGACCGAGCGGGTGGTCATCAAGCATCGTTACAGCGCGTTTATCAACACGGATCTCAACACCGTCCTGAAAGCGCGCAATATCCAGAGCGTGCTCGTATGCGGCGTGGCGACCAACGTGTGTGTTGAAACCACGGCGCGAGACGGCTACATGTTCGATTACTACGTCACTATGATCGACGACTGCTCGGCAGCCTATCAAACCACGCTACATCTCGGCACGCTGGAGAACATGCGGCGGCACTTTGGCTTGGTGGCGTCGTCGAATGAGATCATCGACAGTTGGCGCGAGCTGCCGTCGAAACAAGCTGCGGGATTGTAGGTTCCATTCAAAAAGTTCAAACCGTTCAAACAAAACGGCCTGGTAGAAGTCGTCTACCAGGCCGTTTTTGGTTCAAAGGACTTGTCAGTGAAATTTATTTCATCAAATCCGCGTTAATTCTTTCCAGCGCTTCGAGCGGCGGTTGCAGATCGTCCTGGGTGAGTTCTGACAGCGGGATGTCGCATAGGTTCAGTTCTTCGGCGAACTCTTTGCGGTTGGGATTGTAGTAAATCAAGCCGGTTAAGAACTTGCCTTCGGCGATGGCGCCGTGGATCGTCTGGATCGCTTGGAGTTTGTTGGTCGGATCGTAATCTTGGCCGAGCTTGTGCAGGATGATGCGCGAGCCGTCGTGCATCTCGACTTCGTGGTCAGTGCCTTCGTTGTAATCCGCTTCGATGTTCTCATAAGGCGGGATGAAGTCGAGGTCGTGGATCGGATCGAGATGGCCTTTGACATACTTCAAACTCTTGGTCGAACCTTCATGATTGTTAAACGTCACGCAGGGACTGATGACGTCCAAGATCGCGCTGCCTTTGTGCGCCAAAGCGCCTTGGACGAGCGGCGTGAGTTGTTTACGGTCGCCGGAGAAACTCCGCGCCACATAGGTAGCGCCGAGCGTGATTGCCAACTCGGCTAGATCGATCGCCGGGATATCATTGACCTTGCCGCCCTTCATGACCGAGCCGACGTCGGCCGTCGCGGAAAACTGACCTTTGGTCAGGCCGTAAACACCGTTGTTTTCGATGATGTAGGTGATGTTCACGTTGCGCCGCATCATGTGGCAAAAGTTGCCGAGGCCGATTGCGGAGGTGTCGCCGTCGCCGGAGACGCCAATCGGCAAAAGGGCATGATTGGCCAAATTCGCCCCAGTCGCCACCGCTGACATCCTGCCGTGCACGGCATTGAAGCCGAACGATTGGCTTAAAAAATAAGCCGGAGTTTTGGAAGAACAGCCAATGCCGCTGAGCTTAACAACTTTGCGCGGATCGATGCTGCTTTCGTAATAGGCGCGCTGCACGGACGCCGAGATCGCGTCGTGGCCGCAGCCGCGGCACATGGTCGAGGGCGCACCATCATAATCTTTTTCCGTTAAGTTGAGACGATTGAGTTTTGCTTCTGCCATCTTCTTGTCCCTTATTATGCGGTTTTTGCCGATTGGGCCGCGGCGAAAATTTGATTGACGACTTCAAGTGGTGTCGCCGGTAACCCGTTGTAGATCAACACGCTGACGATCTTAGCGCCGAGTTCGGGCCAATCATCCTTGATGATGGCCGCCATCTGACCGTCGCGGTTTTGTTCCACGAAGTAAATCGTGTCGTGCTCGGCGAGAAAATCCCGGACTTCGCTCGTCAGCGGTAATGCGCGAATCAGCATGTGGTTCGTTCTAAGGCCCCGAGCTTTCAATCTGTCGCGCGCTTCACGGACCGGCTCGAAACTCGAGCCGTAACAGATGATACCGGTCTTTACCCCTCTTTCCCTTTCGATGATCGGTTTGGGAACGAATTTTCGCGCGGTTTCGAACTTTTTGCGCAGGCGATCAAGAATGTATTTGTAGTCGTGTTCGTCTTCGGAATATCTCGCATCGGCGTCGTGGCCCGACCCGCGGGTGAAATAGGAGGCCAAGCGGTGTTCATTACCAGGAACGGTGCGATACGGAATGCCGTCGCCGTCTTGATCGAAGTAGCGGCGAAATTTCTTGCCGGCTTTGGTCCATTCTTCGAGATTCTGTGCGCTCAGCCGTTTGCCGTAGTCGTAGGCATCCTGATTCAACTTGAGCGGTTCTGAGGACCACATGTTCATGCCGAGGTCGAGGTCCATCGCCACGAACACCGGAGTTTGGAACCGGTCGGCATAGTCGAAGCTCTGGCGCGCCAGATCAAAACAAGAATTCATGTCATGGGGAATTAAAATGATATGTCGGGTATCACCATGCGAGGCGCCGTACATGAGCGAGATATCGGCCTGCTGGGTTCGAGTCGGCAGACCAGTCGATGGACCGCCACGTTGAATAATGAAGAAGACAGAAGGGATTTCAGCGTAATAGGCGAGGCCAATCGACTCGTTCATGAGCGAGACTCCGGGCCCCGAAGTAGAAGTCATGGCCCGCGCGCCCGCCCAGCCGGCGCCAACGACCATTCCCACGGAGGCAATCTCATCTTCGGCCTGGACAATGGCGTAGGTCTTCTTGCCGTCTTTGGGCTTGCGCAGTCTGGGTAGGTAGTACTCCATGGCTTCCGCCAGTGAACTCGAAGGCGTTATGGGATACCAGCAAATCACCGAAGCGCCGCCGTAAATCGCACCCAGTGCCGCGGCCGTATTGCCTTCTGTAATGATCTTACCTTGATTGCCGTTTGGAATAGGCTCAAGACGGGCGATGTTTTGCTTGTAATTTTGTTCTTTGCAGTATTGGTAACCGGCGTCGATACAAATCAAGTTGGATTCGATCACGGCCGGCTTCTTGCCAAAAGTGTCTTCGAGGACCGACTTAATAACTGACATGTCGATGCCAAAGAGGTAAGCCAAGGCCCCGACATACACCATGTTTCGTTGCTTGGCTCGAAGCGGAGATCGCCGTCACGCTTCAAACTGGCAGATAAGGGCGTTGAATCGTCGTAAAGAATCACCCCACCATCGCGCACGCGGTATATATCCTTGACGGCAGTTGCGTCGTTGAACATGACCATGACGTCGATGACATCTTTGCGGCTCAGGTAGCCATCTGCGCAGGCGCGAATCTGATACCACGTCGGCAACCCCTGAATGTTTGACGGGAACATGTTCTTCGACGAGCAAGGAATGCCCATCTTAAAGATCGCCTTGAAGAGAATATTGTTCGATGAAGCGCTGCCCGAACCATTTTCGGTGGCAACGCATATATTGAGATCATTGATCAACGGTGTGTCCAAAACACAACCTCCTTGGAGCTTTTTGGCAACTCTCCAATTTTAACATACAAGCCTTGAAAGACAACGGTTTTGCTTCCTTAACCGGGCGTATACTGATCTTCGGTGTCAAGGTATTCAGCCACCTCTTTCCAAGTACGACGAACCTGTTCGTCGACGTTAAACGCCTGAGCATACTGAAGTATTTCCGGCATGGACACGATTCCGGTGAGTTCGCCGCCGTCCCCGCTGACCGGCATGTTTCGGATATCGCGGCGCGACATTTCAACCAACACGTCGCCGACTAAAGCCGATTGCGGCATAGTAATTACCGGTGCCGTCATGACTTGTTCAATCGGTGTTTGCTTAACGTTGATTTCCTTGGTGGCTACCCGTTTGAGCACGTCGCGCTCGGTGAAAATGCCGCTCGGCTTGCCCGCGGCAGTCAGAACAACGGCGCTCACGCTCTTCGTGTTCATGAGCTCAATGGTTTCATGGATCATGGCCGACTGATCGATTGATACAATGGCCGGCGCCGCTATATCGCCTAGGGTTTTTGTTTCGTTAAGCCCTTGGCCAAGTTCCACCGCAAGATTGAGAATGCGCCGCATGGAGACGATGCCAACGATTTTCCCGCGCCGACCGCGCACCAATAGATGGCGATATTTGCCTCGATACATTTTGCCGAAGGCTTCGACAATATGGGTTTCCTCGCGGACCGCCCGAGCGGGCGCCGTCATGACGTTTTTTATAGCGGTCTTTCTGGGCTCGATCTTAGCGTTGACAACTCGTTTCAAGACATCTTTCTCGGTGAAGATGCCGACTGGAATATCGTCATCCGTAATGATGAC
This sequence comes from Deltaproteobacteria bacterium, assembly GCA_005879255.1. The sequence goes on from VBKY01000308.1 coordinate 12,870, forward strand.
TCGCCCGACGTCCTCTGCGACCATCATTTCCATCACCTCGAAAATCGTCGAAGAGACAGGCGCTTTCGTAAGATTGGTGGTCATGATCTCGCTGACTTTATTGGAAAGCATAAGGTACCTCCTGAGGGTCCGTCGACGTTCCGAAAGGAGCTTTGCAGTTCAGGGCCGACAACTCTATTATACCACCAACTCGGCTACCCGCTACAACAATAAGCCGCAATCGGAGGGCAGGGCGAAACGATTGCGATCCGGTGCGCCGGTATGTTAGATTTAATTTTGTCTCAGCCAGAGAAGGTCGGTCATGAGCCGCAGGGAAACTGAATTTGATCACGGGCTGGTCACCGAAACCAAGAAAAAGTTAAAACGCCCGCCCCTCTATAAAGTTCTATTGCACAATGACGATTACACTACTAAAGAGTTTGTGGTACAAGTCCTGCAGTACGTCTTTCATAAAGAGCAAACGGAAGCGGTTCAAATCATGCTTCATGTACACAAGAAAGGCATCGGCGTAGCCGGCGTTTATACTTATGAAGTCGCTGAAACCAAGGTAGCCTTGGTTGAAAACCTGGCGCGCCAGCACGAATATCCCCTTAAGTGCACGATGGAAGAGGCTTAATTTGAAATGATCAGCAAGGAACTCGAAGCAACCCTCAATTTCGCCCTCAAAGAAGCCAAGACTCGACGCCACGAATACGTCAGTCTCGA
>VBKY01000309.1 GCA_005879255.1 Deltaproteobacteria bacterium
AATCTTGATCGGTATGTCACTGGGGGGGATTACACCGGGTGGGCCAATGACCCACTTCCCGGTGATCGCTTCGCTCTTTAAAATGGGCGTGGGAATTGGCCCGTTGGTCGCATACCTTAGTGCTTGGTCGCTCTTTGGCCTGCAACGCGTTATTATGTGGGAAATCCCGTTTTTGGGCCCAAGGTGGTAGCTATACGGATTGCCGTCAGTTTTCTATTCCCTCTTCGTCGCCGGCTGGTTGTGCGAGCTGGTTTGGGACAGATTGCACGTCTAAGCTAAAGCAGTGATGAATCGCCGAGAATTCTTGCGTGTGTTGGGTGGCGCCGGTCTCACCGGGTTCGCTCTATTGGGCAAGTCTGGATGCGCTCCCGCGCTTATCCGGAGCGATGCCGATACCGGCCTTTGTCTCGGCTACGTGGCCGGCGAGGTAACCCACGAGAGCGCCTTAGTTTGTCTCCGCGCCGAACCAAGGAGCGAGGTCGCCCTGCAGTACAGTAGCGATTCCGGTTTCCAGCAATTCTCTTCGACCGGACCGTTTTCGGTACAGTCGGATGCCGATTTTACGGCGAAAATTTCCCTCGATAAATTGCAGGCGGCAACGCGTTATTACTACCGCGCCGCGGTGGCCGGCAAAACTCCGGGGACGATCGCCAGCTTTGTCACCGCGCCTCACCCGGAGGATGAAGCCAAAGTGACGTTTTGCTTCAGCGCCGATACGAGAGAAAGCTACAAACCATTTACCGTCATGAGCGCCATTCGCGCGCAACAACCGGACTTCTTTTTGCACCTGGGCGACACAATCTACGCCGACCGTAACGGCACGGCTCGGCAACTGCAGGACTTTTGGTCGAAATATCGTGCTAACCGAGACGACCTTGCTTCGCAATATTGTTTCAGGGACACGAGCGTATACGCAGTCTGGGACGACCATGAAGTGGCAGATGACTATCAGCCAAGTAATCCGCTCGCGCCTATCGGTCGCAAAGCTTTTCTCGATTATTGGCCCATCCGGTGTCCGTCCGGCGAACCGGAGCGAATCTTTCGTTCTTTTCGCTGGGGCAAGTCGGCGGAGCTTTTCATACTCGACGCGCGCCAGTATCGCGATCTGAAGCGCCGATCGATGCTGGGCAAAACGCAGAAGGAATGGTTCTTCGACAGTATCGCCGCGTCGCAAGCCACGTTTAAGTTCGTCGCCACTTCCGTGCCGATGGCGGGCGGCGGCAGCGATCGGTGGGATGGCTATCCGGACGAGCGGGAAAAGATCTTGCACCACATAAGCAGTAAGAAAATTCGGGGTGTGGTTTTCTTGAGCGGCGACATGCACTACGCGGGGATCACCAAAATCCCCAGAGGCAATGGACTCAAAGACATCACTGCAGGACCGCTCGCCGCGCCACTGAACCGAATAACAAACGGAACTGCCGGGCGCTTCGAATTTTTCTTAGCGGAAAATTTCAACTTCGCAAAGATCACCGTCGACCCAAAAAAGGATCCGAGCAATGCCCTGGTGGAATTCATTGACCAGGACAACCGAGTTTTCCACAGCGCAAAAATCACTGCGCGCTGAACGGATCGGTACACTGAAAAACGAGAGCCTGCGCGGTTTTGTTTTGAGTGCTGGAGTAATGAGTGTTGGAGCTCTGGTCAATTCGGTTTGCGATGTTGTAAGGCTTCGGGATTGAGCGCGCGGGTCAGTCTGCCTTCCAGGTAATCGAGAATATTCGTCGCGGCATTTTCGGCAAAGCCTGCGAAGCCGGCATCCGTGGGCCAGCCGAGGTGGGGCGTGAGCAGGACATTGTCCAGCTCAAGCAATGGATGATTCTTCGGCAGCGGCTCTTCGACAAAGACGTCGAGGGCGGCGCCGGCGATGTCTTTGTCTTTAAGAATCTTTACAAGCGCCATTTCATCGACGATCGCGCCGCGCGCCGTGTTGACGAGATAGGCCGATTTCTTCATTAGGCGAAGGCGCGGTTCATTCAAAAGATTCTTGCTTTTCTCGGACAGAGTGAGATGAATGGAGACGACATCGGCCGTCTTCAAGACTTCCTCGAGCGGCAGAAACGCCGCCGCAGACTTTGCCGCTCGCTCTGCCGTCAGCGTCGGTCCCCAGGCAATGACTTTCATGCCGAAAGCTCGCCCGACGGCGGCAACCTCAGTGCCGATCTTTCCCAGCCCAAGTACGCCGAGGGTTTTGCCCTTGAGAACGTAGCCCAAAACCAGCGGCCATTCGCCACGCCGTATGGCGCGGTCGCTCTGTGGTATGCGGCGCATGAGCGCGAGCATCAAGCCGAACGCCAATTCTGTCGTGCTATTACCGCCGGGCGCCAGGCTCACGACGATTCCCTGCTTGGTCGCGGCATCCATGTCGACGTGATAGACGTGACTACCGGTCTGCGAAATAAATTCGAGGTCGCGAAGACCTCGAAGCAAGGACGCAGTGAATTTCGTGCGCTCGCGGATGGGAATGATCGCCTGCGAGCCTTTGAGTGCGCCGATGATCGCATCATCCGTCGGTAGCTTTTCGGTGAAAATCTCGACTTCGACCTTCTGCCTTAGCCGCTTGATCGCGTCCGTAGAATCGAATGCGCGCTGGTAGTCGTCGAGAACCGTGACTTTCATTGCTAGAGGACGGCAACGCCGGCGATCTCGATCAGATAATCGGGATGAGCCAGGCCTTTGACGATCACCAACGTGCTCGTGGGCGAATATTTTTTATATTGCTCACGGCGCACTTCGTTGTAGCCTTCGCGGTACTCTCGGTCGACAATGTAAGTGGTCGTCATGACCAAATTATCGATCGTCGCGCCCGCTTCTTTCAAGACGGCTTTGATGTTTTTGAAGACCTGTTCCGTCTGAGCTTTAATGTCGCCCTTGCCGACGACGTTGCCGTCTTTATCGGAAGCGGTCTGCCCGGCGATGAATAGCAGCGTGCGGCCAGTCGTTAGAACGGCTTGCGAATACCGTGGCCGTGGATCGTTCAGAGTTTTTGGTTGAATGACTTTTCGCGCCATGATTGCCTCCTTATTGATTCAAATTGGAGTATTGGAATACTGGAGTGATGGAGTAATGGGTTCAACATTCCATCATTCCAAGATTCCATTACGGGTATCTTTTCGCCATTTCGGTGAAGAAGCCTTCCTTTTCCAGTTCTTGGAGGAAGCTTAAATCGACGAACTGCTCCGGCTTGAAGTTCTTGGCGTTTGGCAGGCTCGGAGCGAGCACATCGAGCATGAATTGAATGCCCTTTAATGTCGGATAAGGTTTTTTGGGGATTGACTTGATGTAGCCGTTGTAAGAATCCTCGAGTACGCTGGGATCATTGGTGCGCATATATTTTGCAAACACGCGCTGCGTTTCTTTTTTATTAGCGTAGATGAAGTGGATCGCTTCGACAAAGCCTTTCAGCGCGGACTTTACAACATCCCGATTGCTGGCGATATAGCCGCGCGAGGTGGCGAATCCGTTGCCCTGGACTTCGACGCCAAGATCGCCAATTTGGATCAGCTCATGGAGCCCGGCTTTGCGGGCCAGCGGTGCCCCGGAAGTCGCAACATAGGTGGCATCCAGGACTCCGGAATTGACCGCGGCGATGCGCTCGGTGTCAAGCCCCGCGGGCAGGAGAGTAAATTCCTTCAAATCAACATTCAGATGCCTGGCCAATATAATCGAGGCGTAGTGTGTCGCCGAGTTGAAGCCGGTGATGCCCAATCTCTTGCCTCTGAGTTGTTCCAACTGCGTGATCCCGGGCCGAGTAAAGATAATTAGGTCATATTTGGTTTCCACGGCGGCGACGAGCACGACGTTATGGCCCTGAATGGTCGCCTGGACCACGGTGCCGATGTTGACGATCGGCGGATCACCGCTGACCAGCGCCTGGGTCGCCACTTGTCCACCGCGAAATAGAATGGGCTCGACTTCGAGACCATACTTGTTGAAAAGCCCTTGCTCCTTGGCGACCCAAACGTTGCTTTGGCGAAAGCTCAGCGAGGGATAGCCGATCTTGATCTTTTTCAGACCTTGGGCGTGGACGAGCGTGAAGTCGGTTGAAGAAAATAGGACGTATAGGACCAATAGAACGAATAGTCTTCCCATTTGGCGATCTCGTCAACGTTGGAGTGTTGGAGTTATGGAGTACTGGACTGTTGAGATATTCCGAAACCCATCACTCCATTACTCCAATATTCCAGGTTCTCCTCACTTCGTCAGATATCGTTTCGCCATCTCGTTGAAAAAATTTTCTTTCTCGAGTTCCTGTAAGAAGCTCAAGTCGACAAACTGCTCGGGCTTGGCGGTCTTTGCCTGAGGCATTTTCTCAGCGAGCATGTCGAGCATGAACTGGATACCCTTGAGTGTCGGGTAGGGTTTCTTCGGAATCGATTTAACGTAACCGTTGTAAGACTCTTCGAGCACCTCGGGATCGTTGGTGCGCATGTATTTGGCAAAGACTCTTTGAGCTTCTTTCTTGTTGGCGTAGATGAAATAAATCGCTTCGACGAACGCCTTAAGCGCATTTTTCACCACGTCGCGATTACTCTGCACATAGGCGCGGGAGGTCGCAAAGCCGTTGCCTTGAACCTCGACGCCGAGATCGGCCACCTGCAGCAGCTCGGCGAATCCAGCTCTGCGCGCCGGCGCGGCCGCTGAGGAAGTAAATAGCGAGGCATCGATTTTTCCCGCGCTCATGGCGGCCAGCCGTTCCGCGTCAGGGCCTGCCGGCACCAGTTGAAGATCCTTTGGCTCGAACTTCAAGTGTCTCATCAGGATGATCGTTGCGTAGTGGGTCGCGGCGCCAAAGCCGCTGATACCGAACCTTTTTCCTTTCAACTGTTCGAGAGTCTTGATCTCCGGACGAGCGAAAACGATCTGATCGTAGGCGGTCTCCACGGCCGCCACCAGGACGAGACTAAAACCCGTCAAGTTCGCCTGCACGACGGTGCCGATGTTGACGATAGGCGGATCCCCGCCTGCTAGTGCTTGGGTTGCAATCTGCCCGCCGCGCAGGAAAATAGGTTCCACCTCGAGACCATACTTATTGAACAGCCCAGCTTCCTTGGCCACCCAAACGTTCGATTGCCGAAAACTCAAGGAAGGGTAACCGATGCGGATCTTTTTTAATGTTTGGGCCTCAGCCGCAGTTACGGCGCAAGTGAACGTGAGAGCTGACGTGAGCAAAATTTTGAAGGCCAATTTCATGAGTAAGAGCCTTTCGGATTCTGTTTCATTACTCAATTTGCTTGTGTTTTATGATTTTCCCACGAGCTTAAGAGCTTCGTCGATTAGGGTCGGGTCGACATAGTCGCCGGCGGACGGAATTTTCTTGCCTTGATAAGCGCCTTCCTTGACTCTTAACTCCATCGTCTTGTCGAACGAAACTTTGCTGACCGTGCCATCCCGCGGAAACGGCTGAAAGTCCTGGACGAGATACTTGTAGTCTTCCTCGGCGCTCTCTCGGCCGGCCTTCAAAACTTTCGTGTGAATCGCCAGCGCTTCTTCTTTGTTCTTCGGGTCATAGAGCCAACGCGTCGCCTCGATCATCGCTTTCAGATAACGGACAATTTCTGTGCGGTTCGATTTAATGTAGTTTGTATGCGCGAAGTCGGCAGTGAAAAGAATAGGGCCGAGGTATTCGTGGAAGTTGGCGAGCTTACGAAAATTGTCCTTGGCCGCGCGGAACGTAAAAGGTGGGCCCATAAAAGAGGCGTGCACTGAACCGCCTTTGAGGGCGGCGTAGCGCTCCGGCGAAGTGCCGACGACTAAAAGCTTGTAGTCATTTTCCTTGAGCTTGTAGGCTTTCTCCAGGACTTCATGAACCATCAGTGTCGTTCCGCCGGTCAAGGTGCTGACGCCGAGAGTCTTACCCTTTAGCTCCGCGCCGGTTTTGATCTCCGGACGGGCATAGATGTCGTAAGGAATCTTTTCCATGTTGGCGGCGATGATTTTTACCTTCGCGCCTTTATCGGCGGCGCCGATCACATAGTCGGGATTGATGCGGCCGATGGGTATGGTTTCACTGAGGACCGCGCGCACGACATTGGTGGCGCCGCGGATGATGATCACTTCAACCTGCAGCCCGTTTTTTTCGAACATCTTCTTCTGTTCAGCGACGTACAGCGGCCAGCTCGACGAAGTGTTGCCGCTTTGCGTGAAGCGCATCTTCAACATCCCGGCGTCCGCCGCGAGAGCCGGAGTGGTCCAGCCGAGGGTTACAAACAGCGCAATAAGCGCCGTCATCGTTGTTTTGGTCTTTAGCATGCGACAATCCCTTCGTTGAAAATGACCTACATTTGCGCGAAGCCGCCCGAGGCGTTTACTTCTTCTTCAATCTGCTTCCATACAATGTTTTCCAATTCCAAGGAGCGCGGGTCCGCGCGCATCTCCATGCTTCTTGGACGTTCGAGCGGCACCTTGAATTCAGAGCGGATCGTTCCGGGTCGATGGCTGAAGACGACCACTCGGTCGGAGAGCAGGATCGCTTCGGCGATCATGTGGGTGACAAAGATGACGGTTTTCTTGGTTTCCGACCAGATTCTCAGCAGCTCGAGCTGCATAAAATTGCGCGTCTGCGCGTCCAGGGCGGCGAACGGTTCATCCATCAGGAGAATTCTCGGATTGACCGCTAAGGCGCGGGCCAGATTGACGCGCTGCTGCATACCGCCGGACAGTTCGTGCGGGTAGTGATTTTCGAAGCCTGAGAGCCCGACGAGATCCAAATACTTTCGGGCGATCTGTTCCGCTCCCTTAGGATTGCCGCCGCGTCCTTCGAGGCCTAGGAGAACGTTCTTGAGGCTAGTCCGCCAGGGCAATAGAGATGCTCCTTGAAAAACAAAGCCCATGACCAGCTCGTGATCCAGCTCGGCTGCGGATTTGCCGTCGATAAAGATCTCGCCGTCAGTGCGCGGAAGCAGGCCGTTGATCACGCGCAGCATGGTTGTCTTGCCGCACCCGCTCGGGCCGACAACACTGACAAATTCACCGTCGCGCAGCGATAAATTGATGTTCCTAAAAATAGGGAACGGCTCGCGGTCTTTGCGCGGGATTTCCTTGTGCAGGTTTTTTAACTCTAACACCGGGCCGGCCACATTATCCTCCCTGAGCTTCTTTCCGCCACGGAGTAACATAAGCTTCGAAACGCCGGATCACTTCGAAGCCGACGATCCCGAGTGCGGCAAATGCCGTCACGCCGACAAAGAGGGTGGGCACGTTCAGCGTTTGACCGGCGAAATAGACCAGATAGCCCAAGCCCTCCGTAGCGCCAAACCACTCGGCGATGGCAACGCCGGTGAGGCCGCGGCCGACGGCGAGACGGATGCCGGAAAGTATGAAGGGCACCGAGGCGGGGAGCATGATTTTTAAAAACAATTCCCACGGTCGCAAGCGAAACGAGCGAGCCAGCTCGACGTACTCGCGGTTGACCACGCGCATACCGTAATAGGAATTAATCAATATCGGGAACACGCAGCCGAGGAAGACGATGGCAACCTTCGATCCCGCGCCGATGCCAAACCAGAGGAGCAAAATGGGCGCAAAGGCGATGCGCGGCGTCGTGTAAAGCGTCGCCATCCATGGGTTGATGTAATCGCGCACCAGCGGGCTCAGCGCCATGACGAAGCCGAGCGGCACACCGGCGATGATCGCCAGGACAAAGCCGTAAAAAAAAATCCCCGAGCTGGCAAACAGATGCGGATAAAGCTCGCCTGTGACGAAAAGCATTTCGTAAGTGGTTTTGACCACGACGACGGGTGATACCAGCAGAGCCGAGTCGTTGATCACATATGCCGAGACGAGATGCCAAAGCGTCAGTCCGGCGACGACCGAGGCAACTTTAAGCACATTAGCAGAGAATTTTCGGTCCGATCCGTTCATTACCTTCGGATTGAGAATCTTTGGCGTGCCCGTTTACTCGGTAGACCATTCCGCGCTTTGGCGCCACGGCGCCATTCTTTGCTCTAGGCGCTTGATCAAGTTAAAGCTGACCAGTCCGATCGCGGCGAGCAGGATCACGGTCACGAATAACTTTGGGCTGTCCCAGGTTTCCGACGAATCGCGCAGCATGTAGCCGAGGCCTGCGTTGGCGGCCATTAGTTCAGCGACGACGACGCCGAGCAAAGCCCGGCCGACGCCGAGGCGCATGCCTGTGATGATATACGGCAGGGCACCGGGAAGGCGGATCTTATAGGTGGTTTCCCAGGTGCTCAAGCGCAACGACTTGGCGAGCTCGAGCCACACAGGGTCGAGGTTCTTAATACCGGCAGCGGTGTTTAATATGATAGCCACCGCGGTGATTTTGAATACGACGATCACTTTGGAAATCATGCCGATACCGAACCAGATGATGATCAACGGCACGACTGTAATGATCGGGATCGAGTAAAGAGTAGCAATCCACGGGTCCATGATCTCGTCGAACCACTTATGCATACCCATGAAGTAGCCGATCACGATGCCGGCGATGCAGGCGGTAGTAAAACCGTAGGAAAACTCAATCAGAGTGGCGGCGAAATGTTTGTTGAGCTGCCCGGAAAATGTCAGATTCCAAAACGATCGGATAACACTGGTCGGCGGCGGGATCAAAAGCTCGTTTTCAAGCAGTAGCCGCGTGAGAATTTCCCAAATCACCAAACCGACGAGTATGGAGATGCAACCGCGAAGGAGCTCTTTCCTCGGCAAAACTCGAGCCTCCTAGGTCAACGATACAGTTCGGGGTCGGCGCCTGTGTCGCCGCCGGTGCGGATTTTCGGATAGAGTGACACGCCGCCGGGCCGCCCTTGGACCATGAAGTCGACCGGAATAAAACCCTCGAGCAAGGGAATCGGCAGCTGAATGCCAGCGAAGGGACTTCGGTGATCTCCGCCGATGGCGAGTTGATTGCCCCACAATCCGGTCGGGAGATTGCCGGTCATGCTGAAGCGGCTTGCTGATATACTTCCCTGAATCGGCGGCAATTTGTATTTGCTGCCCGGATCGCGCTCATTATCACTGAGAAGTTGGAAGTCCAAAACCCTTTGGAAACTGCCGCCTGTTCCGCCGGCTTCGCGGATCAATGTGAGTGTCGTGTCGTCGCGCTCTTCGGGCGTGGCACTGCGCCGCTCGCGCTCGGCCCGCACAATGGAGCCAGGCAGATTCTTAATGCCGCCGACGCTGTCCTTGGCGCGCTGGTTGACGTCGGCCAGCGCGACTTGCTGGTTTTTCTCGCGCAGAGTGATGAAGAAGCGTTCCGTCGCGTTTTTGGACAGCAAGTAAGTTTGACTGCGTACGCCCCACGGCGTCTGGTAGTAGACGAGAACTTCGTTGTCGTTAACCAGATTGATGCCGCGGTCGGCGATTTCCATGTTTCTCGCATCGCTGTCGAATAACGTCGCTTTTAGGCCGAGGCCGCGCGGGCCATACAGTTCGGGGTTTTCCAGAAGGAACTGCTTGCTCATGCGCAGACCTTGGTTTTCCTCCTTGGCGAGCTCAGCGAGTTTCTTGATCGCTTCCGCCGCGGCGGGGGTGTCGGGATGTTGATCGACGACCGTGGCCAAATAGTATTCCCGGCTGCTGCGCTCGCTGGTTTTGCTCGCAGCATTCAGAAAGGCCTTCGCTGATTTGTCTTTCAAGGCGGCGATTTTTTCTTTGGGCGATCCGGCCAATTCATGATAGCTGATCGCTTTATCGATCATACCACGCTCTTCGAATGCATCGCCGAGCACCCGGTAAATCTCCGCGGCGTTCTCGGAGTTGGGATGATTGCGCACATAGGCGACGCCGGCGTCGATCACCGGCTGCGCGGATACCGGATTGTTGGTCAATACCTGATAAAGATTGTTGCTCACCATGAGCGCATTGGCCATACCGAGAGTCGCAGCGCCGGCAGGGCCCCCTGCAGCCATAGCCCCTGCGGCGAAAAGTAAGTTCTTTCTCAGAAAGTCTTCACCGAGTAAAACATATTTGACAGACTTCAATTGCCTTTCGCTACGGGCATCGTAAAACGGCGTAAGCAGATTGTATTCGGGGCTTTGCAGGAGAGCGGTGGCGCGTTGCTTGGTCTCCGGGCGGGAAGACGATTTGGCCATTTGATCGACAGCCTTTTTGGCGGCTTCGCGCCATCCTTTCATTTCCAACGCGACGGCTTCGGCATCGCGCGCAGCGTCAGCCA
>VBKY01000316.1 GCA_005879255.1 Deltaproteobacteria bacterium
CCGGATCGTAGCGCGACAGCATCGCCCACATGAGCTGATCGAGATTCGACACATTGATGTCGTCGTCAACAACGATCACCATCTTGCAGCCATAAACGCTGGCGCCGCAGCTCGCGGCCAGCACGCCGACTTGCTTGGCGTGGCCCGCATAGCGTTGCTTGATCGCGAGCGCGATCAGCATGCGCGAGGCGCCGATCTCATGCGACCATACCTGCGTCACGTCGGGCACACCGGCGCTGTGAAGTTGCTGCTTGAGCATCGCCGAGCGCATGATGGCGCGATAGCGCGCCATCTCGTCCGAGCCGCCACCGATTGGTGGCACGCCGAGAATGATCGGATCATTGCGATGATAAATGGCTTCGATCTCCAGCACCGGCTGGGCGCTCTCGTCCGAAGCATAATAACCGGTCCATTCCCCGAACGGTCCTTCGAATTTGCGGTTATCATTATTCAGAAATCCTTCGAAAACGATCTCGGCGTTGGCGGGAAAAGGCAGGCCGGTAACTTTTCCACGCGCGCATTCCACCGGCTGCCGGCGCATGCCGCCGACAATGTCGTATTCGCACAGGCCGTACGGCTGCTCGGTGCCGGCCATGAAGAAAAACAGCGGGTCGCTGCCCAGCACCAGCGCCAGCGGCATCTTCTCGCCGCGCTTGAAATATTTCTCGCGGTGCATGTAGCCGTGCTTGCCGGGGACCATCAGCAAGCTGACGCTCTTCTTGTCCTGGATCATGGCGCGATAGCAACCGGCATTGATCCATTTTTCGTCCGGATCCATCGTGACCGAATAACAACCCGTGCCGATGTAACGACCGCCGTCGTTGACATGCCACGTCGGCGTCGGGAATTTCAAAATATCGATATCATCGCCCTCAAGAACGTTTTCGAAGACCGGCCCGTCCTCAATAAACACTGGCGGAATATGCTTGGGGTCCTTCTGGTAGTGCGCGAAATAAGCGTCGCTCAACTCCTGCTTGGTCAATCCCTGGGGAAAACCGAGGGTCATCGCGCGCCGCTTGCCGGCGAAACAATTGATCAGGATGCGAAATCCTTTCGGACAGCCCGGCACTTCGTCGAACAGCACCGCGGGTCCATCGTCTGCTGGAACGACAACGTCGCTTGCCAAACCGATTTCTCCCTGCCACGACGCGCCGAGCACGGTTTTCAATTCCCCCAGCTTCTCGGCTTCGCGCATCCATTCACGCAGGTCGGTGAAAACGATATCGGGGTGAATCTTTGAACTGTCGAACATGTTCGCTCCTTATCTCGATCGATCTCTGACAACCTACCACAAACCCAAAGCCCAGGAAAATTGGCGGTTGCCGAAGGGCGCGCCGTTCAGATAAGCTTCGGCGACCAGAAAAGGAGGAACCATTGGATGAAAAGAATCGTCTTTTTACCGATCGCGTTCACTCTCCTGATCACCGGTTGCGCGCCCCGGCTCGCCGGGCCGCCGCCGCTGATCCCGCGCCAAGTCTTATTCGCCGGTCCGGCCAAAAAGGATCCGCAGATTTCCCCTGACGGGAAACATCTGGCGTACCTCGGCCGCGACAACAGAAATATCTTGCAAATTTGGTCGCGCTCCCTCTCTGGGCAAGACAACAAGCAGCTTACGGCTGAAACCGCGCGCGGCATCCAACACTACACTTGGGCCTACGACAATGAACATGTCATTTTTGCGCGCGAGAACAACGGCGACGAAAATTGGCAAATCCATACCGTCGATATCGGTTCCGGCGCGGCTCGCAACTTGACGCCATACAATGGGGTGCGCTCGTTGCTGGTTGGTATGGCGCCGGATCAGCCGAAAAATATCCTGGTGGCGATGAACCTACGGAACCGGCGGTTTTATGATGTTTACCGCATCAACATCGAAAATGGGGAAACGCGCATGGTCAATCGCAACGGCGGCCGGCAATTCTGGTGGGCCGCCGACTCGCACTTGAACGTGCGCGTCGCCGCCGCGTTTGCCGGAACGATCGTTCGCGACACGCCGCGCCAGCCGTGGCGCGCCGTCCGCAAATGGCAAGTGGCTGAAAACGGAAAGTACTTCGGCTTTTCCGCCGACGAAACAACTTTTTACATGAGCGGGTCACACGACGAGGCCGGTACGCTCCTGGCAATCGATCTAGCGTCAGGCAAAGAAACGACGCTCTCATCCGATCCGGACTATGATGTCGAAAATGTTTTCATCCATCCGACGACGCAGGAAATCCAGGCCGTCGGATTTTACCGCGACAAGCTCCAATGGCAGGTGTTGGAGCCAAGCATCGCGCCAGACTTTGCATATCTGGAAAAGGCGCAAAAAGGCGAGTTCAGTATCGTCCACCCGCCGGACGAATCGCCGATTTTGTATTCGAAAAATTTGGGACGACGCGATCTTCAGGACCGCATTTGGATCGTCACCTACGAAACCGATGACGGTCCGGTTCATCACTACGCCTATGACCGGATCGCCAAAATCTCGACCTTTCTTTTCAGCGAGCAGCCCGAGCTGGAATCTTTCAAGCTCATGACGATGGAGCCCGTGTCGTTTCAATCCCGCGACGGGCTCACTCTTCACGGTTATCTGACGCTCCCTGCCCGCGATCCGACAAAAAACCTACCGGTGGTTCTACTGGTGCACGGCGGTCCATGGTTGCGCGACCGATGGGGCCATCACAACATAGTTCAGTGGCTCGCCAATCGCGGCTACGCCGTGCTGCAGGTGAATTATCGCGGCTCCGCCGGCTATGGGCGAAAGTTTATCCAGGCAAGCTTTAAGGAATGGGGCGGCAAGATGCACGACGACTTGATCGACGGAGTGAATTGGCTCATTGCCCGCGGCATCGCCGACCCTGCAAAGGTTGCGATCATGGGCGGTTCCTATGGCGGCTATGCCGCGCTCGTCGGTCTGACCCTCACGCCCGATATTTTCGCCGCTGGCGTGAGCGCCGTGGGCATCAGCAATCTCATCTCTCACTATAATAACTATCCGTCGTATTGGTCGCTTTTCAAACCGAGATTCAGGGCGCGGGTCGGCGATCCGCAAAAAGAGGAAGAGCTGCTTAAGTCACGCTCGCCGCTCTTTCACGTCGACAAAATCAAAGCGCCACTGTTGATCGCCCACGGCGTGAACGACGCCAGAGTGGTTGCCTCCGAAAGCGAACAAATGGTTGCCGCGATGCGCCAAGCCGACAAACCGGTGGAATACGTGGTTTATGAGAATGAAGGGCATCGTCAATGGCGTCCCGAAACCAAGTTCGACTATTTCGCCAAAGTCGAAGAGTTTCTCGCTCGCCACTTGGGCGGCCGGTTTGAGCCTGCAAGCGCTCCGGCGGGCACGGCCGCTATGGTAAAGTGATCGAACCAAACCGTCGGTGCCGCCGAGGGTTGACCGGCGCGGTGGCATCAGTAGAATGACTCCAACACTGCCAACCAGATTGCCAATAGAGGAGCAAGCGATGATCATCGACGCCGACGCCCACGTGGTCGAAACCGAACACACCTGGGATTTTTTGGACGGAAACGAAAAAAAATTCCGTCCGCAGCTCTTCAGCTCGAATGACAACCCCAACATGCAATACTGGTTCGTCGAGGGGAAGTCGGTCGGTTTCCGTCCGCCGACCTTGACCGAGCAGGAATTGATCGCGCTTTCCAAGCAAACCGGACGGGAGCTCAAAACCGCGCCCGAGGCGCGCGAGCTGCGCGACGTGGAGCTGCGCCTGAAGCATATGGATAAGCTCGGCATCGACGTGCAAATTCTTTTCAACACCATGTGGATCGCCCGCGTCGCCGATAAAGCCGAGGCGGAAATCGCGCTCTGCAAGTCGTGGAACCGCTGGATGGCCGAAGTCTGGAAGCAAGGCAACAATCGGCTGCGCTGGTCGTGCGTCGTGCCGGCGATGACCCTGGACGAGGCGCTCCAGCAAATGCAGTACGCCAAAGAGAACGGCGCTGTGGCGGTGAGTCTCCGTCCCTTCGAAGACGACAAGCACCTGGTCGATCCTTACTTCTATCCGATTTATGAAGAGGCAACCCGCCTCAACATGGCAGTGGCCGTTCATATCGCCAACGGCAGTCCGCAACTGCTGGATCAGTTCAAACCCCGCTACGATAGAATGGGCGGCTTTGCGCAGTTCCGCATTCCCACAGTCATCACTTGTCTTTCGTTGATGATGAGCGACGTACCGAAGACTTTTCCCAAGCTCCGTTGGAGTTTCGTCGAAGCGTCGGCGCAGTGGGTTCCTTGGGTGGTCAAAGAAGCGACCCGCCGCTCCGGCGCCAAAGGATTTCCCGAGTTGCCGTTCAAGGAGTTCAGGATCTACGTCACCACCGAAACCAACGACGACTTCGACTTCGTATTGCGTTACGCCGGCGAAGACAACGTCGTAATTGGCACCGATTACGGTCACACCGACGCTTCAAGCGAGGTGGACGCCATCGACATCTTCCGCGCCAGCGACTTGGTTGCCGATCCGATCAAGAAAAAAATCCTCGACGATAATCCACGCCGGCTGTATGGGCTATAATCGACCTTGTCAATTCTCGGAACACCAGGCGGCCCCTAAACCGGTAGCTGCCTTCGCCTTTTCGATACGGAACTGCTAGATCGCGCCGCTTTCAAACTCGCCAAAGTGGATTTAATACCGGAACCCGGAAACCGTAAGAACGCAGTAGGCTTTCCAGAATTTAGCATACTTGCGATGTCCTACGTATTGCCCGCTGTCATGGTGCGTACGTTAAGAAGTGCTCTAGGTGTTCCCACTGGCCCGACCGCGTTTATCATTATCGACAGTGTCTATTACATCTTTGCGGTTGTTGCAGCCATTATCGTATCACGGCGCGTTGGCTTTAGCTGGCAGACCGTGGTCGGGAAAAAACCTCGATTTAAAGATATCGCGTCTGGTCTGATCTTGTTAATCCCGCTGTTTTTAGTGCAACTGGGCGCATTTTGGCCGTGGAATCTAATATTATCGTATTTAGACCCCGGGGAATTTGCGGCAAAATTCGCGGGCAAGCGTAGGGCCGTAGTAGTCTGGTCAGAACAGTCAGATTTCTGGATCGTGAATGCTGTCCGGTTCGCTTCCATCTCAATCATCAGTCCTGCGGTGGAAGAAATGCTGTTCCGCGGGATTGTTTTGCGAACTATTGCGATTCGTTGGAGTTTGAACATCGGAATTTTTATATCTTCCATAGCATTTGGCATCTTGCATTATTCCGGCGGCAATCCTATCGGTGCAACAGCTTTCGGAATCGCTATGGCTATTTTGTACTTGCGTTCAGGATCTCTTTTGGTCCCCTGTTGTACGCATATGTTAAATAATGCAAGCGTGTTCGTTTCGCTTTATCTTGCGGGTCCCCGCGGGCCTGGAACGACATGGACAGTTCCAATACTATGGCAAACGTTGATATTTGGAATGATTCTTCTTTGGGTTGGCTGTATCTGGCTAGCTTATTACTGCTTGGATAACTGGCCTGCCCGGAAGCGGCGTGCCCAAGGATAACGCAAACATGCCCAAAGACCTGCGCAGTTTTGTTGCCGAGCTCGAATCCAAATACCCTGAAGAAGTGGCGCGGGTAACAAAGCCGATTTCGCCACGTTACGAGATTACGGCCCTGCTGACGCAGCTGGAAAAGAGCAAACGATTTCCGCTGCTCTTCTGCGAGAAAGTCGAAGGCAGTGACGCGCGGGTCATTATCAACGCCCAGGCGAGCCGCAGGCTCATGGCATTGGCGATGGAATGTAAGCCGGAAGAGCTAGCGGCCAAATTCAGCGAGCGGCAGGGTAAGCCGATTGCGCCGGTCGAAGTCAGCGAAGGGCCGGTGCATGAAGTAGTCAAAACCGGCGATGACGTGGATCTCACAAAAGTTCCGTTGCTCACCCATTACGACGTCAACGCGGCGCCGTATATAACCGCGGGCATTGTCGTCGCGGCTGATCCGGACACGGGCGTGAGGAATACCAGCTACAACCGGCTCATGATGGCGCGCAAACGCGAATTGCGCATCTTCATGGCCATCGGCCGGCACCTCTGTACGCTGCACAATAAGCTGGAGCGGCGCAATGAACCGTTGCCGATCGCCATCGTCGTGGGAGTGCACCCGCTTTTTTCTCTCGGTGCTCAAGCTTTCACGCCGTCGACAGAAGACGAATACGCCGTCATCGGCGGCATGATGGGCGAAGCATTGCGCGTCGTTAAGGCGAAGACTGTTCCCATTCTAGTGCCCGCGGACGCCGAGATGGTGATCGAAGGAAAGATTCTCGCCAACGTGCGCCGCGAAGAGGGACCGTTCGGTGAATTTACCGGCCACGCTGTGTCCAAAGACGATCGCCAGGTCATCGAAGTCACCGCCATCACCCATCGCAAAAATTATCTGTTTCAAGACGTTCACGCCGGCTACACGGAGCATAAGCTCATGGGCGCGGTGCCGCGCGAA
>VBKY01000317.1:0-13422 GCA_005879255.1 Deltaproteobacteria bacterium
GTGAACAACCTGTACGCCCCGGTGTTGAGCCAGGCCTCTGAGGCCTTGGCCAAGTTTTTCCAGAATCGCCTCTTTCCAGTTTCGTAGTCGATCAAGGTCGACTTTTGGCGACCCAAACACGATGCCGCGGTGCGCGGAGTCCGTCGCCTCACAGAGAATTTCAGTCGCGTGGAGCAGCGCCTTTGAGGGGATACAGCCGACGTTGAGGCAGATCCCCCCCAACCGCCGATTTTGCTCAACCAGCGTGACTTTTTTCCCCTTATCGGCGGCATAAAACGCCGCCGTATAGCCCCCCGGCCCTGCGCCGAGCACCAAGATTTCTGTATTGGTCGGTTCCATAGATGAATTCTACCTTAGCAGGAGGTCGGTTTCATCAAAGGATTCAATGCCGGCGATTATATCCTTTAAAAAGCGCACAGCGTCTGCGCCATCGAGGACGCGATGGTCGTAGGCGAGACAAAGCGGCAGGATGGTTCTAATGGCTATCTTGCCGTCGAGCGCTACGGGTTTTGCCTTACCTTGACCGATGCCCAGGATCGCCACCTGTGGTGCGTAGATGATCGGCGTAAAATGGTCGCCACCGATGCTGCCTTGATTAGAGATCGTGAACGTGCCGCCCTGAAGCTCCTCGATGGAGACTTTTCGTTGCCGGGTCTTCTCCGTGAGCGCATGAAGCTCCGTGGAGAGTTGAAAAAGATCCTTTTTGTCGACATCGCGTAGAATCGGCACGATCAGACCGCCTTCTGTGTCGACGGCGACGCCGATGTGGCAGTAATCTTTGAAGACGATTTCCGATGCAGCCTCATCGAGGCTCGAGTTCGCCCGCGGGTGCTTCTTAAGCATGCGACCGAGCAGCAGGAGCAGGAAAGAGGTTACGGTGAGATGCGCGCCCTTTTTCTCGTAAGCGGCTGCGTGTTTTTTGCGCAATGTTAACAGTGCGCTGATGTCTGCGTCGGCAAACTGATTGATCTTGGGAACGGTCGTCCACGACTCAACCATGCGCCGGCTGACTGTCCGTCTTAGCGGTGACAATTTTTCCCGCCGCACCGGACCCCATTTGGCAAAATCTACGGCTTCGCTCGGCGCTCGACGATCTTCGTGAGGTATTGTCGCTGCGGGCGCACCCTGAAATGCGATCTGTTGGAGTCGCTGTATGTAACCGCGTAGATCAGCGAGAGTGATTCGCCCGCCGGCTTCGCTGCCCCTCACTCTCGTAAGATCGATATCGAGTTCGCGCGCGATCTTGCGAATTGACGGCGGCGCCGGCGGTGGCGCACCGCTCTTCGACTCATAACGGTAGTCTTCAGTAGCCGCACTCGTAGTTGAACCTGCCGAGCGCGCTTGTTGAGAGGGAGTTGATGGCGACGGCGCCGTCGACGCGGAGTTCTGAGGTGACTTGGCAACGCTGGCGGAAGTTGCTGCAGCGGATCCGGTATCGATCGAGATCAGCGTTTGGCCTACCGTGACCTCCATGCCTTGCTTTACATGGATTTTGGTCACCACGCCCGAGCTCGGTGCGGGTATGGAGCCAACGGCCTTCTGAGTTTCCAGCTCCATGAAAGACTGATCTTTTTTGATCTCCTGTCCTTCCGTTACGAGAATGCTCACGACTGTGCCGGACTCTACACCTTCAGCGAGCTGCGGGAGTTTAACATCCATCAAAAAAATTGCGGAAGGTTTTCAGCGGGTCAGAGATAAAACGGAAATGACTTTTCCGTATCAACGTCGAGTTTTTTTATGGCGTTTTCGACGGTTTGCGCCGGCAAAGAACCCTTCTGATAGAGAGCGTAAAGCGTCGCGATGGCTGTGAGTTCGCCGTCCACTTCGAAAAAGCGTCTGAGATTCGCTCTCGTGTCACTGCGTCCGAAACCATCGGTGCCGAGAGTGGTTAAACCTCCCGGGACCCAGGGGGCGATTTGGTCGGGAACCATTTTCATGTAATCGGATACCGCGACAAACACGCCTTCCTCGTCCTGCAGCACGGATTCAAGATAGGATTTTTTCGGCGCCGATGTCGGATGAAGCATGTTCCAACGTTTCGTTCTGAGCGCTTCGCCGCGCAAGAGTTTATAACTGGTGGCGCTCCAAACATCGGCCGAGACGTCAAATTGCGCGGCGAGCATCTCCTGAGCGCGCAGCGCCTCGCGCAACAACGGACCGCTGCCGAAAATATGCGCCTTAAACTTCTTTCCTTTGGCCGCCGCCTTCAGCTTATACAGTCCTTTGAGAATTCCCTCTTCGGCGCCATGCGGCATTTCCGGCATTTGATAGTTCTCGTTGTAGAGTGTCAGATAATAAAAATACTCTTCTCCTTCGGCATAAAGACGGCGCAGGCCGTCTCTAATGATCACGGCGATTTCATAGGCAAAGCCGGCGTCGTATGTCAGCAGAGTGGGAATCGTGCTAGCTAGCAGATGGCTGTGGCCGTCTTGATGCTGCAGGCCCTCGCCGTTGAGCGTGGTGCGTCCGGCGGTTGCGCCGAGGAGAAATCCTTTGCTTTTGCTGTCTGCCGCCGCCCAGATCAAGTCGCCGATCCGTTGAAACCCGAACATCGAGTAGTAAAAATAAAAGGGAATCAGATTGACTCCCAAATTCGCGTAAGCCGTGCCGGCGGCGATGAACGATGACATGGAACCGGCTTCCGTTATGCCCTCCTCGAGTATCTGTCCGTCCTTCGTCTCGTTGTAATAGAGCAGGGTCTCGCGATCGACCGGTTCGTAGAGCTGGCCCTTGGACGAGTAAATGCCGATCTGCCGAAACAATGAGTCCATGCCAAACGTTCTCGCTTCGTCTGGAATAATCGGCACGATGCATTTGCCGATTTCATCGTGACGCAAGAGTTTGGTTAACAGCCGCACGGTCGCCATGGTGGTCGACATCTCGTGCTCGCCGGAACCTTTGAGGAATTCGGCGTAGTCCGCCGCGTCGGGAAGCCTGAGCGGTTTTGCTCGGACTTTTCTCGCCGGAACGAAGCCGCCGAGTTGTTTGCGCCGTTCGAGCAGGTATTGGGTCTCCGGGCTATCCAGTGGCGGGCGGTAAAAAGGCGTTTCGACCACTTCCTCATCGGGCAACGGGATGTCGAAGCGGGTGCGGAACTCGCGCAGCTCGCGCTCGTTGAGTTTCTTTTGCTGATGGGTGATGTTTCGCCCCTCGCCGGCTTCGCCTAAACCATAACCTTTCACCGTCTTTGCGAGGATGACCGTCGGTGATCCTTTATGTTCGACGGCGGCCTTGTAAGCGGTGTAAACTTTTTTCGGATCGTGGCCACCGCGCAACAGCTTGCGTATGTCATCATCGGTCAGATGGTTGACCATTTCCAGCAGCTCGGGATACTTGCCGAAGAAGTTTTTGCGCGTATAGCTGCCGGGCTCGACGGTATATTTCTGATATTCACCGTCGACGGCTTCCTCCATGCGCTTCACCAACAGACCCTTATCGTCCGCTGCCAAGAGGGGATCCCAATCGGAACCCCAGATCACTTTGATGACGTTCCAGCCCGCGCCACGAAAAAGCGCCTCGAGCTCTTGAATGATCTTGCCGTTGCCGCGCACCGGGCCGTCGAGCCGCTGCAAATTACAGTTAACTACCCAAATGAGATTATCGAGGTTTTCACGCGACGCGAGCGTCAATGCGCCCGAAGCCTCCGGCTCATCCATTTCGCCGTCACCGGGGAAACACCATATCCGCGGCTCCTCGCCGGTGAGCAAGCCCCGACTCTTGAGATAGCGAACGAAGCGAGCCTGGTAAATCGACATAATCGGCGCCAACCCCATGGAAACCGTCGGGAACTGCCAAAAATCAGGCATCAAATAGGGATGCGGATACGACGAGAGGCCGCCGACCGGAGATAACTCTTGGCGAAAGTGATGAAGCTTGGGCGCGTTGATTCGCCACTCGACGTAGGCGCGCGAGTACATGCCCGGCGACGCATGGCCTTGAAAGTAAATCATATCGTCGTGGTCATTTTCTCCGCCGCCGCGAAAGAAGTGATTGAAGCCGACTTCGTAAAGCGTCGCGGCTGAGGCGTAGGTGGAAATATGACCGCCGATATCGGGATGGAGACGATTGGCCTTGACCACCATCGCCATCGCGTTCCAACGGATATAACTCTTTATCCGCCGTTCGATTTCGCGGTTGCCCGGGTAAATCGGCTCATTTTCCGGTGGAATGGTGTTAATGTACGGAGTGTTAACCAAAAGGGGAATTTTGAGCCCTGATTCTCGTAATCGATCGCTCAGTTCTTCGAGCAGCAGCCCAGCTTGTTCCGATTGCTCGTTCTTTAAAATATATTCGAGGATATGCTCCAGCGATGTGATCCATTTGTTACGGTCGTTTTGGCCGCCTTTACCGTTCTCGCGGTCACCAGTTAGCCAGGTTCCGTTGACGAGATCTTTCTTTTCGGGTTCCATCCGCGCGTGCTCCTTGCATTTTAAGGAGACAACAAAATACAAGCAAAATCAACTGAAATTAATGAAATATCTTGATCTGACCTTTGCTAACCCAGCGACAAATCTCGCTTGCGACGAGGCGCTGTTGGAGCTCTACGAAACTAACGCAGCCGATGAGGTGCTCTTGCGAGTCTGGGAGCCGCGCGATCATTTCATCGTCCTCGGCCATTCAAACCGATTGCATTCCGAAGTCAAATTTTCGGCGTGCCAAAGGGATCAAATACCCGTTTTGCGCCGAGTGAGCGGCGGCGGAGCGGTAATGCAGGGCCCCGGCTGTCTCAACTACTGTTTAGTATTAAACGCTCAGGCACTTCGCCTCCGAAGTATCGGTGCCGCTTTTCGCTATGTCTTGGAGCGTCATTGTCGCCTGATTAGCCAACTTGCCGGCGTGCAGGTGTGCATGCAAGGTAGTAGCGATCTCACCGTTGCGGGGCGCAAATTCTCAGGTAACGCGCAATATCGGAAAGCCCGCTACGTTCTCGTACATGGGACATTTCTTTTGAATTTCGATTTGTCTATGATCGCTCGGTATTTAGGCATGCCCGGCAAACAGCCTGCCTATCGGCAACATCGGCCACACTTGGAATTCATAACCAATCTGAATTTGATCTCCGCGCAGGTTCGCGACTGCATCAGAGACGGCTGGAATGCGGTCGAAAAGTTTTCCGACGTCCCATTAGCGCGGATGGAGGCGCTTGTAAAAGAGCGTTATGGTCGCGAGGAGTGGTCGAAAAAATTCTAGACATAGCCGAGCTCAATTTCGATTGGGCACCGCCAACCGAAAACGTAAGTCAGCTAGTGAGGAAAGAGTTGGTGGCGGTGGACAGATTCGAACTGTCGACGCCGCGGATATGAGCCGCGTGCTCTGACCAACTGAGCTACACCGCCAGTGGACCGTTATTATGGATGGGGAAAGGATCAAGCCTCAAGGAAAAGCCGGAGCTAAGTTCCACTTTCGCTGCACGGAAGTGCTATTGACGCTCCTTCTTCCTCGGCTGATTTGGTAAAGAACTTTCTCATCTACTTCGAGGCATGTCAACATATTGCCGTAAACCAGTCCGGTGTCCAATCCGACTTTGTAGGGAAGATCGTATAACACCGTCGGTTGCGGGGTATGCCCGAAGAGAACGGTACAAGGAAGCATATGAGAGCTATAGATAAATGTGTTTCTGATCCAAAACAATTCCTCATCGGTTTGCTCGGCGAGAGTCTTTCGCGGGTGAATTCCCGCGTGTACACACAAGAATGGATTCATCACATAGTAGCTTTCCAACCGCTCAAAAAAAGCCAGGTGCTCGGCGGGGATTATCGAGAGGACTTCATGAGGCGCCGGCCTACTTGGCGCGATCCCGTAGCTTTCAAAGGTCGCCTTGCCGCCGTTTACCAGGAACATGTCGCCGTGCTGGCCATTGAGCCCGAGATACGACAACAGCATGTCCTCATGGTTGCCCTTTAGAAAGACATATTCAATTTCGTGATGTGATTTTTGCTGAGAGATTAAGAATGAGACAACGCCGCGTGAGTCCGGGCCCCGGTCGATGTAATCGCCCAGAAAAACCAAGCGGTCGCCGCGAGCCAATGGTAATGCTTCGACTAAATAACGCAACTCGTCAGCGCAGCCGTGAATATCTCCGATTACGTAGCGACTCATGTTAAGAGAATCCTAAGCTACTCACTGGGCATGTGCAAATGATTCAACAGGTGGAAAATTCGTTTGCATCCCGGTATTCTCTAGCGAAAGAGAGACATTAAATGAAACCGCGCGAGCTCTACTCTAGTCATTTGATGATTTCGGGCTTGGTGTGTTTGGTTCTTGGAATTGGCAACTGGACCGTTGGCGCGATCGAAACCAGCAAATATCAAGCTTTGCTATACAAAACCGCCCGAACGGGATTAGAAGAGACTTATCGGAGTTTTCAGGAGCTCGATCACCAGAAAAATGAAGAAGTGCTTCGGCGCATCAATGATGACCGTGAAAAGTTTAACGCGGCGCGCGTCAAGCTAAACTTTTTTTATATTGTCCTGGTTGGTGGAAGGCTGCTGTTTCTTAGCGGCGCACTGCTAATACTGACGGCATTGGTGCGTCTGATTCGACGCGATAGTCAATTGAAAATAAAGCGGCTCTCAGCGCTGCCGAATAAGCATGTAGGATAAGCAGGCGTTCGTTGTTCGGCTACTTCGAAGGCTTGGATTTCTGGTATTTGCGATAGTCATAGCCGGTTGCCATCGCCAGGAGAATATCCTCCATGCCGCCGCTCTTTTCGCGCCGAAGAATCAATAGCCGATCATAGAACTCTTTGAAATCCTTGTAGACGCGCTGGCTATCATCGGTGTTGCGAAGGTAAAAATCCTTGATGCGGGTCACCGTGAAGCGCAGCGCCGAAAATCGCAACTCATTCGGAAACGAATCCCATTCCGGTAGTGAAAGAGGCCGCAAGCTTTCATAGCCCGAAATCAACGCTTCGAATCGGTCGATGCGATAGCGATCATCGATGTAGCAAAGCGCATTGACGGCGGTAGCCAGATCATAAATCAGCTTGCCGCGGCAAGCGGCCTCGAAATCCATCACGCCGGTGAGCCGGTTGCCTTTGAACTTGACGTTATCGGGGAACAAATCGCCGTGAATGATGCCTTTGGGCAGATTATTATCGAGGTAGTTCTCGAGGTAGGAAAACTCATCATCCAAAACCCGCACAATGTTTTTGAGATGCGAGGGGAGTTGGCGGCGGACTTCCCGATAGATCGTGACAATACGGTTGAAGCCAAAACGATTGTCGATGCCTTTTTTGTAGCTGCGCCCGATCAGGTGCAGATTGGCCAAGGCGTGACCGAGGGCACTCAAATGTGCCGGAGTAATCGCCTCGACGGGTAACTCTATGCCATCGAGATAACGGGTCAAAGTCAGATACTTCCCCTGGAAGTCGAGGTGAAATCTGCCGGTCTTGGATTTGATCGGTTGCAGGCAGGGAAAATTCTGTTTTCGAAGGTGAAGTAACAGCTCGAGCTCTTGCTTGAGCTCAAGCTCGCTCTTCACTTCATCGACTTTGGCGAAGAACTTGCCGCGCTTGGTTTCGATGAGATAATGAGTATTTACCGACCCATTTTTTATGCCGCTAAAGGAAACGAGATCACCAAGCGCAAACTCGTCGACGATCTTGGTTATGTCCCTTTTGGAGAGTGCCGTATAGATAGCCATCAAATGGTTTCTTAGTTTTTGCGTTGGGCTTTAGATGTCGAATCCCGAATCGCGTTAACTAGGCTATTTATAACGGAAAATTGATGAAAGGTCAAGATTGCTCGACTTTAGTCTTTGAAATTCAATGAGATAAAGAGATAACCTAATATTGTACTTTATTACGTATATGGCTCGGATATCGCCAAAAGTTGCATAAAGAAATACTCGGGATTTGGTGGACCCGATCCGCCATTGCAATAATTTGGCGCTGGGTGAGCTTGGAATCCGGGATGTTGCTCAATGAAACCGTTTGTGGTCGACCGAGATACCCACCGCGAGCCTTGCTCCGGCCCGCCAATAGTCGAAATCTAGTTTCCGGAATGGTTCGAAATGGAGTGAAGTCGACAGGCCGGCCGCCGGTCGAGTGATTTGCCAGGTCGTCGTGAAGCTCATCGACAAGTGCGATTGGGGTATGCCGCCAGAACTGCCGCCCGAACAATAAGTGGCGATTTCTTTTTTTTCTTGACAAGGATAGCCAGCTTTTCCTAATCTCGCCCCCTAAAATCAGAGGGAAGTCTCTTTTTCAGTCTGAGATAGGCCTGACGTTGGGAATCGGCCCCATTCCTTACGAGCTTCGAGGATGGAAGAGAGACGCAGCAAATAACCGTGATCGGCTTTGGGGCGAGCACGAATGAGTGGCATACCAAGTTGCGGCGTATGCAAGGGAGGTTCGGATAATGGCGAGCGGCAAGGTTAAATGGTTTAACAACGCGAAAGGTTACGGATTCATCGAGAAAGAAGGCGGCGGCGACGTATTTGTTCATTACAGCGCGATTCAGGGGGACGGATTTAAGACGTTGAATGAGGGCGAGAATGTCGAGTTTGAAATAACCCAGGGAGAAAAGGGGCCTCAAGCCGTTAATGTTGTGAAACGAATGTAATAGTTGTTCTGGCAAGCGCCGGGTTCAAGGCGAGCCGGCGCTTGCAGCATTATCTTCAGGCCGTGCAAATTTCCACTGCAGGTTTCCTAGCCTTTAGTCGGCCGAAAAACAATTCATCAGCAAGATCGGTCTGCAATCGCAAGTGTCTGTGGAGCAAGGTGACAAAGGTGCCGGCGCAGATCGATTTGTCTAGTGATAAGAAAAATAGTAGCTTGGCAAGAGCAAGGAAATTGGTCGGGATCGGGTTAGAACAGACAAGCAAAATCTATGGCACAATCAAATCTCAATAGCGGAGCACGCTTCGGGCAGGAAAAGCTCCTTTCGGAGACGGTTGTGTTAACGCGTCTCGACAAGGCCGTTGGTTGGGCGCGCAAGTATTCGCTCTTTCCGTATCCCTTCGCTACCGCATGCTGTGCGATGGAATATATGTCGCTGTCGATGTCGCCGTACGATATCGATCGATTCGGCGCGCTGCTGCCACGTTTCAGCCCGCGCCAAGCTGATTTGTTAATGGTTATCGGCACGGTGAACCACAAACTCTCTCCGGTGTTAAAGCGCGTCTATGACCAGATGTCCGAGCCGAAGTGGGTAATGGCCTTCGGAGCTTGCGCCGCAAGCGGCGGCTTCTATGACAACTATGCGACGGTTCAAGGCATTGATCGAATCATTCCTGTCGATGTTTACGTTCCCGGCTGTCCACCCCGTCCGGAAGCGGTTTTAGACGGTCTCATGGAACTACAAAAGCACATAGCTTCGCAGAAACATCCAATCGGTTAGTCGCGGTATTTCTGTTCGACCGCCGGTCAAATTTTCAATGAAAGTAGGCTTTTCAAATCGCCGGGTGAGCTTGATGCCGGTTGCGGTGATCGAGAATTGTGAGTGAATTCATGGCCGAGGAAGAAAATGACCCATTGGCATCGCCGCGCGGGGATTTTTTTCACCAAGGCGTCATCACTAAATTATTTCCGTCAAACAACACGGGCGTTGTGCGGACCGAGAGCGGCCGGGAGCTGACTTTTTCCTATGAGTTAGTGGTTCTCGTGGGCGAGGCGAAATCACCGCTCGATCTAAAGGTCGGCGACCCGGTGGGTTACGATCTCGGGTGGACGTCGAACGGGCTAAGAATTACTAAGCTCAAAACTTATCCGAAAACAGGCGGCGAAACCAATCACTCGGGCTCAGAAGGGCAGAGAAGTTAAGGCGAGGATCTGCCGCCCCAAAATTTCCCCGACAAAGACTCCCAGTAGCGCTATATAAAACAATCCCGTGGCGGCCATGGTATGCGGTATCTGTAGCGTCCGCCAAATCATCCAAGATAGAATTAACGGCGCGATTTGGCCGGTGATCACGCGGGTAAGCAGTAACGTCGAATGATATTGCCACAGTCGCTCTATGCCAAGCCGGCTCTGCGCCGAGCCAAAAAAGTAAAGCGTAGGCAGCGATAGTGCAAAAGACGCGCATTGAACGATCAACGCAATAACAAAAAACTTATAGATGCGGATGAACGGATCTAAGCTCTGTCCGGTGTCGATCAAGTACCAGTGGCCGATTAGCATGCCGACGGTGACGCTGCCAAGCAGCAGGGACGATGAAAAAAACGTCGTCGGGTAAACCAGGGTTTCGACCGAAACCAACGATGCGTGATAGAAGCTATGGGCGCTGAATATAAGTCCTGCCAACCCCGTCAGCACGCACAACGCGAAGCTGCGCGCCCGAAAGGCTTGTCGTTCGCCCCATAGAGAGATCATATAGCAGGAAAAAAAAACCATGAATGCGACGTGAAAAAGAACTTCGAGGCCGACCCCCCAACTAAGATGCTCTGACAAACTCTGCCAATAGAAGGTGCTTTTGCCCCACAGACCGAGCAATGCGATGGCATAGAGAACGCCGGCCGTCGACTTGTAAAATGCGCGCTCGATTTCATGAAACGGCGTACCGGCCAACGCAAAAAGACCGCCCAATGCGACCTGATAAAAGAAAATCAAAAAACTGCTGGAAAACCCTTGCATGGTTTGGTTCTCAAGCCTCAGTGTCTGCGAGACTTTTCCGCAACGTGCATGCATACCGCGCCGTTCATAAACTTGCGGGTCGCGACATTTGCAAATCCGGCGCGTTGAGCTTTTCGACATTCTCGGGGGTATGAAACTGGCGAACCGATTCAGACAAATACTGGTACGCATCGCGGTCGCTCGATAACAGTGCGCCGATCCGGGGCACCAGGCGATAAAAGTAAATGGAGTAAAGTGTCGAGAACCAGCTCGCGGACGGCGGATACATGTCTAAAGAAACGAATTTGGCGCCGGGCTTGAGGACGCGGAACGCCTCGGCAAATAAAAGCGCCAAATCGGAGACGTTGCGCAACACAAAGGCCGTCATGGCGCCATCGAAGATTGCGTCCCTAAACGGCGAAGCCATAGCGCTACCCATGACAAACGCGGTGGTTTCACCCTGTGTAAATGTGACCTGTTTGGCGCGGGCTAGCTTTAGCATTGTCAGGGAGAAATCCAAGCCGACGATGCGCGCCTTGTCCCTGGCCTCCTTTACCGCGGTGAACGCGAGATCGCCGGTTCCGGTGCCGATATCGAGAAGAAGCGAATTTCCGCCCGTCAGAATGCTGCGAATCGCTCGACGCCGCCAGCGCACGTCAAGGCGAAAACTGATGACGCGATTGAGTAAATCATAGCGTCCCGCAATCCGGTCGAACATGTTCTGGACGGCTCGGTCGCGCGGAGAGTTTAAAGCGGACATCAGCAAAGAGCTAAACTACAGGATCGACGCGGGGAAGAGCGTTGAGATGTCCTTAGAAATCTCGATCGATGATCAGCTGCACTAGAGTTTTGAGTCCGTTGCGGTACAGCGATGGCGGCAGTTTTTTGACCGATTTAAGGGCTTCTTGAGCGTAGCGCTTGGAGAGCAATTTGGCTTCCTGGATCGCGGAACTCGTCTTAATGGCCGTCAATCCGGCTAAAATTTGCTCCTCGGTCGGCTTGCTGCAGTCGAACGTTTTACGAACCGTCGCGTCGCCGCCGTTCATGGCCAGAATGATCGGCAAAGCGGGGTTACCGTCGCGCAAATCCATCCCGGTCGGTTTGCCGAGCAGCTCGGCATTGCCCACCACGTCAAGAATGTCATCGACCATCTGGAACGCGATGCCCATGTTCAGTCCATAACGTTCGGTCTCGTCCACCAAAGAAGGATGGGCGCCGGCGAGATACGCGCCGACTTTCGCGCCGGTATGGAAAAGCGATGCGGTTTTCCGTTTGACGATCTCCACGTAGTGTTCAATCGTCACGGCCCGGTTGCGATTGAAATGGCTCTGCAAGATCTCCCCTTCAGTAAGCAGCGTGCAGGCGTCCGCAGTCCATTGAACTACGGTCTCGTCGAATTTTCCGGCGAATTCAAAGGCCTTAATGAATAGAAAATCTCCCGCGACCAGCGTCGACTTGAGGCCGAATTTCTTGAATGCGGAAACTTTACCCCGGCGCGTCTCGGCGCCGTCTATGATGTCGTCGTGTAGCAGTGTGGCGGTGTGAATAAGTTCGATTGCCGTAGCGATATCGACGATGTCCCGGATGCGTTGTCCGCCAAAGGCGAAATACGCTAAGAGCGTCACCATCGGCCGGACTCGCTTGCCTCCGCCATGGATCAAATGCGCGGAAATATCGGTGAGATCGCGCTCTCGGGAACCGATGGCGCGAACAAGATTCTCTTCGACGAGTTGCAGCTCCTCGGTGACGCAGCTAAACGGATCATTGCTTCCCTGAAGCAAGGGAATTCTCCGTTCGACATCGAGTGCAATGCTGGAATCTGCCGGCGATGTATTGATTTTTGTTTCTCGGATCAGAGACGCTCCGCGCGCCGATCAAAAGCTAGCTCGGAAAATGGCATAGATCACTGGATTGGTCAAGTCAGACTTGGCGCCGCGATAATCGCGCCAGAGCGCGCCATGAATCGTTCGGCAGCGAGCCGAAATTCATCGCGCGCGGACGTGAAAAAACTCGCTGTGTGTTGAAATATCGGCGATTTTCCTTGACAAAATTGCGCCACCCCGAATATATAACGCCCAAGACCTGGACATTGTTTGATTCGATAAAACATCAAATGGCGTAGAAGGAGGGGAGAGCAATGGAGTTTACATTGTTTATTCTGCGGTGGATTCATTTTTTGGCGGGCATTACTTGGATCGGAATTCTTTATTATTTCAATTTCGTGCAGACGCCGTTTTTCGCGGAGACCGAAGCGCCGGTCAGGATCGGAGCGATTCAGAAGCTGGTGCCGCGCGCGCTGTGGTGGTTTCGCTGGGGCGCGATGGTCACCTTCCTTGCCGGTATCCTGATGTACATTATGCGCATGAGCGAAATGGGCGCTGGGCTGTTCTATTCATCGTCTTATGGTGTGACGATTACCGTCGGCGGCTTGATCGGCACCATAATGTTTTTGAACGTTTGGCTTGTGATCTGGCCTAATCAACAGATCGTCATTGCCTCGACCAATCAGGTAGCTTCAGGTGGCCAGGCCTTGCCCGCCGCCGCAGGCGCCGCTCGTCGCGCTGCTTTGACTTCTCGAACCAACACCGTTTTTTCGATTCCCATGCTTTTTTACATGGGAGCCGCCAGCCATTATTCCGCGATGGTGGGCTCAATGGGTCCATGGGGTTCACACGGATATTTCTGGTTTATAGTGATCGTGATCCTAGGTGCTTTTGAAGCAAATGCGCTGATAGGCACTCAAGGCGTGGCGAAACAGCCGCTCGATTCGGTAAAGGGAGCGCTGTGGTTTGGCTTCCTGTTGACCGGAATCCTGTTTCTTTTAACGCTCGGGCTTACATAAGTCGCGAGCGTTAGTTGGCCAGGTAAGC
>VBKY01000317.1:13518-15609 GCA_005879255.1 Deltaproteobacteria bacterium
TTGATAGCCGGGCCGACAGGTCCGTCTCTGGATGGATCGTTGTTGTGGCAAGCCACGCAGTTCGCCAGGTAGATCGCCCTGCCTCTTGCGGCGTCAGCTTTTTTCCCTGACTTTGCCGAGTCGTCTGGATCTTTCGAACAGGCTGCCAGGATGAAAGCACATAATGCGATCAAGAATAGTTTCATCGATAGTCCCGTGGCTCGGTCGAGTTGTTGTCTTCATGTCATCGCGACTATCGGGTTTCAATTCCAATACCGCGGCGATGAATCAGTCTGGCGCACATTCCAAGCTGCTCTAGCGAAATCTACTTCCCTACCGTAAGGATTGCGGGCGCCAACGAACGCGCGCGCCGCTGCTTCGCAGTCGTCACCGACGACCACGAGGGAGGAGCTCACGGACATTAGAGAAACTTGGGTTTGTATGATAGGTATTGACCTTACGACTTGGTGCGAAAGGGGGGAATCGAACCCCCACGGGAGTTACCCCACAGGATCCTGAATCCTGCGCGTCTACCAATTCCGCCACTTTCGCGCAGTTAGCTCATACCCATCGATTGCTGATTTTATCTAACTTGAGGTCAGGGCCTTGTCAAGTTTGTCAGGAACGACGCGACATGAGTAGGATATTGGTCATACAACCGCACAAAATGTTGCAACATGCTTTTTCGGTCGCTCTTTTTCCCGAGCATCGGGTAGAAGTCATGGAAATGATTCCCGACGCTGCGGCCGTGAAAGATATCGACTTAGTTATCGTGGATGCTGCAGCCCTGCGACAACGTAACTCACTGGCGACGCGGGAGCTTGACGATGTGCAAAACTGGAAGACTCCGACGATTTGGATTGACGGAGCTACTGTGGCGCAGGCTCCGACGCGAGAGAAGTTGGTAGTGATAGACCAAGCGATAAGCAAAGACGCACTGCAAAAGGCGTTGGCAGAATGTTTGGGAACGACGAACATCGCGAACCATTCCGCTAATCCGAAAAGCAGCCTCGTGGAGTCGCCGTCGTCAACGAAGCGGCAAAGTGCAGCTACGGACATAGAAGGCCAAGTGATCGATCTCGTGGAGGTCGTCGACGAGGGGTCGGTGCGCGAAAAGTCGAAAGCGCCGCAGCAGAAGACGAAATAAACGTATGCAACTGCCGAAGGCTTATAGTCACAAAGATATCGAGGCGAAATGGTACAACCACTGGATGAAATCCGGGTTGTTTGAACCAACGAAGGGCGCCGGTGCGTATTTTTCTATGGTGATCCCGCCGCCGAACGTTACCGGTTCCCTGCACATGGGGCATGCCCTCAACAATACACTCCAGGATATTCTTTGCCGCTATAAACGCATGGACGGTTACCGTGTGCTTTGGGTCCCCGGCATGGATCATGCCGGCATCGCGACGCAAAACGTTGTCGAGCGTCAGCTTGCACAAAAGGGTATCAGCCGGACGCAACTGGGGCGCGAAAAGTTCATCGAAAAAGTCTGGCAGTGGAAAAGGGAAGCGGGCGACGCGATCATGCACCAACTGAAATCGCTGGGAGTGTCTTGCGACTGGAGTCACGAGCGATTCACCATGGACGAGGGGCTGTCGCGCGCAGTGCGCGAGGCGTTCGTCCAACTATGGGAGGATAAACTTCTCTATCGCGCAGAACGACTGATCAATTGGTGTCCCCGCTGCAAAACCGCGTTGGCCGATATCGAAGTGGTACACGAAGAGTCGGACGGCAATCTCTGGCATATTCGCTATCCCTTGGCCGCCGACCCGTCACAGGCGCTCGTGGTAGCGACGACTCGGCCGGAAACGATGCTCGGCGACACGGCGGTGGCGGTGCATCCGGATGACGAGCGCTACAAGCACTTAATCGGCAAAAAGATTCGCTTGCCGATCACGGGACGTGTCGTTCCGCTTATCGCCGATCGCTTCGTCGATCGCGAGTTCGGCAGCGGCGCGCTAAAAATCACGCCGGGACATGATTTCAACGACTTCGAAATCGGCGAGCGCTTCGGCCTGGATAAGATCAGCATATTCGATGCCGACGCGCGCGTCGACGCGGCGGCGTTCTTAGCTCGCGGCGAGAGCGGCGAATGGATTGAACGTTATC
>VBKY01000318.1 GCA_005879255.1 Deltaproteobacteria bacterium
CGCCGCGTTTTGTCAGCGATCGATGCGACGCCCAGTTCCTTAGCCGCAAGCTCGAGAACCTCTTCTTCAATCAAGCTGACTGCTTTGTCCGGACGATTTGCCGCACTCCAAGACTCGCGGAAAAAGCGGTCTCCTTCTAGCCCGCGATCAGCGAATGCGCGCGCCTCGAGAACCGAAACCATCGCGCCGGAGGGATCAGGCGCGATGAATATCGAAACCACGCCACCGCTCCATGTTGAAGCGCTTGGTTTGAAGCCACGCCAGAGTTCGGGCGGCGTTTCCCACGAGAAAATTTCTTCGCTTTGCGACATATAAGCCCTCAAAACACGACCGGCCACTGATCCCTCAGTGGCCGGCGTGAAATTAATCTAACTTTGGAGATCGAACTTATCCGGCCGAGTCCGCGAAATATCGAGTATCCTCGATCGGCGGTACGGTCTTGTTCTCCTCGGAGGAAGCGATAAGCGGCTTGCCGTCCGGGCGAACCCGCATCTCCGTGCCACCCTGGGCTTTGCCCTTGATGCCGGCGCCGACGCGGATCACGACCAAGTTTTCGCTGCCGGTATTGAGATAACGATAATAGGCGCCTTTGGGAATCATCACGCCCTGATGCTTTTCGACCTTGATCTCGTTGCCGTTTTCATCGAAGACGCTCATTTGCCCTTCGAGCACGATGAACGAATGGTCTTCATCGAGATGACAGTGAATCTCGTTCTCGCCGCCCTCATAGTTGATCTTGGTGTGAATCCACATCTTGTCGGTTTCCGCGACCAACTGCGTTATCCGGCCCTGCTTCATGTAGGGAGTCCGAAGCGAAAACTTTGGTGTCTCGGGTTTTTGCGTAGGTGCTAATTTTCTTGCCGCTTGCATGGGAGCTCCTTTCGAGTTGGGTTAATTATTGTTGATGCCGTCCAGCTTGAGATCGTAGAGCTTGATGACGTTAGTGCGGACGACTTTGCTAAGTATATCTTTGGGCAAATGACCTAACTCTCTCGCGATCACGTCCCGCGAATGCGGCCATGTCGACGCGGCGTGGGGATAGTCATTGGACCACATGAAGGTGTCCTGTCCGAAGTCTTCCATTAGGCGGCCGCCGGCCGGATCGCTGAAAAAAGTAGCATAGAGCTGCTCTCTAACATAATCGCCGGGCAACTTTTTCATATACGGCAGCGGCGCTCTGGGGCTGTGGCGGACGTAGTACTTGTCCCACTCATGGACGAAGAAAGGAATCCATCCTACTTCGTTTTCAACATAGACGAATTTCAATTTGGGGAATCTTTCCATGACGCCGCTGAAGACCAGGTCGAACAAAGTATTGGCGGCGTCGGCAAGCTTCTGATTGACGGTCATCCTGTAGACGTCGAGCCCTTTCCGTTCGAAGCGGCTGTAGTTGAATCCGGTCAGGATATGCAGGTTCGGCGGCATGTTGAGCGCTTGTGATGCTTCCCAGAACGGATCGTAATAGTCGCTGGTAAAGGATAAGTGCTCGGGCGGAACTTGCCAGATCAAAGAGCCGACTAATCCGGCTTTCTTGCAACGCTCGAGCTCTTTGATGGCGTTCTTGATGTTGTAAAGCGAGATCATTGGGATACCGACCAATCGACCCGGCGCAACTTTGCAGTAATCGATCAGCCAGTCGTTGGCGATCTGAAAGCAAGCTTCCTGGACATCGGCGTCTTCCAGCGCGAATAGTCGAAGACCAAACGTCGGGTACAATACCTCCGCGCTGACTCCATCCACTTCCATCTCTCCCAGTCGCGCTCTCGGGTCCCAGCCGCCGGGCTTTTCTCCCGGAGCATTGCGCCCCGGAAATTTGGGGTATTTGGCCAGGAGACTCGGTGTCAGGTTCTTTGTCCACAGATCCGCCGGCTCCATGATATGTGAATCCGCCGAGACGATTTTTTGATCGGCTAAAACTTCTTCCGCAGTAGGCTTAGCAGCGGTAATACTCATAGATGACTCCTCCTGTGAGAGTACTTATTATTTTCAGAGATTTATTCCTTTTTCGGCGCTTTGTCCAGCGCCAACGACGGCGGTCGGCGCGAATTGGACATTGACACGAGCATAAGTTAAACCAATTTGTGGAATGAGTACTAAAACGAAACGATTTTGGTTTTGGTTCGGGATTTCATTGGCAACTCCTGCGATGCTTTTAGCGGGGGAGGCCCAAAATGCCTTCAACGAAGGGGTAAAACTTTACAAAGCGGCCAAGTATAAAGAAGCAATTGCCGCGTATAACCGCGCCATCAAGGCTTCGGCCAAATCAGAGGAGGCTTACAACAATCGCGGCTTGGCCTATTTCAAACTGGGCCAAAACGATAATGCTCTCAAAGATTACGATGAAGCGTTGAAACTCAATCCTAAGCTGACCGATGCGCGCTTTAACCGGGGAAACGCTTATTACCAACAAAAGCAATACGACCGCGCGATCAAAGACTACGATGAAGTTATTGCGCAAAATTCCAAGACGCCCAAGGGTTTTCGCCAACGCGGGCTCGCATTCCTGAGTCTCAACCAGTTAGATAAAGCGATACAAGATTTTACCGAGGCCCAGAAACTGGATCCAAAGGACGCGGAAATTTATTACCATCGCGGCCTCGCCTACCGGCGCCTCGGCAAAAACGATCAAGCCGTCCAAGACTATTCCGAAGCGATCAAGCTCGACCCGAAGAACGCCGAGACCTATAACAACCGCGCCAACGCTTACTCTCTACTCGGAAAGTACGACGACGCCGTCAAGGATTACGATGAAGCGATCAAGCTCAATGCCAAGAACGCCAACATTTACGCAAATCGCGGCGTCATCAGAGCGCGCCAAGGTAAACCCGACGACGCGCAAAGAGATTTCCAGAAGGCTGTCGAATTAGATCCCAGCCTGAAAGCCAAGCTCGATCCGCTGATGGTCGAGCAAAAAGGCGCCGGCAAACGATAACAACGACATGATACGACCCTGCTCACTCATCACGAAGGGCCCACTGCGGCATAGCCGCAACCACAGGGGACTGGCTACTTTTGCGATTACCGGTCATGGGGACAGGCAACTTTTAGAACTACAAAAAGCAGCCAGTCCCCGACAAACGACGTCAGCGAAAAAGTTGCCTGTCCCCGGTTCGCACGTTGCGGGGGAGGATAAAGGAGGGGGTTGGTTGTGTCTGAGGCGTGCCGGGCTGTTATGCGCTCTCCTCTTGTACGCTGCCGCGCCAGTCTGGCCAGGCCAGGCGGACGATCCGCTCAAGGCTGCGCTCGAGCTGCACGATTCCGGCAAAGTAAAAGAAGCGATTCAGGAATACGACAAAGTCATCAAGGCCCAGCCGAAACTCGCCGAAGCCTACTTCAACCGGGGCAACGCCTACTACGACCTTGGGCAGCATCAGCAAGCGATCAAAGATTTTGGCCAAGCGATACGTCTGAATCCCAAGGACGCCGAGGCTTACTACAATCGCGGCAATGCTTACCGCCGGCTCAAGCAGGACCCGGCGGCGCTCAACGACTACAGCGCGGCAATCAAATTAAACCCGGATGACGCGCGAAGTTATACCAACCGCGGCAGCATTCTTTTCGACGCGCGGCGCTACGAGGCGGCGGCAAAGGATTTTAGCGAAGCGATCAGGATAGAGTCTAAGGACGCGCAAAATTATTACAATCGCGGTAACAGCTACCTGGCATTGGAAAAGAAACAAGATGCCATCGCAGACTACGATGCCGCTCTCAGTCGAGATCCGACGCTCGCGGAGGCCTACTATAATCGCGGTATTGCCCACACCGACTCAGGCAACTACGACAGCGCGATTCGCGACTTCGACGAGGTCATTCGCTTGAACCCGAAATCCGCCGAAGCGTTCTACAATCGCGGCCTGGCGAAAATGAAGAGCAGCAAGTACGAAGAAGCCATCGAGGATTACAGCGAAGCAATGCGTATCAATCCAAAAGACCCGGAAGCGCCGTTTAATCGCGGTCTGGCTCATCTCAGAATCGATAAATACGATTACGCTGCGCGAGATTTTAGTGAAGTGATTACTATGCAACCGAAGAATGCCGACGCCTATGTTTATCGGGGTATCATTCGCACCTACCAGAACAAAGAAAAAGAGGCGGACGCGGACTTTCAAAAAGCATTTCAGCTGAACCCCGCTCTCAAGAAAAAACTTCAGCCGATCATCGATGAAGCCAAAGCCAAGGCCAAAGCGCAGGCCAAATGATCATTTGATTTGCCGCACTGACGCAATGGCGAGTCTAGTCCGATGACGATTCTGCTGAAAAACCGTAGGAATGCTTCGACTAGGCTCATACTTCGGCAAGCTCAGTAGAACGGAAAGTCTCCAATGATTTCCACCGCTCTTCCGTTCGTTCCATCGTCAAGCTCAGGACTGGCTCTGAGGTTCTCGAAGGATGAACGGTTGGTTTTTAAGCAGAATCGATAACCGAGCCAGACCCTGTTGCAATCGGTGGCGGCATGCGACATTCAATTTAACGTGCGCCCATTCACCACGACTGAAAATGTAAAATATGGGTGAAACTCGCGTAGATCTGCTGCACCTTCTGGAAGACTTGCGGGACGCTTACCCCGGCTCTCTCGAAGAGACCATGCTCACCGAGATCATGGCCAACGCGCTCGATTCCGGCGCTTCCTTGATTGCCTTTGAATCCAACCCCGCACAATACACGTTGACGGTGGTCGATAACGGCTCGGGAATGCAGCGGCGCGAGCTGGCGCGTTTTCACGATATCGCGGCCAGTACAAAGATCCGCGGTCAAGGCATCGGTTTCGCCGGTGTCGGCATCAAGCTGGGACTGCTCGTCTGCGAAGAGGTTCTGACGGAAACCCGACGCGGCAAGAGCCATGTGGCGACCTCCTGGCATATGGCGTCGCGCCATCGCGCGCCCTGGAAGTGGGTTCCTGTTCCCGGGCTGCTGGCCGAGCGCGGCACCGCGGTCCGCCTCAAGCTCCGTAACCCGTTATCACCTTTGCTCGACGCGGGCTTTCTCGAGGGAACGCTGCGCCGGCACTTTCAACCGTTGCTCGACCCCGCCTTCGATGATTTTCTCGCGGCGCACTACCCCAAAGGAATCGCCATTCAAGTCAATGGCCGGCGCTTGGAAAGGCAGCGCTCGCTCGCGCCGCTCCAGGCGGCATTGGAGATTCGCTTGCTGCGCAAACGTAAACCATCGGCGATGGGTTACCTGACGCGCGAAAATGCCGCGCTGACCGAAGACCTGCGCGGCTTAGCGATCAGCACCTTCGGCAAGGTCATCCGGCGCGGCTGGGATTGGCTCGGGATGAGCCCCGCCGCGCCGGAACGGATCGGCGGATTGATCGAAGTGCCGGAGCTAGCTTCATGCTTGACATTGAACAAGGGAGATTTCATTCGCACTGGTGCCCGCGGCGGGACTTATCTCGCGTTTCGAAAGGCGATTCAGGAAGCGGTCGCCCGGCAGCTCGCTGAGTGGGGCGACGCGCAACCATCGAGTGAGCAGGCGCCGCCGCGCGAGGTGCGGCCTTTGCAGCGAGATCTGGCTCACTTGCTGGAAGATCTCGCCATCGACTTTCCACTGCTCGCCAGTCTCGTTGAACAGCGCGCCGGCGGACAGAAACGGCTCCCGCTCGGCGCCCGTGGAAATGGCGACGCGCGCAGCTTCGTCGCCGCGTCCGTGACCGCACTGGCCGAAAGCGAGAAGAGTCGCGGCGAAGTGATGCATTCGCTCGGCGAAGAAATAGCGACTGAAACCCCAACCGTGAACGAACCAGGGCCCGAACTGACCAAACCGGAGCACGAGCTTCAGTTGCCAGGCAATAGCGGTACTCGCCGGCCGGCGCATTACGGTCTCGATATCCAATTCGAAGATCGTCCAGATGAAATGAATTTGGGACGCCTGATCGAGTCCACCGTCTGGGTCAACCGCGCTCACCCGGCTTACCACCGCGCTAATGCGTCGCGCTCCCTCGGTTATCACATCGCGCTCACGGTGGCGATGGCGCTCGCGCCGCTAGCGGTGGAGCCGATGAATCAGAACGCCTTCGTGCTCGCTTTTCTTTCCCGCTGGGGCGAAGCGATCGACAGGCCCGCTTCCCGGCGTCGCGTGAAGCGAAGCTAGCCGCGGCGCGTTGCGACTTAACTTAAGGGCGGGATCAATCCCTAACAACGCTGCCGGCACTGGTGGTAACGAACGAGGCCTGTGACGGGTCGCGGAGAATCCCTTTAGGGTCGTCGCCGCGCAACGCTGTCTCAATCGCTTTTCTTAGAATACTTCTGTACATCATGACGCCTTTGTCGGAAGTGACCAAGTGCTCGAGACGGTGCAGTGCGATCGGGCCCTGGCCTTCAACGGCTTCTTTGTCGTCGGGGTGGCGCTGCGCGTACTCATAGCTCGTGTTCTTTCGCCCACCGGGAGCGAGTTGCTCGCGGCCGGAAGGACTTTCACTTTCGCCCTCTGGAATCCAGCGGATGCTCGCGCCCAGTTGATGTGTGTCGTCGATCGGCACGCAATAGGTTACCGCACGCACCCGTTCGGTTTTCGGCTCGTCGGTGTAGACCAGATGAACGTTGAGCGGCATGATCATCTCCCAGATAAGCTCCCATCGCTTGCCGTTTTCCAGCTTCCGCGTAAGTACGAAGCGCATAGCGCATCAGGGTCGACACCGTAAACCTGCGACGGAAACTGTGGACCGCTGTGGAGCGTGTGCAACCAAAAAGTGTGCAGCGCGTCCATCAGATTTTCTTCCGCCTGGAGCCAATTACAATTCACCGGCCCACCCACCCGCGGGCCCATGCGCGCCTGCAGTTGCCCGCCCTCTTTTTGCCAGACATCGTAGACCGGAAATTCCGGCATTCTCTCCAGTGGACCCATGTAGGCGAACAGCAGTCCGCCGAACTCGCGCACGGGATAACAGGGATGTTGGATCTGCTTGAGAAAAGGATTGCCCGCGGGCTCAAGGGGCATCTCCAGCACGTTGCCTTCGACGTCGTAAAGCCAGCCGTGATAACAGCAGCGAAGGCCGCGGGCCTCGACCCGGCCGTACTCTAGCGAAGTGCCGCGATGGCTGCAGCGAAAAAACAACAGTCCCACCTTGCCCTCGCCGTCGCGAAAGGCGACCAAATCTCCGCCGAGAATGCGCACCGGTTTTGGCAAATCTTTGAGATCCGCCGATAAACAGACCGGCTGCCAGTAGCGGCGCATTAGCTCACCGCACGGTGTGCCCGGTCCGACTCGCGTGAGCACCGGATCGGGTTCGGGAATCTTTAGACCATAGGCGCTTCTCATAGGATTGCCTCCGCACACGGATCATTCAGCGCGCAACATCGTGCATGCAAACGAACTGACGCATCGGTAGCGGTTCAGTTAGCTCAAGATCTCTCAGTTCGTTCGAGATGACAGATCAATTGGTCTGTTGTCATTCCGAGCGGCAGCGAGGAATCTTTCTTGACCTGAAGATCCTAGCGCGCTCCAACTGAACCACTACCGGCAACTCATCATATGCTAACGGCAAAATACTGCTGTCAAGAGCAGGTTTCATTCGCAACAAGTGCTCATGCGATTCTATCTTGACAGTTTCACGTCGTCGCAATAACGTCAGACAGTGGCTCGTCTGTCGGGGGGTAAAGGGAGGGAAATTGCCATGCCTAGTTCTATTCCTATCATTGATGCCGACGCGCATGTGATTGAGACCGAGCGCACCTGGGATTATCTCGATCCCTCCGAGCGCAAATTCCGCCCGAAGTTATTTTCTACATCCGAAGACGCGACCCGCCAGTACTGGGTCATCGACGACAAGATCGCGGGCTTCCGTTTCCCAACTTTGTCCGAACGCGAGCTCCATGAATTCGCCCAACGAGCCGGACGAAATTTCGAAACGCCGCAGGCGGCCCGCGAACTGGACGATGTCGATGTGCGCCTCAAACACATGGACGAGCTGGGCATCGATGTCCAGGTGCTGCACAACACCTTTTGGATCGAGCGCATTACCACAAGACCCGAAGCCGAGATCGCCCTTTGCCGAAGCTGGAACCGTTGGCTGGCCGATATTTCAAAGAAAAGCGCCGGACGTTTGTTTTACTCCTGTGTGGTACCGACGATGAGCATCGAAGAGGCGATCGCGGAAGTTAAGTTCACCAAAGACAACGGCGCTGCAGCAGTTTGCATGCGCCCGCTTGAAGGCGATCGCCATCTTTCGGACCCATACTTCTACCCGCTTTACCAAGTCGCCAGCGATCTCGACATGTCAATCGCAGTGCATATCGCCAACGGCAATCCCGAAAACGCCGATCTGTACCGCTTGGCCCCGGCCGGCCGCTTTGCCCAGTTTCGCGTACCGACCGTGACGGCTTGCTACGATGTCATCATGAGCGAACTACACGACGTGTTCCCGAAGCTACGATGGGGATTTATCGAAGCGTCGGCTCAGTGGGTGCCGTGGATTTATCGGGAAGCGGCGATCCGCTACCGCGCCGGCGGCAGGACTTTTCCAGAGAACGTGTTCGACGAGTACAACATTTTCGTCACCTGCCAAACCAACGACGACGTGCCTTACATTGTTCGCTACTGCGGCGAGGATCGATTAGTGATCGGCACCGACTACGGTCACACCGATCCGTCCAGCGCGGTGACTGCGTTGAACGAATTTCAGCGGATGGAAGGCATTAGCACCGCCGTCAAAGAAAAAATCCTTTCGCACAACGCCAAAGCACTGTACGGTCTGTAGGAGCGGCCGTTGGTATCGAGGTTAGCCTCGAATCATCGTGCTCCCGCTGCTGACTCGTGGCTCGGATCGGTGTCGCAGTAGTGCGACTATCTCGCTAATACATCTTTGTCATTTCGACCGCCGGGAGAAATCTTTCTTAGATCCGTCACGTTCGTTCGGGATGACAACTGATAACTCCGCTATTTGAGCTTATCGAAAAACCTCTCCTTCTCGAGTTCTTGCATCAAGCTCAGATCCACGAAGTTTTCCGGCCTAGCCTCTGGCCGTTTCAGTTCGTCGAGAACTGCTCTGGTCTCGTCCAACGTCGGAAACGGCCGGGGTTGGATAAAGCGCAAGGCATAGCGGTATCCCTCTTCGAGGATTTCAGGATCGCTGATACGCATGTATTTCTTGAGGACGTTAACGGCGAAGTTTTTCTGCGTTTTGATCGCATGGATGCCTTCGATTTCGCCGCGCAGAAAGTTAAGCGCCGTGGCGCGCTGGCGCTGGATGAAGCTCTTTGTTGATGCGATCACCGTGGCCGGATACTTGTAATTGAGGCTCTCGAAATCCGCCAATTCTTTAAAGCCTGCCTTTTTGGCCGCCGTCAGCACCGGCGGCGACATGGACCCGCCGGAAATGGCGCCGGCTTTCATGGCTGCTAATTGTTCCGGGATGCCGCCGATCTGGACGATGGTCACATCTTTCGCCGGGTCGAGGCCGAAATTTCGCAAGTATCTTCTGATCACCAAATCGCTGAGCGCGCCGAACCGGCTGACGCCGAATTTTTTGCCCTTGAGATCCTCCGCCGACTTGATGTCGGGAGTCACCACCAGACTTTGCGGAATCAGCGGCACCAGGGTCAGGATGTTCACTGAGTCGGCGCCCTGCAACGCCGCTTGAATCGTTCCGTTCCCGCCGAGCTGAATCATCGGTGCCTCGCCTGCGAGCAACGCAGCCGTAATCGTCGCCGCACTGCGAATCAAAACAAGATCGACATCGAGTCCATACTTTTTGAAGAAGCCGCCGTCATAGGCGACCCACGTGGCCAACGACCAAGAGCTCTCAGCGGAATAGGCGGCTTTAAGTTTCGTCAGCTGGGCGGAAGCGGATGAACAGAGACCGAGATTCAACAGCAGCATCACCGATAGCAAGCGTGTAAGATATTTCGCCATGACGCCTCCTTGCTAGTACCCTTCGCCCCACGATATTTCGACGCCGAGTTTCCGTTCGCGTGCTCTAGTGAAAATCACGTTGGCAATCGCCAACTCGGCGATGCCTTGCCCACCGTTGTTCTTGAACACCGTAACGTCAGCTAGATCGCGCCGACGTTGCTCCTTGCCGCTGACAATATCCCGCAGCTCGACAACGTCGTCCCAGGTCAATTGTCCGGCCTGTACTTGATCGTAGATATCTCCCTGTTGGTCTTGTATGGCCAACTCGCGCGACGCGATGCCGATCACCGCTGCTCGTTTCAATGTTTCATCATCGATCTCTCGCC
>VBKY01000319.1:0-10487 GCA_005879255.1 Deltaproteobacteria bacterium
TCAACAATCCGGCAGAGTGCGTGAGCCACTGGAAGAACGGAACTGTGCGGCCGCTCGGCGTGTTCGACACGGCGCGTATTCCGGTCGGCGATTGGAAGACCATTCCGACCATCAAGGAAGCGCTTGGATCGGATATTCACTATCTGATGCTGCGGGGCATTTTCGGCGCTCCCGATATGCCCAAGGACGCCCTCGAGTGGTACGTGGGCTTCCTCAAAAAAGTTTACGACACTCCCGACTTCCAGAAGTACATGGAGGATAACGCGCTCAAGCCGGCCTTTGCCTCGGGAACGGAATATGTGAAGTGGGTGGAGTAGAATGAAAAGCTCCATCGCGACCTGATGGCCAAAGGCGGTCTGCTTAAGAAGTAGATCCGATGCGCGCCGCAGAACTCGTTACGGCATCGGTGTTGATGCTTCTCGGCGGCGTCGTCCTTTTCGATGCCGTTCGGCTCGGCTTCGGGTGGGGGCCGGACGGGCCTAGAAGTGGATTCTTTCCATTCTGGCTGGCCTTGATCATGGTCGTCGTGTGCGGCGTGATTTTCGTACAGGCCGCGCGGGGTGGTCAGGGCAAGAGCTTCGTCAGCCGCGAGCAGCTTGCCCCGGTTCTCAAAGTGCTCTGGCCGGCCGTCGCCGCCGTCTTCTTGATGCATTTCGTCGGCCTCTACGTCGCGTCCGCGCTCTACATGGGTTTTTACATGCGCTGGGTGGGCCGCCACTCGTGGGCGATGGTCGTCCTCATCGCGCTCGGCGTCTCGATCGGCTCCTTCCTGGTTTTCGAGAAATGGTTTCTCGTGCCGATGCCCAAGGGGCCGCTCGAAGAGTGGCTGGGGTTTTGACCGATGGGAATCGAAAATCTTTGGATGGGCTT
Organism: Deltaproteobacteria bacterium; assembly: GCA_005879255.1. The sequence goes on from VBKY01000319.1 coordinate 871, forward strand.
TCACATCGCGATCACGCCGTTCAATCTTTGGATGGCGGTCGTCGGCATCCTGCTCGGCACGATCATCGGCGTGCTGCCGGGGCTCGGCGGGGCCAACGGCGTGGCCATTCTGCTTCCCGTAACGTTCACGATGCCGCCGACATCCGCCATCATTCTTCTGACTTCCATCTACTGGGGCGCGCTTTTCGGCGGCGCCATCACCTCGATACTTTTTAACATTCCCGGCGAGCCGTGGTCGGTCGCCACGACTTTCGACGGCTACCCGATGGCGCGGCAAGGACAAGGCGGTCAGGCGCTGACCGGGGCATTTACCTCGTCCTTTATCGGCGCTTTTTTCTCGATCGTGTTGATCACGTTCTTCGCTCCAGTCTTGGCGCGGATCGCTCTCCGGTTCGGCCCGCCGGAAATCTTTGCCATTCAATTTCTGACTTTTTCCAGTTTCGTGGGGCTCGGCGGCGGCAACCCGCTCAAGTCGCTGGTATCTATTCTAATCGGCTTTATCCTCGCCACCGTCGGGCTCGACATCGTCACCGGCCAGCTGCGCCTTACTTTCGGAATCACCGAGCTGATGAAAGGCTTTGACTTCATCATCGCCGTCATCGGCCTGTTCGGCATTGGCGAGATCCTGCTGAGCGTCGAGGAGGGGCTCAGCTTTCAGGGCACGAAGACCGGCATGAACCTGCGCGTGGTGCTCGACACCTGGAAAATTTTGCCGCGCTACTGGCGCACGTTCGTGCGCAGCTCATTTATCGGTTTCTGGATGGGTTTCAAACCGGGGGGCGCCACACCGGCGTCATTTATGAGCTACGCCTTTGCGAAACGCTTCTCGAAAAACGCCGCCAATTTCGGCAAAGGCGAGCTGGAAGGGGTGGTGGCGCCGGAGACCGCGGCCCACGCGGCGGGCATCGCCGCGATGCTGCCGATGATCACCCTCGGCATTCCCGGCTCGCCCACGGCTGCGGTGATGCTCGGCGGGCTGATTATCTGGGGTTTGCAGCCCGGTCCGCTGCTATTCAAAGAAAATCCGGATTTCGTCTGGGGGCTCATCGCGAGCATGTACACCGGCAACGTCATCGGCGTGCTCATGGTATTGGCCTTCGTGCCGCTGTTCGCGGCCATACTGCGCATACCGTTCGCGATCTTGACGCCGCTCATCGTCGTGGTCTGCGCGATCGGATCTTACGCCGTGCACAACAGCATGCTCGATATCTGGTACATGCTGATCTTTGGCGTGATCGGTTACGTCTTCAAAAAGCTGGACTATCCCCTGGCGCCGTTCGTGTTGGCACTGGTGCTCGGCGACATGGCGGAGAACGCGCTGCGTCAGAGCCTGATCATGTCGCAAGGGTCGCTGGCGATTTTCTTCAACCGGCCGATCGCGGGAGCGATCACTTCGGTAGCCGTCTTCTTTTTCATCCTGCCCATCATCACCCCGTGGTGGCGGCGAATGCGCGGCGTGCCTCCAGCACCGCTCAAACCGATCGCCATGGATTCCTGACCCAGACAGCCGTGGAAAATGCCGCCGACACGGCCGGCGCCCCCCGACACGTCGTAAAATTTATATGCTGTTCTGAATCGGTTAAATCGCCTGCGCCGCACACAAGACCGCGCGGAGTAGACGGGCCTTCGATCAAACAAAGACTTTTAAAAAGAGGGATGGCATCGCTACTGCGATTTGGATTAAGATGCCTTTAACTCGGCTCTGATTGGAAAGGAGCAGTCATGAAAACACGCTGGTCACGTCGTGATTTTCTAAAAAGCACTACCGCTGCCGTTGTGCTGGGCGCCGCGGAAAGAGCCTTGGGCGCAGCTGGAACCTCATTGTCCAAGCGTCGGCTGGGAAAGACCGGCGAAATGATTTCCTGCATCGCCTTTGGCTCCGGCAGCCGTTTTTGCTCCATCGAAAACGAAGACGCCGCGCAGGCGCTACTCGAACAGGCTTTCGCTCTGGGCATCAACTACTTCGATACCGCCGGCTCTTATACGCGCCGGCCCATCGAACGATTGAGCGAGAAGCGGCTCGGGGAGTTTTCCAAGAAGCGGCGCAAAGAAATCTTTCTCGCCACTAAGATCGATCCCAGAGATCGCGAAGGCGCGCTGCGCTCGGTCGAAACGAGTCTAAAATTCCTGCAAACCGATTACCTCGATCTGATCCAAATCCACAGCTTGAGCAGTCTTGAAGACCTCGACCGCATTGGCAGCTCCAACGGCGTCCTTGCCGCCGTCCAGGAGTTGAAGAATCAGAAGGTGTCCCGTTTCATCGGCATCACGGGCCACAACGACGGCGCCGCTATGACGGAAGCCCTGCGGCGCCACGATTTCGACACGGTCTTGATGGCGCTCAACGCAGCGCAATCCGCCAATCCGATTGCGCAGCGAAAAATGGAACCGATCCCCGCGTTTGAGAATTCCGCTCTGCCGGTGGCGCTGCAAAAGAACATGGGTATCCTTTCGATGAAAGTTATGGGTCAGGGAATGCTTGTCGGCAACGGCGCCGGCCGCGCCTCCCCTGCCGAGCTTCTGCAATTCAATCTAAGCCAGCCCGTCGCCAGCGTCGTCATCGGCTGCGAACAACTCGCGCCGCTCGAACAAAACGTCCAAGCGGCACTGAACTTCACACCGATCAGCGAAAGCGGCAGGCAACGCTTACAAGAAAAAGTTGCCCCGTCGCGCTCGGCATGGGAGAATTTCCTTCGGACGCATGAGGATACGGTACCGGTGTGAGGAAATGAAACGTTCGCGCAGGGATGAATTAGTGTGCAAAGCGCGCCGAAATACGGCGACTACTTGAATGGCTTGAATTGCAATACTTTCAGTTGGAGAGGCTCGGCGGAATCATCGACGGTCCCCTCAATCGAGAACGAGCCTTCGGAGAGAATTTTAGGAGAAGCCACCAGAAGAAACTTATCTTTACTTGCCACAAAGAACCGCTTACCGCCTTCTTCATGGACACGGCCTCGGGCAATAATTCGGAACCGCACCACCTCCACTCCCGCTTTCCCCACCGCGTCGCGAATGTCCCGTGGCTGGAAACTGGCCCCCGACTTATAGGTAACCTGGAATCTCTGCTCCGAGACGCTTATGGAAATCTTGTCGACACCGTCCAGGCGTCTTAGAGCGATCTCCATGACCGCCGCGCAAGAAGGTCAGGTAATTCCCTTTGCATCCGCCATCACCTTGCTCACCTGCGCTAATACCGGGTTACCTACGACCAGCATCAGCAACGCTGGCAACCAAATGTGTGTTCCCCGCTTCATTTCCAAATCCCTTTGCCAGCCGATGTCACTTCATAAGATCGAGAGATAAATCTCTTACCAGTAACGAAACCATAGCACGACCCAGGAACCTAGGACTGCGAGATTCACAACGAGGCTCGTGCCCAGAGTCGCCTTGACTCCCATGGTGCGCAAACCAGGCAGCTGGCGCCGCACGAGCCAGCTCTCATAGGCGAGCGATCCGAGCGCCACCGTGAGGAAAACCGGTTGCAAGCGCTGTAGCCAGAACAAGCAACCGGCGCTCAGTAATGAAAATAGACCAAGTCCTGCCAGGACTTGAGGTAACACTCATCAACTGGGCAGCAGCAGGGCAGCAATGATGGACAAAAGTCCCGATCGTTTCGGATCCGTTTCCATTTCGAAATTTATACGATCCGGCTGTTCCGACTGTCAAGATTTGGGCGAGTCAGGGAACTAAAGGCGATCTTCGTCGGCTTGCATTCTTCTCGCCGGGCCACACGGGCTTACGCCAAGGCCACCAGCACGGGCGGCTCGGGCAACATCGTCCGCCGATCAAACTGTAGAGCTTTATCTTGACAGCATGGCGTCGCATATAATAGCTCTGGCTCAACTACGTAGAGTAGATTCCTGGACGGAAGGGCAGAAACTTATGAGCCGGAGTTATCGATTGCGATGGACTTATCGGGTGATGTTTCTGACTCTAATGGCGGTGATCGCCGGATGGATCTTGGTGGCGGGGAATGTCAAACTTCCCGAGCTTGTCACCGCGGCCTTACGGCAACCCACCGGCTCTGCCGACCTAGTCTATTACGATCCATTGCCTGCAGGGACAATGGACGACGAAAAGTGCGAGTGGGTGCCTGCCAGCGCCGGCACCGTTCTCGCGGCCGCTCCGCAAGACGGAGCTCCGGCCCTTGCTGACGCGTCCGGGAAAAAACCGGTGCGCATGATCCGCGACCGCTACGCTTCTTATAGCGCCGTGGCGGTTGATCCGAGCAATAACGAAGTAGTTCTCACCGACGAAAACCTGTTCAATGTGCTGGTCTATAACCGGCTGGTCAATACGTCTGCCGCTGCCAGAACCGAGCCGAAGCGCGCCATCGGCGGACTGAAGACCAAGATCGAGTTCCAAAGCGGCGTCTATATAGACCCTAAGAACGGCGATATTTACGCCGTGAACAACGACACGGTGGATACACTCGTGGTCTTTTCACGTCAGGCCAAAGGAGATGTGCGCCCCGATCGTGAGCTTCAAACCCCACATGGAACATTTGGCATAGCCGTGGATGAGGAGCACCAGGAGCTTTTACTTGCCGTGCAACATGATAGCGCCGTGGTAACGTTCGAAAAGACCGCCGAATCCGAAGACGCGCCCATTCGGCTTCTCCAGGGCGAACACACGCTGCTTGCGGACCCGCACGGAATCGCTTTGGATACGAAAAATGACCTGATATTCGTCACCAACCATGGCAGCGTCCATCAGGTTCGCCCGGGCGCTGTGGCCGCCAGTGGACGCAGGCGGGACCGCAATCTTCAAAAATCGAATTGGCCGCTGGGATTCAGCAATGCCATCCCTGGTTCCGGCAAGATCTTGCCTCCTTCCGTTACGGTTTATCCCCGAACCGCCAGCGGCGACGCCGCTCCGCTTCGTGTCATTCAAGGCCCCAACACTCAAATGAACTGGCCGACGGGAATTGCCTTTGATCCGCGGCGCAACGAACTCTACGTCGCCAATGACATGGGAGATTCGATCTTGGTCTTCAATGCCTCCGCGAGCGGCGACGTGGCGCCGATCCGAGTTCTCAAAGGTCCCAAGACTCTCATGAAAAATCCCACCGGGATCCACGTCGACACCAACAACGACGAGCTCTGGGTGGCTAACTTCGGCAACCATACAGCGACGGCCTATAAACTCAGCGCGGCCGGCGACACAGCGCCTTTGCGCGTCATCCGCAGCGCGCCGGCCGATCAACCGACCTTGAGCATCGGGAATCCGCACCCGGTGGCCTACGACAGCAAGCGGGAACAGCTTCTCGTACCCAACTGAGTGGTGCATCCGCAGATTGCGGCATTCGCCAGGCTGGCGGATGGAAATGCCAAACCAGTTCGGAAAATCGAAGGACAAAAGACGCTGTTAGGGCGGACCATGCACTCCATCGCCTACGATGAAATTCATGATGAGTTCGTCGTGCCGCAGCAATTCGGCCAGGCGATACTGACTTTTCGCGGCGGCGCCGATGGTGAGGAAGTTCCGGTTCGGGTGATCCAGGGTTCACTCACCCAGCTGCGCAATCCCGACCGGCTGGCGATCGATCCGGTGCACAACGAAATTTTTGTTCCCCAGGGGAACGCGGTTCTGGTCTTCCCGCGGGAAGCAAAAGGAAACGTGGCGCCGATCCGAGTTCTAAAGGGTCCCGACACGCAGCTGGGCGCCAGCGCACTCGCCGTAGACCCCGTCCACGACTTGCTCATTGTCGGCGGCAACGTTAGAGGCAGGGGAAGCCGCCTGCTGATTTTTAACCGCACCGACGAAGGAAATATGAAACCCAAGGCGATCATCGGCGGCCCCAACAGCGGCCTCACACAGATCAGCGGACCCTTCGCGGTCTATCCACCCAAAAACGCGATCGTCGTGAGCGTCCGGGGATCGAGCAGCGAGAGCAACGAGATGTCCTCCGATGAATGCTTTGTCGGAGTGTGGAGCACCCAAGACAACGGAGATGTACCCCCGCGGTGGACCATCGGGGGACCGAAAGGCATATTGAGGATGGTGCGCGGCGTTGATCTAGACCCCAAAAACAAGAGTGTCATCGTTACAGATAAGAGGCTCAATGCTGTGTTAACATTTTACTTTCCTGAAATGTTTTGATTCGGAAACTCCTCAAGAGCCGCCGCTGGCCGTGATATAGTTTTCGATCACAGTTCCGCTATCCGGTTAATTGCGCAGGGGCTCACTGCCAACTTCCTGTTAAGCGACAGTCTTCAGGGAGCGTAACTTAGAAGGAGTCGTTTTATGCCCCATCAGAATTGTCACTCGCGAACACTTTTTCAAATCACTATGGGACTCGTTATGTTGGTGGCTGTAGCCGAGGCGCAGGCACAGCTAGGATCGCGGGAAACCAAAGAATGGATTCAAAATCTGGACCGGCCCGAAAGGATCGCCGGGCTCAAGATAGACAAGGTCTTGCCGCTGCTGAAGCTAAAGCCGGGGGACAAGGTGGCGGACATCGGCGCTGGCGCGGGCGCTTTCTCACTCCCTTTCGCCAAGGAAGTCGCGCCGTCCGGGACAGTTTATGCGGTTGATATCGATGCGGGGCTTTTGGATTACATCGCCCAAAAAGCAAAAAAAGAGAACATAGCGAATATCCAAACGGTCCAGGGGGAATTCAGCGACCCCAAGCTGCCGATCCATGACGTCGATCTAGCGTTTTTTCATGACGTACTTCATCACATTGAAAACCGTCAAGCTTATCTGAAGGCACTTGCCAGTTACATAAAACCGAGCGGCCGGATCGCGCTGATCGAGATGAATCGAGATGATCCCAAGACTCCCCACCGGAACAATCCGGATATGCTCTTGAGCAAGGACGAAATTAGAAAGTGGATGGCGGCTGCCGGCTTTTATCCAGCGGAAGAGTTCGATGTATTCGGTAACCCGAAGTGGTTTATCATTTATACGCGGCATTAATGGGCAATGCCTCGCGATCGGAAAGCAGAGGTTCAGGCTTCGACAAATCAACAAAGGTCATCGAAGCCTGACCCTAATGTGGTTTGCGGCGTCGGATGAATTAGTATTCTGGAATTTCTAACGCCACGCCGCCCAAAACGAGCAAAGTCTATTCGTCAGGTTATCCACGCCTGACGCCAAAGTTCTCACCCCGGTCTCGACTACTTCGGCCTAATTCCCAGCTCCTTTTGCGCTTCTCTCAGGATCGAGAGATCGGCGATCTCGTTGAGCGGTATTTCGCGCTCCACTTTGGCGGTTTTTTTCGCTTCGTCGATGATCAGCCGGAGGCCCGCATCCGGCGGCGCGCCGTCGTCGTTGAAAACCCGCACGGCGCTGTCGTAGTTGGCGGTCGCCGTTTCCCGATTGACTTTCTGCCATTCCATCAAAAACTGGATCGTTCCCTCGCGCTGGCTGCGAATATACCGATTGGCCTTGATGCCGGCCCGAATCACGCGTTTCACCTCGTCCGGCTTCTCTTTGATTTTTTTCACGGTGGCGATCAGTCCGTCTTCAGGGTAGGTAAGAATCTCGTCGGCTCGGACGAGCGAGTTGAAGCCGAGCTTTTTCCCCTGAAAATCGAACGGCGGCGGTATCAAGCCTACGGCGTAGAGCCCCTGCTCGAGAGCGAGAAACGTCCGCTCGTGTGAGTTCAAGTAGACGAACTTCACGTCCTTATCCGGATTCACGCCAAGATGCCTGAGCGAGAGCTTGGCGATCACGTCCGGCGAGCTGCCGGGTGGCGCGCCGATGCCCATGGTTTTGCCCTTGAGATCCTGCGCCGACTTGAACTCGGGGCGCGACATTACCACGAAGGGCGGACAGGTCACATAAGCGGCGACGACCTTGACCGGCAAACCTAAGATCGCCGATTGGACGATGAAGGCGATGGTCGTGTAATAATCGATATCGCCGCTGACCAGAGCCGATCTGCCGGACGGACCGGTGATGCGAACGATCTCCGCGTCGAATCCTTCCTCTTTGAAAAAGCCCTTTTGTTGCGCCAAGGGAAAAACCATCCAATGCACGACTTGTTGCGGCACGCCGATTCTAATTTTATCCGCGGCTCGAACGGCGCCTGACAGAAGCATGAAAATCGTGACTGCGGCCATAAGAATGTTTTTCATCGCGCACCCCCGATCGACCGGTTCCACGGAACGTACCAAAGGGGAGAAAATTAACCAAGAGCTGAGACAAGCCTGGGACTAGACAAACCGGTGAGCGATCCTAAGATCCGATCGAGCTAACCCGAAGCAAAAGCTTCCGGCGAGTCCCGGCGAGAAAAGGCGCTCCGCCACGCGCAGCATGGCAGAATTTTCTGCGACGCACGAGGATTCAGTAACGGTGTGAGAGAAAAGAAACCTTCGCGCAAAGATAAATTAGTATTGTCTCTCTGGGATTTCTGCTGGCGAGGGGAAAGAATAACGGACTTCCGAAAGTAAGCGCGGAACTTCCAGATGGCGCAAAACTTATTGACCTTCGCGCATTGGGCTGCTCGAAGAACTTCAACCCAAGCACAAGGGAGGGCCTCGATGCGAGGCGCCCTCCCTTGTGCTTTGGGTTCAGTCCGTTGCTGTCACGGACTTGAGGGCGATCATTACTAATCGCCAGAGTCACTCAGCGTCCCCAACGACGATGCGACCACTCGCGATTGGCGTTCCCCCCACGCCGAGGAGCGTTACGCCGCCGATCAGGGGTTCACCAAGGAGAGTCCCCTCGCAGCTTATGTGATCGGTCGGTTTGGCGTCCCGCGTACACTTTACCAATTCATTACCAACGGTGGTCGTCACGTTAAGTAAGATATTGCTACCACTGGGCACGTGGTTGAGCTTGGCTCGGGCATTGTGGGCGGCAAAATGCACGGTCCCCCGCGTGCGGAAGTTTCCGAACGGTCGCATGGGGGCATCAGCCTCTTCCACTTCACCTTGAGCTAGGGGCGCGGGATCGTGAAGAACAAGCACCCCCGGACTATTGGTCGCAGTGCTGTTCGGATTGGCGGGAAACTGTCTGGCTCCTACATAGACATTGTTGTGAATGGGATCGACACCTATGCCGTGTCCATTACGTCCCGAGCAATCGGCTCCTACGATCGTGGCTACGTTGTTAGGTGACGTATGCGCAGCGAATACTCCGACGACGGGAAATACCGGTGGGGTGTCCGCGGTCGAAGGGCACAGGACACCGCTATTCGTATTGTTGCTGGACGCCGTATACCAGCGGCGGAGATTGGGGTTAAAGTACAACGTATCGGTACCGGTAACACCAGGGAAGGTGTTCAGGACGGCTCCACTACTGAGATCGAGCTGAAACTGCGCGGCACTGAGGGCGCACCCCACAATAGCCGTGTTCGTTAACGGATCGATGTCGATGCCGCGGACCGCGCAACCTGCTGGCGGAGCCAACTTACCGACAATGGCCGCAGCTCCACTCTTCGTTGGGTTAATGCGCAGCACTGAATCATTCGGACCTCCGGTGGCGATGGTGCCATCGTCGGGGATCGTTTGGTAGATCATTCCATCGATCGGATTGAAGCGCGGTTGCTCGGGATTGGAAGGCAGCGGGATCTGATCGACGATCGTATTGCTGATAAGGTCAACGACCGTCAAGAAAAAAGGCGACTTGGTGTTGGCCACGTAAGCCCGGTGGTTGATCGGATC
>VBKY01000319.1:10512-11054 GCA_005879255.1 Deltaproteobacteria bacterium
CCCGACCGTGAGCTGGACCGGCGGCGTCGCCAGTGAGTTTAAGTCATAGATAAAGATGTGATTGAGGTCCGTTGTAACTCCGCCAACAGAAATATTCCGATCAGTGACGACGAGCTTGTGTAAATCCGGAGCGACGAGCACGCCACTGGGACATGATCCCGGTACGGCCCCCGCTACATTGCAGGAAGGAACTAAAATCGTTCCGAGGTAAGTATTAGTGTTCGTATTGATTACACTGACTCCCCTGTTGACACGGTCAGCAAAGTACATCGTATGTGTTGAAGGATCGAAGGAGAATATATCGGTACTGGCCTGAGTCGCGGCGCCGGTGGTAGTCCAGGAATTCAAGCAGCCTGGCGGGGTGTTTGGAGCGGTGCACGCAATCGGGATGAGTTTCACGAATGTCTCGCCCGCAAGCGGCGTTGGCGTGGCCGCCGGCGCTTTTTGAGCGCCCCCGAGTCCGAGTACCAGCGCCAGGAAAAACGGCAGCGCTATCTGGGCCTTTGGTTGTCTCATTATTTGTCGTCGTTCAAAGAATTTCA
>VBKY01000319.1:11063-11594 GCA_005879255.1 Deltaproteobacteria bacterium
CTAAATTAAAGTTTTTCTTGCGTGTATTTCGGAACAAGAGTTGAGGCGGCAAAAAACGATCAGTGGTAGGGAGAGACATCGGCGACCGAATCCCGTGGCAGACCTATCCGGTGGCCGTGGAAGCGGGCTGAGTCGAGTCCAGTGGCTTTGGTCTGCCGCAGAAACCGGCTGCATTTTTCAAAAAGATCTGTGAACAGCAGCGCGACGCTGCCCAAGGGAGCAGCATGCTTACGGGTATCTTGAATTTCTATGACAACGAGCGTCTCGGCTACGATGGCGGCTCTTGCAACCGGCGTCAGCAGCCTAGGAAAGTTCGATCCGTCGAGGTCGAGGACGTCGAAGAAAACATAAGAACAAACGAAAACTACACAAACTATATAGAAGACGCGGTGGAGTCGGGAAGGAAATATGGCACGAAAGTGCAACAGCAGCACTTCAGCCCTCCTAGGTTGTTAACGCGCCTGCGCCTATTGAGTCTGTGGTCGCGTATATTTCCATTACCGTCGCTTGTCAAGAGAGCAAGGTCTGAGA
>VBKY01000320.1 GCA_005879255.1 Deltaproteobacteria bacterium
GCGACGGCAACACAAAGGACCTGGGACTGAAGGAACTGGGCATCCCGATCAATCAATACGGGTTGTTGATGAAGAAAGGCGCCCATCCCAAGCGCGAAAGCCCCGACGGGTTCGATCCGATCACCTATCAGACCAAGGTCCCCAGCATCTACATCGCCGGCGACGTCATCGGCGCTCCCGCCCTGGCCAGCACCAGCATGGAGCAGGGCCGCCTGGCCATGTGCCACGCCTTTGACCTGCACTACAAGACCAAGCTCGACCCGATTCTTCCGGCCGGCATCTACACGATCCCGGAGATTTCCCAGGTGGGCAAAACCGAAGAAGAATGCAAAAACGCAAATATTCCATACGTCGTTGGCAAGGACAAATACGGCAATCACGGCCGCGGCCAGATCATCGGCGACACCGAGGGGATGATCAAAATGATCTTCGAGGTCCCCAGCGGCAAGCTCCTGGGCGTGCACGTCATCGGCGAGATCGCCAGCGAGTTGGTTCATATCGGTCTGGCCTGCCTGAGCTTCGGCGGCGACATAGACTTCTTCATCCACACGGTCTTCAACTATCCGACGCTGGGCGACGTCTACAAATACGCGGCGTACAGCGCCCTGGGCAAATTGAACAAGGCCCGCGAGGCTGCCGTCAAGACATGACGGGCGAGGGAATTTTACACAATTTAGAGGCTCAAATCTTTTACGGCTTGTTGCCTAAATATGGCGTGAGTTGCGAAAGTCGCGATTCAACCGCGGGGATCGTTTGGATTTAGCAGTAGAGAGCAGGGCTTAATTACGATGTCTCAAGATGCGCAAACCACTGGCCACGCCGAGAGCAAGTGCCGCTCTCGGTTTTGGCCAAGCGTGGCAATCAAGAGTTGGAGGTTCTGCACGATCGCAATCAAGTAATCCTGAATTTGCACGCGCCACTGTCCGTGCCACCGTGCTCGTTTCAATCAGGGATTCCCTGATTTTAGATCGGCAAATCAGTTAGGCAACGTGGGCTGGCTTTGTCTCGCTCATCGTCTAAAAAATTCCGTGCCGCTTGAGTTCGCGCAGCACCTTGACCGCATAACCCGCCGCCGCCACTACGAACAGAGGCTGTGCGATGAAGATGAACGCACCCATCACATACGGGCCGGGATAGATTATGTAACCAAGACTAATAGCGAACGCGACAATCGCCGCCGCTGCTTCGCTGCGCAGTTCGCTCATTTCATCTCCTCCATAAGTTTCGCGTAATCAGCCGAGCCGGGTGTGCGCTGATCGCGCGTCGGATGCGCCTGGCCGTGGCAGTTGAGGCAACTCATCGAGCTGTCGGCCAGCAAAGCGGCCGCCGTCTCATGCGACTTACCCGCCTTGAACTGCGGCATTCCCTGATGGCATTTAAGGCAGTTGTCGTTGTTGAAGCGGCCGCGCATCCGTATCGGCTCGCTGTAGGTGCGTGTCGTGTAGCGCGCGAGATGGCGGAAGCTCTCCATCTTCGCTTGCAGGTTTCCGCTCAGACCGTAGTCGGAATGACAGCCGTAGCATTGATCCTGCGGAATCCAGCGGTTTTTGAAATGGCGCGCGGCGAGCGTGCCGCTCGCGGGATTTCGCATATCGTTGACCATCGGCAGCATGACGTGGCAGCGCGCGCAAGAGCCCACCTGATGCACGCCTTCAAAGGTGTGATAATTCGCCACCGCTACCGTCGCAAAGGGCAACGCCACGATGCCTGCAAACGCCGCAAGCTTCCAGAACGCGGCCTGCGACATTCTGGCGTTGCCGACCGAGACTTGCTTTTCGGGTGACAGCGCGTTGAAGCGCGTCCGCGCGATCTTCCAGCAAAGCCCCGCGCCAGCCAGACAAAACACGGCACCCAGCAGGCGCACCAGCGTTACGGCTTCCATCACCCCACTACCTTTCTGAGAGAGACCGCCGTGACCTTGTACTCCGGCTCCTTCGAGGCCGCATCGACGTTGTCGGCCACAACGCGGTTGATGAGCAGTTTTGCGTCGTGGAAGGTTGCGAAGACGATGCCTTGAGGCGTGGATGAAGTCACACGCGCCCGGCCCTGCAGCGCGCCGTAACGGCTTTTGACTTCGACCTTGTCACCGGTTGCAATTTTGAGCATCCAGGCCTCCCGCTCGCTGACCTCGATCGCGGCATCGCCGCTCGCCCTGGCCAGCTCGCCGATGCGCCCGGTCATCGTCGCCGTGTGCCACTGTTCGAGCACGCGGCCGGTCGTCAGGTAGAGCGGAAACTCGGCGGATCTCTTTTCGGGCGAAGGAACGTAGGGCCGCAAGAAAACGACCGCCTTCTTGTCCGGCTGGCCGTAGAATTCTATGCCGGCGCCGCGGGTAACAAGCGGGTCGCTGCCTTCAACGTAGCGGCGCACTGTGCCGGGATGAGTTTCGTCAGGACACGGCCACTGCAGGCCCCTCTCTTTCTTCAATCGCTCGTAGGTCATGCCTTTGAAGTTGTACAGGCTGGACTCGGAAAAAAGCCGCCACTCGTTCCAGACATCCTTCGGCGCTCTGGACTTGATCAGCGCGCCGTGCCCCAGGCGGTCGGCCAGGTCGACGAGGATCTGCAGATCGCTGCGCGCCTGCGCGGGCGGTTCGAGCAGTTTCTCGATAAGTTGATAACGCCGCTCACCCTGGCCGACGACGCCTTCCTTTTCGACCCACAACGCCGCAGGCAACAACACGTCGGCCAACTGCGCCGTCTCGCTGTCCTCAAAAATCTCCGCCACCGCCAGGAAGCATTTCTCCATAGCAGCGCGGTAGCGGTCCGCGGCGGGCAGCGACTGCGCCGGGTTGGTGCACATCACCAGCGCGGCTTTCACCCGCCCGTCCTCCATCGCCCTGAAGAGATCGACGGCATCCAGCCCCGGCTTTTCCGAAATCGTTCCGTCCGGCACGCCCCAGAGTTTTTCCACCTCGTGGCGGTGCTTTTCGTTGGCGACCTGACGCCCGCAGGGGAGCAGGTGCCCCAGCGCGCCCACGTCGCGCACTCCGCCGCAGGCATTCGGTTGCCCCGTGAGCGAGAAGGGCGTCGCGCCCGGTCGCCCGAACTGCCCCGTGATGAGGTGAAGTGCGTTGAGCATATTGTTGAGAAACACCCCTTGCGTGCGTTGATTGATGCCCATCGTCCAGAGCGATGTCGTCGCCTTCGAGCGCGCAAAGAGAAACGCGATTTCGCGGATTTGACTTGCGGCCACGCCCAGCTCTGCGGCGACGGTTTCAGGCTTGTAGGGTTCGAGAAAGGCCTTGAACGCGGCCAGATCAACTGTCTTCTGCCCGTCGCTGAAGCGCACGTGCCTTTCGATGAAGCCCGTATCGACGAGCCCTTCTGCGCAGATGACCTGCGCCATGGCGTTGAGCAGAAGCAAATCCGAGCCGGGAGTCGGCGCCAGGTGAATGTCCGCGCGCTCAGCGGTCAGCGTGCGGCGCGGATCAACGACGATGAGTTTGACGTCTTGGTTTGCGCGCCGGCGCTGTTGCGCGCGCTCAAACAGAGGCGGATGGCATTCGAAGGGATTCGCGCCGATGATGAAGATGCAATCGGCATGATCGATGTCTTCGTAGCTTCCCGGAGGTTCGTCTTTGCCATAAACCTGTGTGTAGCCCGTCGCTGCCGAAGCCATGCACAGGCGCGGATTGCCGTCGACGTTGTTGGTGCGAATGCCTGCCTTGAAGAGTTTGTTCGCGGTATAGGACTCTTCGGTGACGAGCTGGCCGGAGCCATAGAACGCAACCGCATCCGGCCCTGATTCGGCGATCGCCTCTTTGAATCTCTGCGCGACAAGCGACATCGCCTCGTCCCACGGTGCGTCGACGAGCTTGCCGTCGCGGCGGACTTTCGGCGTCGTGAGCCGGCCTTTCACATACGGCAACGCGCGCAGCATCGAGCCTTTGACGCAAAGCACGCCTTTGTTGTGCGCGATCTCATCGCCGCGAATATCGGTCACGCGGCCATCGCTCATTCCGACGAGCACACCGCAGCCCGTGCCGCAAAATCGGCAGACCGATTTGTGCCAGGTGTCAGCGCTTTCCGCGGGGACTAGCGCCTCCAACGCGCCCCACGTGGCGGCTCCCAGGCCGTTGGCCGCGGCCACGCCCGCCAGAATTCGCAACAGGTCGCGGCGGCTCAAACCGCTTTCAACGTCTTCATTGCTCATAGTCAACCTCTAGTTGGTCGTTTGGCGCACCGTGTTCAGGCGGAGAAAGACGGTCGCCAAACTGTCATCTCAGTGCTTGGCGCCTCGTGCGGGCTGTGCGCTAGTTTTCCCGTCGCGCAGCACAATCTGACCTTGCCGCGAGAAGTTAATGGACTCGCCGAGAATCCGCACAGCTTCCTGCGGCGCGTGAAAGCCGGTGGAGTTTTCAGCTTCGACGAAGTCCAGGTAAAACTGCGCCTTGCGCTGGAAGTCTTGCGCGGTCGCTAGCTCAGTATCCGTCTTGGCCGCCGCCTTCGCCACCTTCAGATCCCTGATCAAATCCATCAGCGCATCCATCGCCAGATTGCGCATCTTAAAGGTGCGCTCCTGAATAGTCTCGACGCGCCCCTTGAGCTCTTCCTCCGGCCACTTGTGGCAGGTCTGGCAGGCGCGATTGATATTGAGCACCGGACTGCGCACGTGATGGTCGCTGATCTTCAGCGCGCCTTCGCGCTTGTAGGGCATGTGGCAATCGGCGCAGGTCACGCCGGAACGCGCGTGGATGCCTTGATTCCACATCTCGAACTCCGGGTGTTGCGCTTTAAGCACAGGCGCGCCCGTGTCAGCGTGCGTCCAGTCCTTGAACTTCGCCTCGTCGTAATAAGCTAGAATCTCTTCGACCTTCAAACCCTTCGCCCACGGATAGACCAGCCGCTTCTCCGGCCCTTTGAAGTAATACTCGACGTGGCACTGGCCGCAGACATAGGCGCGCATCTCCTGGCGCGTCGCCTGCTTGTTGACATCGTAGTTCTGAATGCCTTGCGTGGCCTTGAAAGCGCGAATGCCTTCGATGAACCCTGGACGAGTAACGCGCAACTGCATGCTGCTTGGATCGTGGCAATCAATGCACGCGACGGGATGCGTCACTAGTTTGCGTGCTTCGAAGTAAGGCATCTGATTCATCTTCTCGAAACCTTTGATGAGGTCGCCGTTGCCCGCTTTCTTGTAGGGCACGTAGATGGAGGCGTGGCACTGGATGCACGTGCCGGGCTGTTTGACGACCTGCTGGCGCTCGGTGAAGATCTGGTCATCGAGCATGTAGGCATGGCCGCGCTCTTCACGAAAATCTTTGGCGAACGCATAACCGGCCCACATGATCTTCAAGCGCGGGTCTTCTTCGATCTTCGATTGCGCAACGACCGAGCGTGGATCAGCTTTCGTCGGGGCACGCGGCAAGGCTTCGCTGCCGCCGAAGCGGGTGCGCACCTGATCCACCGTGCGGCGATAGTCGTCGTACTGCGCAGGAAAATTCTTGCCCCACACAGCGGGATCTTCGGTATCGTCCGTAAGCTCGACCACCCGATAGAAAGGATTGCGCGCCTCCTGTTTGCGCTCGAAGATATTGACAAGCAGCGCAGCGATGCCAGCGGTCATGAGAGCCGCGACACCGACAAACACAAGGAACCTCAGCCAATTAAACGGCCGTTCGGGCGGATTGGTTTGTGCGATCATGAATTGAAGACCGTCCTTTTCTTGATTAGGTCACATTAGATGCCCCACGGAGCCATGACAACGAATGCAGGATAACCGCCCGCCGTTGCTTTGCATGGCTTCTATGGCGTGGACAATTTCTTGATGGCAATTGCGACACGCCGTTTCAGTAACCGAACGGCTTCGCTCCTTCATTTGAATTGGCTCGTGAAAGTTTCCTGTGGTGAACGCATAGGAGTGCCAGAAGCCGTGATCTGCCTTGACATAATATTTCCCGAAAAAGTTGTGCGGCGTGTGACAATCATTACAAGTGGCGACCGCGCGATGGCTCGACTTGATCCACGCATCGTAGTGTTCTCGCATGATGTGGCAGTTGGCGCAGGCCGCCGGGTCATTGGTCAAATACGACCAGCCCTTGGCATAAAGAAAAGTGTAGCTGCCGATACCGAGCCCGAAACCCAGAACGACTCCGAAAACGATGGCCGCAACTTGCTTGGGTGTTGCTGGTTTCATTCAAGCAAATCCCTTAACAGTCATGCGGTTTTGATTCTTGAGACGTTCTTCCACGACCTGCGCGTCCCCTCGCACCATCCGACAGAAAATTCATGGGCATCATCCTGCGGTAGACCTCCATCCGGGGGAATAGGCCATGAGGCCGGTCAATCACTTACCGGTTTATCACGAATTCACGGCTCACAGGCCACCGCTCAGGGTTCTTGTGCGGGATCAGGCTTTTCATTCTATTCATTAGTAACGCTAGTTGCTATCGCAATACGTTTTGCTGCCGGGGAAAGAGGTAGAGAGTCTGGGAAGCTTCGAGGTCTTCGACGATTTCCTGGGCGAGCACGTCGGGATCGGGGAGATTGTCGCTACCGGCGTTGCCCGTGGCGTCGGCTTA
>VBKY01000321.1 GCA_005879255.1 Deltaproteobacteria bacterium
TTGATCAACATGCTGCGCGACGCTGTCGATCTAGGCACCGGGCAGGCGGTACGCGCGCGGTTCGGCGTGCGCGCCGATGTCGCGGGGAAAACCGGCACCACGCAAAAAAATACCGACGGCTGGTTCATTTTGATGCATCCGCGGCTCGTCGCCGGGGCGTGGGTCGGCTTCAACGACGCGCGCGTCACGATGCGCAGTAACTATTGGGGCGAGGGCGGGCACAACGCAGTGCTGCTGGTCGGAGATTTTTTTCAGCACATTCTCGATGCGCGACTAATCGACGGCGGCGCCCGCTTCCCGTATGCAAGACCGGGCGATTCTATCTTTGACCCGTATTTCGACGCGGCCAAAGAATGGTTGTTTGACGCGCTCAGAGGTTGGTGGCTTGGAGAAAAAGACAGACCAGCAGCTTTGCCGGCTCCTCCGCCACGCCGCGAGCTAGAGCGTGAAGCACCGCGATTCGACCAAACGCAACGCGAGAGAGATCGAGTAGAGGATGCGCAAGAGCAGAGGAGGCTGGAAAGACAACTTGAGAAGGAGCGGCTGCTGGATCTCCTAAGGCAGAAGCGAGAGCAGCGCGAGCAGCAGCAGCTGGAAAGGGATCGATAGTGTGAAAAACAAATTATCAGCGACAACTCGAGGTGGGTTTTCGCGCGCTACCTTCGATGCAACGAATGTAAAAACCCGACCGTGCCGCTCCTTGAACTTTTGAACTTTGCGAAAAATTCCATTTGTTCCAAACGTTGCAGGTTATACAGCCGGTTTAATTCCCCCCATCTCTTTCCACCCCCGCCGACGCGGGGGAGGATGAAGGAGGAGGCTTGAACGATTTGAACGTTTGGAACGACTGGAACTGATCCGAATTAAGCAACGGCGAGCGCTATTATGCCGCGCTTGCCCGTTGGGTTGTCGTCAGGTTCAGTCCAACGATGAAGGACGGGTTCACAGTGCACATCGTATAGATCTCGTCCGGCGTGCAGCCAAACGCCGCCATGTGGCCGCGCAGCAGACGGAGCGACTCGACCGAATTCGGAAACAGCGGCTCGCCCGCGTCCGACGAGAGCGTGCAGTGCTCGGGACCGACCGTACGAATGGCCTTATACATGTTGGCCGGGTCGATGCCGAGCAGCGGCGACAATTCGTCGTAGGTGAAGTTCAGCCATAGGCCGGCCGCGGCCGCCTCCTTCATTTCCTCGATGGTCAAATTGACAAACGGGCTGAAAGGATGGTCGACGACGCCCTTTTTGAAGCCGATCTTGTGACTGAACTCCGCCATCGCGCGGAACTCCTGCTTGCTCGGATGGCCAAAAAAGATCGCCGCGCCATGGTCGTGGGCCATGCGGAAGATTTCTTCGATCTCCGGTAAGAGCTGCTCCTTGTCGTCTAGAACGTAGTGGCCGTATTTAAGCGAGTCGGACCAGGACAGAGGTTCTGTGTGGGCGTTCGGATCGGCGGTCTTGTCCCAAGCGATGGGCTTGCCGCCGACGACCGAGAGCGTATTGGCTGAGGTGTTGTTGGGCATCCACAGGCCGACGACGCCGGCTTTGAGCATCTTAGCCGACCACCCCGCCTCGATCTTTGAGAGAAAACCCTGTGTGATCGAGCTACCCGCCCAGACATGCACCGAGGTCAAACCCTTCTCCTCGCACCAGGATTCCAGCGCGCTACGCACGGCGTTAACCGCCGCCGCCGGATCTTTTCGTCCCACGATCGTCTTGTAGAGTATCCCCATCATACCGCTTTTCGAGGCGAGCTTGGCGACGCCGAGCGCATCCTGCTGTCCCTCATGCGCATGGCAGTGGATGTCGATCGCGTCGTCGACGCCGATCACGTAGTCAAGCGAGGGATCGACGGGCCCCTGCTTGAAGCCGCGACGGGCGGGATAAGATGTCACTGAGCGAATTATGCTCGGCGTGGAGTAGTTGGGGTTTGTGTCGGCCATGGTCAGTCCTCCCGATTATCGATTTGATTGGACAATAGCGCTTCCTTGCGCGTCGGGCAAACCTTTCCTCGTTCGGCTGTCACCCCGGTCTTACACTCCGCGTTTGCTCGTTGCCAGATCGCCGGTCTCGTACATGCCGAGGGCTTTGATGCCGGTGACGAGCGACGTCAAGCCGTAGTCACGCAGGATACCGCGCGTGTACGGGATCATCGAATCGACCAGGATGGTAACGCCGACCCGGTGGGCGAGACAGGCGGCGACATGGCTGACGCTTTCCTCTAACCACTCGTACGCACAACGTGGCGGGACCAAGAGACTTTTCTCTAATCACTTTTTCTTGCCGGGTTCGGCCTGGTAACCTTGTTCTTTCCACTTGCTGACGGGACAAAATGTCGTGCTCGTAAATCCGAGGCCTTCGGCTAGCTTCGCAGCCTGCGAGCTTGATGCTCCGGTCCCTCACGTGAAGACGATGTAGGTGTCCTTCGAAAGCTTTTTCAGATAACCTTCGAGCTGATCCAACGGAACGTTGATGGCGCCGGGGATGGTTTCTTTCTCGAAACTGGACGGCTGGCGGACGTCGATGATCATCACCGTGCCGGCTTCCAGTTGCTTTTTGAGCTCGTCAGCCGGCGTCTGTTTGGCGCCAACGGCCCACTTCGTTTTCGGATCTACCTCATATCTGCGCTGCTGCTGAGCAAAGGACGACGCGGCAAAGAGTGAAAGTCCGGCAATGGCTAGCCCCGCGATCAATGGTCTCATAAATCCTCCTTTGAGAGTGAATCATGCCAACCGGAGCGCAGGCTAACCGGAAAGGCTTACCGTCGTCAATCCTGGGCCAGCTGAGGCGCGACCTCTATCCGGCCCGCTTTTGAACTCTCAATCGGGGAAGTGGGTTCAAGCCGCGAGACATTCCATAAGAGTCGATTTGTTTAGAAGTGGTTGCACTTCGATAAAAGACTGGCGAATCGAGTGATGTTCAGAGATAAGAATACATGCATGACTGTACATCAATCCTTCTTCATCGACACGCGCCCGTCCTTCTGGATTGTCCAAAATGGGTTGTAGGCGATCTCCCACGTATGTCCGTCCGGGTCGGAAAAATACCCGGAGTATCCACCCCAGAAGGCCTTTTGAGGTTGCTTTAGGATGGTCGCACCATTGTTTTTCAGTCGAGCGAAAATTGCGTCGACTTCCTGCTCGCTTCGGACATTTTGAGCGAGGGAGTAACCTCGGTAGGCTGGGACATTATCGCCTGTCATACCTATGTCCTTCGCCAGCTCGTTGTGCGGCCAAAGGGCGAACATGACTCCGTTCAGATCAAAAAACACAATTCCAGGCGGGCTTGACTCCGCCTTCCAACCAACGACACGCTCGTAGAAAACGACAGCACGTTGCAGATCGGCAACACCGAGTGTGATTAGACTTATTCGTTGTTCCATACATCCTCCTAAATAAGCCCATCTTAGTCGCCGCCGCCGTCCTCCGTATTGAATAAATCGGACATCGCGAGCGTGCTGCCGACACGGGTCAACAACGATTGCGGCGTCGTGTCTGCGAGCTCGCGGAACTCGCGACACATATGGGCCTGATCCGCATAGCCTGCGCCGCAAGCTAAGTCCGCGAGGGTTTGCCGCGCCGAGTCAGCGACCGATGACTGGTTCAATAATCGTTGAAACCGCATAATGCGTTGAAAGGTCTTGGGTTGATATTCGACCGCCGCGACAAAACGTCGCTGCAACTGCCTGTCGCTGATACCGATCGAACGAGCGAGATCGCGCACTCGTCTCGCCGGGTGCCGTACGAGCATGGAATGGCGACCTGAACCGCGGGATCGGGATCAGGCGCGACCGCCAAACGATTTGCCAGTGCGGTTGTTATGTTGCGGAGCCGGGTGGACTCTGATTGTTGATCGAAGGTTTCGTCCGTTAAGCATTTCGCGTGATGGGGCCTGATATCAGCGAGCGGGGCATCTTGGTTCAACACCTCATTTACCGGCAGACCCAGCGAACTCGCCGCACAACCTGGCCGAAACCGGATGCCGATAAGAATTGTTCCCGCTGGTAATTTGACAACAATGCGATGGGTCGCCGGTCCGGCAACCACGGGCGCGGCTCCGCCGATCCAGACGACATCCACACAGCCGTCCGGTAGCACGGGGTGAGGGTGATATTCACCATCGACGCCGCGTATGTTTTGCGTCCATGTGCAGACGAGGCGGTCGGAGAGCGACGGCGGGGGCGGAAACTCTTGATACCGTGAGCTTGTGCGAGCGGTCAGCGCTGTTCTCGTGTTACTCATGTCGAGTTCCTGGTTCGAAGCAATTTTTTCTGGTCGTCAACCTAAGAATTTATGTGATAGAGACCGTGGTATCCATTGGGCGCGATGGTGTTCATGCAACGTAGCAATCTGCCTGAAGTCCCTTTGTGAATCGTACGCGACGAATGGGCTAAGCGGCTCGCCACTTCTTAATTCCTGGTCTATACTCACCGCCATGAAACACGTAATTGATCCCGAAGGCGAACGGTTGCCGATAAAACTGGATACTACCTCGAACGGGGAATTTGCGCCCGTGCCGCTCTCGCCGGCGAATCACGCCGGCAACCGCTTGGCGCACGCGACGGCGACCGAGAACGCGAAGCGCTTGGGCGTTAACCGCCGCGATTTTTTAGTTTCGGCTTGCGGCGCGGCGACGGCGTTGCTCGCGTTCAATGCGGCCAACGCCTCGGTGGGGAAGCGCGGCGGTTTTTTCGAGCTCGAAAGTGAAGCGGCGCTCGAGCCGCAGCTCGCCCAGGCGCGGCTCGGTGGCAAGGGTGAGTTCGTCTTCGACGTGCAGGGTCACTTCGTCGACCCGACCGGCGCGTGGGTGAAGACCACGCCCGCGGATGCTTTCAAGTGGTCGCCAAAAGCGGCTTGCGGCCTTGCCGGCAAGCCTGGCCCACGCAGTTATCTCAACTGCCTCGGACCCGAGGAATTCGTCAAAGACGTGTTTCTCGACAGCGACACCGACATGATGGTGCTCTCGTTCGTGCCCTCGCGCCGTGATGCCGAGCCGCTGACGATCCAGGCGGCCGATGCGGTGCGGCGGATCGTCGACCGCATGGAAGGCACCCATCGGCTGTTGCTCCATGGCCGCGTCAACCCGAATCAGCCGGGCGATCTCGAGGCAATGGACGAGTTGAAAGAGCGCTGGAAGGTGTCGGCGTGGAAGACCTACACTCAGTGGGGCGTGGACGGCAAAGGATTTTTCTTGTCGGACGACATCGGCACGAGCTTCATCGAAAAGGCGCGCGCGCTTGGCGTCAAAGTAATTTGCGTGCACAAGGGACTGCCCTTCGGCAAACAGTCCTACGAGCACAGCCAGTGCAGCGACATCGGCGTCGTCGCCAAGCGCTTCCCGGACGTGAGCTTCCTCGTCTATCACTCGGGTTTTGTCACCGGCGTCCCCGAGCGCGGCTACACCGGGCGCGGCGCGAGCGACGGCATTGACACCCTCATCCGCTCGCTGATCGAGAACGGCGTCAAACCGAACAGCAACGTTTACGCCGAGCTCGGCAGTACCTGGCGCTTTCTCATGCGCGATCCCACCGGCGCGGCGCATGCGCTCGGCAAGCTCGTCAAATATTGCGGCGAGAACAACGTGCTCTGGGGCACCGACTCGATCTGGTACGGCTCGCCTCAAGATCAGATCCAGACGTTTCGCACTTTCCAAATCGCGCCCGAGTTGCGCTCGATGTACGGCTATTCGGAGATCACCCCGGCGCTGCGCGCCAAGATTTTCGGAATCAACGCGGCCCGGGTTTACGCGATCAGCGCCGACGAGGTAAAGAAACATACTCGGGCCGACCGCGTCGCCCGCGAGCGTTTCGCCTACCGCGAGCACCCCGAACCGCACTATCTCACCTACGGGCCTAAGACCCGGCGCGAGTTCCTGAACCTGCTCGGCTGGAACGGTGGGTCGCGCAGTTAACGGCTGCTGAAAATCGAAGAGAAGAGAGTTTAACCGCAAACAATGCAAAGTGCGCAAATAAAGAAAAGCCTGGACGACAGAGAACGGCGTTGGCGAGGCGCAACGAGCATTCAGAATTGGGAGGGATCCTTACCGCGAAGAACCTAACGCGGCAAAAGCCGCAATCCAAAACTCTAAACTTAACACTGCCTTCGGCGTACGCCTCCGCGCGACCAACTTCGACAATTCGTGACCGTGTTCGTGAAGCGTGAACGTGAAATCGTCGTTTAATGCTTGGGCAGCCTGAATTGGCTTGACTGCAAGCGCGTCTTCGCAATAAAGGTTTGGAGCTATGGTAGCAGGAAACCTGAAGCGAGAAGTGGCGCGGAGATTGTCAATGTTCTTAAAGATGCCGCCGGCCGCCGCGGAGGCTTATTAGATTTTG
The DNA here is from genome assembly GCA_005879255.1 of Deltaproteobacteria bacterium. The sequence goes on from VBKY01000321.1 coordinate 6,334, forward strand.
TAGGAGGAGACGAGATATGGACGCAGTGAAAATCGTCGCGATGGTTCTGATCGTAGCCGGTATTCTGGCGCTGGCGTATGGCAGTTTCAGTTACACCAAGGAGACTCACGAAGCCAAGATAGGCCCGCTCGAATTGTGGGTTAAGGAGAAGGAGACGGTCAACATTCCAGTTTGGGCTGGTGTGGGAGCGG
>VBKY01000322.1 GCA_005879255.1 Deltaproteobacteria bacterium
GACTTATTGGGCGAGCCAGTTTAAAGAAGCTATTTGATGAGGCTGGGAAAGGAAAGGCGAAACGGGATCGATTGATTTCGCAGGCGGTCAACCAGCACGGGTACAGTCAGATGGAAGTCGCCCGTCATCTGAAGCTTCACTACTCGACGGTCAGCCGATTGATCAAGAGTGTCAACGAAGAGCATAGGTAAAGACCTGACCGTGCTGCTTTCCTTGTGACCCTGCTGCTTCCACTTACCGGAGGCTATTTGATTTTCGCCAGCTGTTGGCGAATCTGTTCGTTGGACGGTCGTTTCTTGTAATCGACCTCGATAAACTTCCAGCGCACGGTTCCCTTCGGGTCGATCACGAAGGTCGACGGATGAGGCCAGCCGCGGCCGTCGGGATTAAAAATGCCGTACCGGTCGATCACTTTGTGATCTTTGTCTTCGAGGAGCGGAAAATCAAACTCTCCGTCGAAACGCTTGCGTAGCATCTCGCCGAATTTTTTCGATTCTTCATGATTGTCCGCGCTCACTGCTAGGATTTGCACTTTCTCTTTCTGCTCTTTCGTCAAAAGGCTTTTCAGCTTCCCGAGCTGTTCTAGACAGAAGGGTCACCAGTAGCCGCGATAAAAAACCAATACCACCGACTTCTTGCCGCGGAAATCCGACAACGTGATCGGTTTACCGTCGGCGTCTTCGAGGGTAAAGTCCGGCGCCGGCTGCGCCACCTTGACACGGTCCAACTCGGTGGCAATGAGCCCGACGCCATCCTTCGGGCCCAATTGGGCAGGCGCTGGTGCTGTCGCGATCAGCACGGCGAAAACTGCCCCTACGACATGTCGTACTCGCATGAAATTCCTCCTCTAACTATAAATGTCTGTCGGCTTTAGTGGTTCCGGTAGTCGTCAATTGGGTATCGTTTGCCAGCGCCGCGGTAATGTATTGGCGAAACTTACGTTGCGCGAACGCACGAAACAGGTTGGGCATAAGGCGCTGTAACGCGCACAGGAATGCCAACCAGCGCGGCGTGATCACTTCGAATTTGTCCTTCTCGATGGCTTTTATGATTTCACGAGAAACCACCTCCGGCGTTACCAGTAATCGAGGCGGCGATTTAGGTTCCGTATCGCGGAAATCGCGATTGAATTCAGTCTTCACCGGACCAGGACAGACGATCGAAACTTTGATGCCAAGCGGCCTGAGCTCATAGTAAAGGCTTTCCGACCAGCCGTTCAGGGCGAATTTTGAGGCGCAATACGCGCTCATGTTGAGCGTGCCGATTTTTCCCGCGCCCGAAGAGATGTTGACGATATGGCCGCTCTTTCTCGCGATCATCGACGGAAGTACGGCGTGAGTGCAATAGGCCGCGCCCAGGAAATTGACCCGGATCATGGCTTCGATTGTGTCAAGCTCGGTCTCAACGAAGGGTTTGCGCATGCCGATGCCGGCATTGTTGATCAGAACGTCGATCTTGCCGTAATCGGCGAGCACCTAGGCCACCATGCCGCGAACTTGTTCGGCGTCGCTCACGTCGCAACCGATCATCGCAGACGACGGACTATTGCGCCGGACTTCCTTCAATGATTCTTTGAGCCGCGTAATGGATCGACCGCAACCGACCACGATGGCGCCACGCGACGCAAAATCGACCGCCAGTTGCTTACCGATACCGCTGGAAGCGCCGGTAATAAAAACCACCTTGTCTTTGAACTCCATGGTTGCTTCTAATCGATTTGAATGAGGCAGAGATTAACTCGGTCAAAGCGGCATACTTGCTCGAAGAGCCTCTTCGAGATTGGGATAGCGAAACTGAAAGCCCAATTTTTGCGCGGCTGCGGGAATGACCCGCTGCCCGGTGAGAAGCATCTCGGCCATTTCACCTAATAGGAGCCTCAGGGCGAATCCCGGAACGGGCGCCCAGCACGGACGGCCCAGCACCTTGCCCAGCGTTTGGCAGAACTCCTTATTGCGCACCGGAGTGAGTGCCGTTGCATTGATTGCGCCGCTGGCCTGGGTATTCTCGATGACCTCAAGTATTAATCGAACGTGATCTTCCAATTGGATCCACGACATCCATTGCTGCCCGGAGCCGAGCGGACCGCCGGCAAAGAACTTGAATGGCACGACCATCTTTGCCAATGCGCCTCCACCGGAACCAAGCACAATACCGGTGCGCAGGCGCACGACGCGCAATCCCAGTGACTCCGCCTTTTTGGCTTCTTCCTCCCACCCACGGCAGAGCAAGCTTAAAAAGTCCTCTCCCGGCGGGGTTTCTTCAGTGATGGCTTCGTCGCCTCGAGGGCCATAGTAGCCCACCGCTGAAGCGTTAATAAGAAATTTCGGTCGTGATGCAGTTTTAGCTATTCCCTGAATTAGACTATTCGTACCGTCGATACGGCTCGTCTCAATACGGTGGCGCTGCGTATGCGTCCATTTTTTCGCTGCAATGGGTTCGCCAGCGAGGTTAATCACACCATCCACGCCATCCAACGCGCTGCCCCATTCTCTTAACGCCCCCGGCGTCCAATGAAGCCATCGTTTCGTCGCGGAACCGCTATCCCCCGGCGATCCATGCGTAAATAAAGTCAGCGTATGGCCTTGCTGCAGCAGCCGCGCACATAGGGCCGTGCCGATAAAACCCGTTGCACCCGTGACCACCAATTTCATCAACTCACCTCTGCCGCCTGCACCTTAACGGCCTCTAGCCTGAGTGATATGCTTAAAAATGAAACTATTTCCGCTCTGAAGAGTCAAGATGAAGTCGCAAAAGAAACACCCGACAGCGCGGCGAGTCGTCGTCACCGGCATCGGTGCTGTGGCGCCAAACGGGATCGGCACGGACGCTTATTGCCGCGCGCTCCGCGACGGCGTTAGCGGCGTGGCGACGATTACGCTATTCAAGGCGGATAAGTTCGAGTGCCGCGTGGCCGCCGAAGTCAAGAATTTTTACTCTGAAGATTCTTTGAGCCGGCAAGAAGTGCGTAGAGTCGGCCGTGCCGTGCCGTTGTTACTCGCGGCAACTCAAGAGGCCTTGAAGCAGGCGGGTATCTGTTGGCAGCGTTTGCTCCTCGAAGAAAAACAATCTTGGGGTGTCGTCATCGGCAGCGGTGGTGGCACGCCTGATTTCACCGAGGAGCAATACCGGCTGTATTTTTCCGATCAGTTGCGCCGAGTGAGCGCCTACAACGTCTCCAGCTCGACTCCCGGAAGTTTGTCGAGCGAAGCTTCGTTGCGCTTTGATTTGCGCGGGCCGAGCCATCTTGTTTCCACCGGCTGTACCAGTTCGACCGACGCCCTCGGTTATGCGTTCAACATGATTCGCTTCGGCGTTGCGGAACAATTGGTCAGCGGCGGTGTGGACGCCACGATTACGCCGGGGATCATGCAAGGCTTCGGTGTCATGCGCGTGGTTTCGACATCGCGCAACCAAGAGCCGGCGCGCGCCTCGCGGCCGTTTGATCGGACGCGCGATGGGTTTGTCCTCGGTGAAGGCGCCTGGGTCCTGATCCTGGAGGAGCGCGAACGGGCGCTAGCTCGCGGCGCCAAGATCTACGCGGAAATCCTCGGTTACGGATCGACGTGCGACGCCTACCACCGCGTGCGTCTCGATCCGAGCGGCGAGGAGCCGGCGCGGGCGATGACGTTGGCGATCGAAGACGCGGGCGTTGCCAAGGAGGAGATCGGCTATCTCGCGCTGCATGGAACTTCAACGATTTTGAATGACAGAATCGAAACGCTGGCGACAAAGCTTTGCTTCGGCCGGCGCGCCTACGACATACCGATGAGCTCGATCAAATCCATGATCGGTCATCCGCAGGGCGCTTCGGGAGCAGCGGGCGTGGTAGCAGCGATACTGGCGATGAACTATGGCTTTCTGCCACCGACGATCAATTATTTTGAAGCTGACCCGGAGTGCGATCTCAATTACATTCCCAATCAGGCGGTTGTCCGCGCGGTCGACTTGGCTCTGTGCAATTGCATCGGCTTCGGCTCGAAGAACTCGGCGCTGGTCGTCGCTCGCGGAGGAGCGCTATGAAGCGCAGCACCCAGAAAGAAATGATGGACCTGCCGGGCCAGCCCGTAGAGCTCCTTGCCGAAGATTTGCACAATTTGAGAATCATCAACCGTTACCTCGGCAGCTACCGAAACGTGCTGCGCGGTTTGGCACGGCTGGTGGGCGAGCAAAAACTGGATCGGTTCACTTTGCTCGACATCGGCACAGGGAGCGGCGATATCCCCACGGTTATCGCCCGCTGGGCACGGCGGCAACAAATCGCGGCGCAAATCAGCGGCCTAGAACTGGAAGCAGTGACGGTTGAAGAGGCGGTCGCGCAGACCCGAAGCTTTCCCGAAATTACCATCGTTCGGGGCGATGGCACGGCGCCGCCGTTTGGCGCAGCTTCCTTCGATTTTGTGCTCGCGTCGCAATTGCTGCACCACTTCAAGGATGAACAGATCATTGCGCTACTCCGGACTTGGGCGAAGCTGGCGCGCCGCGCCATCATCATCGCCGATCTCGTGCGCCATCCGGTCGCCTATCACGGCATTCGCTTGCTTACCCATGGATTCACCCGCAACATGATGACACGTACCGACGCTCCGCTTTCCGTGCAGCGGGCATGCACGATCTCCGAGTGGAGCGAACTGTTGCGCCGGGCCGATGTTGGAACGCTCCGCATCCAATCGATGTTTCCGTTTCGCGTCTTGGCGCTTATTGCACCGCTAAATCTGCTATGACGAATTGCGATGTCGCCATCGTTGGCGCTGGACCCGCCGGATCGAGCGCCGCCATCGCCTTAGCGCGCAGAGGCTATGACATCGTCCTCGTTGACAAACAACAGTTTCCGCGAGAAAAGCTCTGCGGCGATTTCATCAATCCGATCAACTGGCCGGTTTTCGAGAATTTGTCCGTCGCAGAGCGCGTGCTTGCTCAGCCCCATAGCGAAGTGAGCGGCTTTCGCATGACTGCCTATTCCGGCGAAGCGGCGGAGACGTCGTTCAAGTCAGCGCCGCAGCGGCGGGCCATCGGTCTCGGTTTGCGGCGTGCGCTGTTGGATCAAGTGCTAGTCGAACGAGCAGCGGAGCTCGGCGTATCAATCCGGCTAGGTTCCCGAGTAGAAGGTCTCATTAAGACCGAGCGGGCATGGCGAGTAGCACTCGGCACGGAGGAGATTTTACGCGCTAAATTGATCATCGGCGCCGACGGCCGCAACTCCTGGATCGCCCAGCAACTGGGTATGAATACCAGTTCGTCAACTCACGGTCGATCGATCGGGTTTCAGACACGATTAAGAGCTCCTGGCGCCGCGCAAGGGAAAATCGAGATACACCTATTTCCCGGCGGCTATGCGGGTCTGGTCGCGCTTGGCGATGGCACGGTAAGTCTCGGCCTGGCCGTCGATAGAGCAACGCTTCCACGCGCGAGGATCGACGATTTCTTGTTTACTGAGTGTTTGCCGCAAAATCCCCATCTCAGAATAATTTTATCGCGCAGCGAGCGGGTCGCCGAGCTCCGCTCCGCCTATCCCGTCTATTTTTCCAGGCGGCGATGTTACGCTGACGGCGTGGTTCTTGCCGGCGACGCGGCCGGGGTAAGCGAGCCGATTAGCGGCGAAGGAGTTTTTTTTGCGATGCAAAGTGGTCTGCTGGCGGCCGAGACGCTTGACCAGGCATTGCGCAGCGGAGAAGTCGCGGCCGATTATTTGCGGCGCTATGAGCAAGCGTGCGCCCGCGCCTTTCGCCGGCGCTTCATTCTGAATTCGCTGTTGCGCATGGCGATCTACCGACCGTCTTTGCTGACGCCCTTGATTCGTCTTTCGGAAAAAAATAGCCGCATACTCAGCTCCCTCGTCGATAGAGTTTGCCAACCGCAAGCGGTCGGTTAATTTGTTCGCATCAACAGTAAGAATCGATCTTGTTATTATCCCGGAAGTGAATAGAATGGCGGCACCTTTTTTGTTGAGGATGATCGAAGCATGGCCGCCGAGTTCACCGCGGACGAACACAAACGCCTCGTCCCCTTTTTTACCAATCTCGATCGATCCACATTCGGTCTTAAATTGCCGGAAGAAGTTGCTGGCGCGTTGTTCTCGCGCTATAGCCGCTCGACGAAAAGTTTGCG
>VBKY01000355.1:0-6639 GCA_005879255.1 Deltaproteobacteria bacterium
TGAGATCTAGGCTATTACTTCTTATGATCGTTGCCGTGGTGGCGCTTGCTGAACCGCCCGCCGGAGCGCAGCAGTCTGCCAAAGTCCCACGGATAGGATATCTCAATCTCAGTATCCGTCAGGGCTATTCTATCCCCTCTGATTGGCCCCGAAGTCTGTTTGAGTCGTTTCAGCATGGCCTGCGTGAACTTGGTTACGTAGAAGGACAAAACATCATTCTTCAGACTCGCTTTGGGAACCCAAGCCAACTTCACGATCACGCCGCCGATTTGGTGCAGCTCAAGGTTGACGTCATCGTGGCCCCAAACATCGATGCCGCACGCGCCGCTATGAAAGCCACTAAGACGATTCCGATTGTAATGACTTTTCCGGGCGATCCGGTTGTTCCAGGATTTGTCGCGAGCTTAGAACGGCCGGGCGGAAACGTTACGGGAGTTAGCGGTCTAACCGCCGAGTTAGGTGGTAAGTGGCTAGAACTGGTAAAAGAAACCATCCCGAATGCAAAGCGTGTCGCTGTTTTATGGAATCAGTATGCAGAAAACCAATTTCCAACATGGAAAAGTATGGAACTTGTCGCTCGTTCTCTCAAGGTCGACATAGAATGGGTGCAGATTCGAAATTCCTTTGATTTCCCACGCAGGTTCAATTCGGCGATCCGGGGAAAACCGGACGCTTTCATTGTCCTACCGGGTTTCGCCGGTTTCCGGGGTGGAAGCATCCTGCAAGAAATCGCTGAGATTGGGTTAAAAAACCGTCTTCCCGGTATGTTCTGGCGAACTGACTTGGATTGGGAGCGGACGGGAGGCCTCATGGCCTATGGCGCCAATCGTTTCGAACAATCCCGCCGGGCGGCATATTTTGTCGACAAGATCCTAAAAGGCGCCAAGCCGGCTGAGCTGCCGGTGGAACTGCCAAAAAGTTTCGAGCTAGTAATCAATCTCAAAACAGCAAAAGAAATCGGCATCACCATCCCGGCCGGAGTGCTCGCTTGGGCTGATAGAGTGATTAAATGATCTTGGATCCTTCGGCGCCGCTCAGGACAGGTTTTAAATTGCGGATTTTGGATTCCGTCAGAGCGAAAGCGCAGCGGTTGGCTTTCATCCGCGTGTTCCATAATCGCAAGCGCGAGCGCCTGGTACGAAAGTATTTCGTCGTATCGGTAATTTTGATTGCCGGTGGCCTAATCTCCGGTGGACTTTTAGAGATCTACTTTCGTTATATCGAAGGTCTCGAACAGGTTGGTTCCACGCAGCAAGATGCTGCCGTTGGCGCAGCGGTAAGGATTGAGCGGTTCATGCAGGATATTGCAACAACGATGAAAGCGGCCACTAAGAGCGCCGAGCTCAACTCCCCAAGAATCTCAAAAGAATATGAGTTTGAATTGAAGAGGCTTCTTTTCCTCGCGCCTGCAATCACCGAGGCGGTAGCGCTAGACAGCAGCGGAATCGTACAGGCACAGGCCTCTCGCTTTCGTGCAGTCTCCGCTTCGGTCGGGACTGATCTTTCCGAATCAACCACATTCAAGGAAACCAGGCGAGGGAACTCCTATTTTGGGACGGTCTATTTCCGAGGGTCTGATCCATACGTCAATGTTGCCGTTCCCATTGAGCACTTACGGGGCGAAATCACAGGTGTCCTTCAAGCGGAAACGAGCCTGAGAGATATCTTGGACGTGGTATCGAGCGTTAAACTTGGGAAGGCCGGTTATGCATATGTCGTCACCCGTTCGGGCGATCTAATTGCCCACGCAAATAGCCGCTTGGTCTTGCAACGACGCAATCTCCGTCACCTCGATCAGGTGACAGCGGCTTACCGGTCCGAACCAGGGGAGTTTAGGCCAAAGGCCATTGTGACCCGTAACATCGAGGGACAAAAAGTTTTTAGCTCCCACGCTGTCATCCCAATTCTAGACTGGGCTGTATTCATTGAGCGTCCGGTAGGTGAAGCTTATGCGCCCATCTATGCTTCGCTGTTGCGCACCTCTATCCTGCTCCTGATGGGGCTTGGCGTTGCTCTGCTGGCAAGCTTCTTCGTGGCACGACGCGTAGTGCGACCGCTCCAGACGCTCCGCCAGGGGGTGGAACAAATCGGTAGCGGTGACCTGAGCGCCCGTCTCGAAATTAAGACTGGGGATGAGATTGAGATTCTAGCGGAGGAATTCAACAAGATGACCGCACATCTTAGAGAAGCTCAAACGGGTCTAGAGCGAAAAGTCGCAGAACGGACACAAGAACTGACGATTGCCAATGAAAAACTCGAGGAGGCGAGTCAACTAAAATCGCAGTTCCTCGCCAACGTAAATCATGAGCTGCGCACGCCTGTAAGCGCGATCATAGGCTATGCGCGTCTGCTGCGGCGCGAAACGGAAGGGCAGATCCCTCCATTGCAGAGAGAGAATCTCCGAGATCTCCTGAACAACGCTGAGCGTCTTCTCGCTCAGATAGACAGCGTCCTGGATTTCGCCACCATCGAAGCCGGCAAGATGGAAGTTCGCATCGAGCGCGTGAAAGTGGAGGAGATCATCCAGGGGGCGGCCTCGACCATCGAAACGATCTTACGCGATCACAGTATCAAACTCACCCGCGACATCGCTCCGGAGATTCCAGCCATGAACACCGATCGGGAAAAACTAAGACAGATCATTCTCAACCTATTGGACAATGCAGTAAAGTTCACCGAGCGAGGCGAGATTAAGATTATGGCCTCTCAGCAAAATGGATCGTTGAAGCTGGTAGTCTCGGACACGGGAATCGGGATCGAAAAAGGGGATCTGACTCGCATCTTCGAGGAGTTTCACCGGGGGGATCGGTCGAGCGCTAAGAAATATCGAGGCACAGGTCTGGGGCTGGCCATTGTCAAGCAGTTCGTGCGACTTCTGGGCGGAGAAATCGCCGTTGAGAGTGAAGTGGGTAAAGGATCGGTATTCACCATCATGCTTCCGATGGATCATAAAGAGAGCGCGGCAGCATAGGCAGAAAGAACAGCGTATGAGCGAACAAATTTTGATCGTTGACGACGAGCCGTCCAACAGAAAAATTCTGGGGCAAGAGCTCGTTCACAAGGGATTCACCATCGATACGGCAGCCGGCGGCAAAGAGGCGCTGGCCAAAATCGAGACCGCGCCGCCGGATCTGGTGATTCTCGACTACATGATGCCTGATATGAGCGGTCTCGACGTGCTGAAAGAGCTGCGCAAGAAGGGCAACGATACGCCGGTGATCATGATAACCGCGTACGGTTCAGTCGAGCGCGCCGTCGAGGTGATGAAAGCGGGGGCTTACGATTTCATCACCCGGCCTTTCGATCCGGATCATATCGAGCTGGTGGTGCGCAAGGCCATCGAGCGGCAGACGCTCAAGCGCGAAGTGGAGGTCCTCTCGGAAGAGATTCGCGACCGGTATCATCTGGTTACCGGCGAAAGTCCTAAGATGAAGCAGGTTGTCGACTTGGCGCGCAAAGCGGCCAACAGCAGCGCGACCGTGATGCTTCTGGGCGAAAGCGGCACCGGTAAAGAGATTTTTGCGCGCAACATTCACAACTGGAGCGAGCGCAAGGACAGGCCTTTCACCACGATCAATTGCGTTGGCCTATCCAAAGAACTTTTAGAAAGCGAGCTGTTCGGCCATGAGCAAGGGGCTTTCACCGGCGCGCACCAACGCAAGAAGGGAAAGCTGGAGTTAGCGCAAGGCGGCACGGTGTTTTTCGATGAGATCGGCGACATTTCGCCGGAGCTCCAGGCAAAGCTTTTAAGATTTCTTCAAGAGCGCGAGTTTGAGCGCGTCGGCGGGGTCACGTCGATCTCTGTGGACGTTCGGGTGATCGCGGCCACCAACCGCGATTTGGAAAACGTGCTTAAAACGGGCGCTTTTCGCGAGGACCTTTACCATCGACTCAATGTCGTCGCGATTCGTCTCCCGCCGCTGCGCGAGCGACGAGAGGATATTGCTCTACTCTGTCAATATTTCCTGCGCAAGTATGCCACGGAGGCGCACAGGAACTTCACAGAAATTGCCGACGAGGCGATGGAGAGAATCGTCGCTTATGATTGGCCGGGCAATGTGCGCGAATTGGCCAACGTCATTGAACGCGCGGTCGTGTTGGGCGCCGGTCCGACGATAACTGTCGACGAATTGCCGAGCAGGATTGCCGATCCGATTTCTCCGTCGTATCGAGCGATGCCCTCTTATCGTGAAGGCGTGAACGCCGCGCGAAAAGAAATCGTTCTCAAAGCCCTGTCTCGCACTCAGGGCAACCGCTCAGCCGCGGCCAAACTGCTTGGTCTCGAATCAAAGTATTTCCTGAAGCTGATGAAGTCTCTGCAAATCGAATGAATTAAGCAGACACCTCCAAAACTTTGTTGTCGCGCCAAGACGCAAGAACGCAAAGGCGTTTTGCTAAATTCGAAATTCGAATAACGAAATCCGAAACAATTTTAAATTTCGAAATGCTAAATTCCAAAATCCAAGTCCGAAGGGATTTCGTTTGGAATTGTTTCGAGCTTCGAGCGTAGTTACAACCACGAACGAGACCGCATCGCAGAAAGAAAGTTTATGGTCGCGACCGTAGCGGCGGAATATTTGCTCCGCTTCGGTGCGCACGCTCTCGCTGTAATTGACGATATGGAGATGAGGCTTGATTTCAGTGAGAAAAGTCAGCGCTTCACGGTAGCTTCGCCGGTAGCGAAGCAGCGTCAATGTTTCACTGATGATATCCCAGGTAACATAGAGACGAGATCCAGACCGAACGGCATCTTTGCTGAGATCCTTGCCTGTTCGTGATTGACGACGAACCCAGAGGTGCGTTGTTGACGAGCGGTCCGGAGTTTGACGCTCCGAGAGAAAGCCGGTACACTATGTAGTGATGTCACTACTATCTAGGAGGGTGTCGACAATGCGCATGGGGTTGAGAGAAGCGAACCAGAGTTTCTCCAAGGCGATGAAAGCGGTGAAACAAGGTAAAGAGGTGGTGCTGACGGAGCGGGGAAAGCCGATCGCGGTCATCAAGTCGCTCGAGCCAAAGGAAGATCAAGAGGCGGTCATTCGGCGCCTGGAGGCGGAGGGACTGCTACGACCGCCTTTGAAACGGGGACCTATGCCGAAGCCAACGTGGAAGGCGATTCGCGTCAAGGGCAAGCTCATTTCGCAGACGATCAGTGAGGAGCGCGACGAGCGGTGACATTCGCGTATTTCGATACCAGCGCTTTGATCAAACGATACGTTAGGGAGCGGGGTTCCACTCGGGTTGTATCTTTGATGCGGCGGCACGAGTTGCTGTCCTCGGCGATCACTCCCGTCGAAGTCATGTCCGCCTTATCCAGACGAAGACGCGACAGAGAGCTGTCCGAAGAAGACTTCGCTGCTACGGCGAGCAGGGTTCAGAGCGAACGAATACGGTGGGAGTTGGTTGAAGTAGGTGAAACGGTTTTAAACCGGGCCGAAGAGATCGTTCAGGGAACTGTGCCGATGAGAGCCTTGGACGCCGTTCATGTCGCTTCATTGATGGCGTTTCAAGCGGCTTCTTCGATTCAAATCCCTTTCGTCACGGGCGACGGGCGTCAACGAGACGCGGCCAACTATCTAGGCCTGGACGTTATCTGGGTCGGCTAGCACGACGGAAAACCTTTGATTACCTTCGAACTCCTCCGTTTCCATCTTGAACCCAAAGCACCGTTGCGCATGTCCGCGTACACAAGGGTAACGTGATTCGCGGCGGGTTTGGGGCTACGTTTCGGCGGAGGGATAGCTCGCCGGCAGATTGCGCTGCTCAACTCGAAGTGCGCGCAGATGTTGCCCGCGGTTGAAAACATTTTGACCCCAAGATCGCATCCGTGATTGGTGCCTATCAGACAACGTCCTTTACTTATCAGCCTGTACCGAACCGGTGGCACGCTGTAGGACGATTGCTGACGTACGGCTAGGCCTATGCGGAAAATTACTCTCCCAGCAACTGTCTGCAAAATTGTCAGGACTTATTAGACGAATTTCCTGAACTCCATACACAAACTTCATACACAAACCAGCGTTCGCGTTTATCGGCGGCGCGCCTATTGGCCATACTCGCGCTCGCCGAGCCGGGAATCGCGGGCAATAGCAAATAGATACCCTACGATCGGGCCACGGAAACAAATCTCGCAGAACAGGGGCATGGCCTTTGCACCTTTTTATCATTTATCCTCGATCCGCAGGCAAAGTCATACACAAATCTCCTCGTACTTGGACGCTAGGGTTTATGGCTCAACTTTTGGTTTGCGCCTAGATCGACGGACCATAGAAAGGGGAGACTCATGAAAATCTTCAGATTGGGATGGATTACGTGCATTTGCGCGCTTTTGATTTTAATTCCTTCGCTTCTCACCGCCGGCGATGCCACCAAACAGCTAAGCGCTACCATTGATGGCTTTGTGCCTATCGTTAGCAACACCCCGCGCGCGGAATTGCAGGCGAACGGACTGCCTGAGAGCGCGCGTAAATTGGTTCTCGCGCGTTTCGATTTTGCTGAGATGACGAAGCGCTCGTTGGGCCAGCACTGGAAGTCGCTGAACCGGGAGGAACAGAAGCAATTTGTCGACGCCTTTACGCAATGGCAATTGATTTCTTATGGCAGAATCGTGCGCTCTTCCGGAGGTGACAAAGTTCAATT
>VBKY01000355.1:6667-14230 GCA_005879255.1 Deltaproteobacteria bacterium
CTACAGTGAGGATTTACCGATTGACTACTGGCTGCATAACGTCAACGGGCAGTGGAAAGTACACAATATGGTTATCGATCAGGTGGATATCGTAAAGAATGTTCGCGCGCAATTCGACCGTGTAATCGACAGATCCTCGCTTCAGGAGCTGCTCCAAAAGGTCAAAGATCAGAATCCGCGGTCAAGCTAGGGTGAAGAAGGCACTCGCTGATGACGATCCACTGGAGTTCGTAGAAATGTGTCGAGCGACGCGATAGCATCGCGTCGCGGCGGAACTCGATGACTGCAGCGCAAAGCGCCTCAACCCATCCTACGATGGAGTAGTTGTGGATTGAAATTCGGCGGTGCATGAAATTCAAAAAAGTAGCCAATCCCAAACCGTCACACCTTGAAGCCATGCTCTCGGTACCACTTCTCAGCGCCGGGGTGGAGCGGGACGTCGCGCGGTGTCGCGTCGGTGTTTTCGCCTAACTGGCCGACGCCAGTGTAGGAATCTTCCCAGTAGATTTGCTCTTTGCGCGCCATGATCGCGTCACAGATTTTGTAGGCGTCATCGTCGGGCAGCGCGGCGCGGGTGTAGATCGGCCAGCCGCTGTAATCGATGCAGGTGTGCTCTTCTGTCAAATTCTTATAGCGGCCGGGCTTGATCGTGTACTTGCGCCAGCCCAGCTCGTCGACCAGATGTTTAAAGGCAAAATCGTCTAGCGTCATTGGCTTCATCCCCGCGGCGAGCGCTTCGTTGAACCATAAAACCAGTCCTTCGTCGAAGATGGCGTCGATGGTGCCTTCACGGATCGCCTTCATGCGCCGCTCGTCGCCGGGGCCGCCGTTGAGCTGCAGGCTGCCTCCCCAGGATTCGATGTCCTTGACCGTCATGCCGTACGCCGCGAGGGTTTGGTCGAGGAGAACACGCGTCGAATGAGTGGCGTCTTCGCGGATCGATAGGCGCAGCGGATATTTTTTTTCTTTGATCTGCGCCAGCGACTTGAGACCCGTGCGCGGATGGATCATGTAGACAAAATGATCCAACGATGGATAGACGGCGATGATTCGCACCGGGAGCGGCTGCGGAAACAAACCCGTGCCGCGATAAGCCTGGGTTAGCAGGCCGGACGGGTTGATCATCGCCGCTTCCAGCTCATTTCGGCACACCGCGTGCGCCAGGATCGGCGAGCCCGTCGACAAGCGCAGCCAGGGCTTGAAACTTTCGTTTGAGCCGCTGCCGACGGCAATGCACATATCGCGCGGTCCGTAGTACGGCGTGTTTGGATTGCCGGCGATATGCAGGCCGATTTCCCAAAGCATCAAAGCGCGCTGAAAGTTTGCGCCGCGGGGAAGGGGTTCCATGAGTGTCCTCCAGTGACAAAGAAATTGTCGCGTTACCTTATTGATGTGTGCGTGCTTGTGTCAATAGCAGTTCCTCCCCACTGGGAGCAGATCGAGGTGAGAGTCGAGCCGTGTCTATTCTAGATACCCTCGCCCGTGAGCGTGAGGGTGATCCGCCCATGGAGGATGCGGGAGGAAAGGATGATGTTCTTATCAGCGAATCGAAACTGTTTCCGTGGATCGCGTCTTTGAACCTAATGCCATCCTTGTCGCAACGGCAACTAGAACTGGACGGCGGTTATTTACTGCGCCGGGGGCGATACAATTCCACGAGCTTTCGCCTAACTATTTCCTCGCCTCCCGGCAGCAAATCAAATTTTGTCGTAGCATCGGTTTGTTGTAGGATTTTCTGCCCCTCTTCATTCTGATGCATACTAAGGAGAATTTCTTTGAGGCGATTGACCACGGGCTCCGGCAGATCCTTGCGCACCGATACGAGATGCCGAGGAACGGATTCGCTTTCACCAAGAATCGACAATGACGCTTTACTCGCCTCGTTTACTTTCCCATAGTCGTCGTTGCTGAACGCTCCCGCCCCCACCTTCTTTTTCAGCACGAGATTAAGCATGTTTGTGTCACTATTGGCGAATATGTAGCCAATTTCGTTGGTGGAAACCCTACCATCGAGGCCGGGTTTTTCCACCACGGAAAATCCCTTCTTGAGCAGAAACAGTTTGGGCAGAAAATAACCGGAAGTCGAACCAGGGTCTTCGAAAGCAAGGATTTTGCCCCGCAGATCGTCGAGCCGCACGATACCGTTTTCTTTGCTGGTGAAAATCAGGCTTCGATATTCCGCAAGTCCACCTTTCCAACGCCTGACCAGTAATTTGGCGGCACCGAGTCGGTTTATAAGATAGGTCGCATAAGGGCTTTCCATATAGAAATCAACGCGCTTCTCATCGAGCAGTTTCATCATCTGCCCCGTGGTGGGCGCGAGGGCAATCATTCCCTTGATTTCGCCCGGCGGCGAGAGCTTGCGTGCCGCATAATCCACCAGAGGATGAAAGCGTTCTTCCACCGGCTTCGCTGGCCCTTGGAAAACGAGTCCTAGTGTGAGCGGTTTAGTATTCAGCGTTTGTTTCGTTTGTGCTTCAGCTCTCACTATTGCGAGCAAGAGCGTGGCGACAAATAACGCCACGGAGACGAGAAGCGAAGGTTTTCTCATGATGGCAGCCTCAAACGAATGCACAAGCAATGAAAAAGTATTCTGACCGCAAGCCTTTTCTCGAATAAATGCCGCGCCGAGCTTAGACAAGTTGAAGTTGTTCTGTCAATGGAAAGAAACTATAGGCAATGTGATTTTGAATTGCAGAAGAAAACGTGGAAAGAGGATTGCTGCAGTGCGAGCTAGGTAAACTTGGGGAGCAGACGTTGAACGGTCGCGACTAAAGCCGATGGCCTAATAGGCTTCTGAAGAAAATCCGCCAATCCCTCCAAAATAATCTTTCCGGCATTCTCCGAGAGGTAACCGGAAATGAGAATTATCGGTGTCTTCGGCCATCTGGCACGAATGAAGCTGGCTAGATTGAGTCCATTTAGATTCGGTACCACCAGATCTGTAATTACAAGGTCGAAGCGCAATTTACTAAGTAACGCTAACGCCTGGGCTCCATCTCCCGTCTCCATGACTTCGTGGCCGTGGGCTCTTAGGAGTTGGCCAAACGCAAGCCGGGTTATGGCCTCGTCTTCAACGAGGAGAATCATACTTTCATACTATATCTGGCCACAAATGCGAGACAAGGGGGTTTGAAACTTTTACGTTTGGGTTAATCGGGGATGGTCAATCAAGTAAATTATTACCGTTGGCCAAAGTAGCCCACTACCAGACTATAACGGCTCGCAGGATCGAGTCTGGATGTTGCATCGATCGGGATAAGTCATTATTCTTAGATGCGATGAACATCATCGAGCAACAGACCATGTAGCCCGCCTTCACATAGTTGAAGGCAGGCGGTGGTCTGCCTTCTGGAAGAGAGCCCCGGTAGGCATTGACCTGCTGGGGCTCTTTGCTTTTGGGGATCGTCTAATTGGTAGGACATCAGATTCTGAATCTGAGAATCCAGGTTCGACTCCTGGTCCCTAAGCCAGATCCTGTTATCTTTGGGGGTCGTCTAATCGGTAGGACATCAGACTTTGAATCTGAAAATCTAGGTTCGAGACCTAGCCCCCAAGCCACAAAATCAACTACTTAGAAGTGTCATCCTCGTCCGATGCATCCGTTTTATATCCATTACCGAGCATATTCATAATTAAGAGATACCAACCAGGATAAACAAACAAAAAGGGAATGGCTCTAACATGAGGCCGTTCAACCGAAAGAAATTCTGACTTGGTTGGGGTGGCTCATCAGCCATCGGCGTAATTAAAAGGAAAGCCCACCGAGACGGAGTGATGTCCTGAGGCGGGCAAAGCACCTACCTCGCCAAATCAGAGAAGTCTTTCACAATCCATGAGCACTCTCCTCTCCATCTTGAATAGGGAAAAATATTTGATATGTCCCTTCTCCGCTTGCTGGCCGATTTACATTGGAAGGCCCACAAGAGGACGAGTGCAGAGAGTTCTTTGAAAGAGGTTTGCTGATGACGCTGCTAGGCTCTACGGGAGCAAAAAACGGTTCTAAGGACGCTTGGAACTTGTCCGGGTTTGAATCCGGGGGCTGGCTCCATCAGCAAATCTCAAAGAGAGGAGGTTTACATGGTTATCCAAATGCTAAGCGTTTTCATTATTGGTGTTGCGGTCGGCGTCTATATCGGGGGTTCAAATGAAATGCGGCGAAACTTGGACAATCCTAATGATGGTCGATGGCAAAGAAAAAAACTGGTGCCAAAGGTGCAAAGCCTATCACGACCCGCCGAGCCCATCGAAACAAGAGGGATCTGGAGAAGATCCTTTGAAGTCGAAATCTGACGACGTAAGAGCGACCAAGAGACCTGAAAGAGCCGACGGATGAATTTTAATCCGCGCTGCTGGTCCTATTTTTGCCGAACACAAGGCCCGTTCTGGTTAGGGGAAGCCAGC
Organism: Deltaproteobacteria bacterium; assembly: GCA_005879255.1. Next base: position 11,072 of record VBKY01000355.1, read on the forward strand.
ACTATTGCTCGAAAGGTTCCTGGCTCGGAAGAAGAAGGAGATACCAACCATGATTGTAAAGATTGTTGACAAGAACGGACTACGGATCATCGAACGCAGGTACGACTACGCCAAACCACGCCGACATCTACAACCAGCTCACCGCGATCGATACCGTCCTGAAGGAGTTCCCAAATGAACCAATGCCCAAAATCCAGTTCAGACCGTCGCCAGATCCAACTGTGCGCCATACGGCTCCTCGCGACTTTTCGACGGAGGATTTCGATTTATGAAGACCTTGTTGATTTCCTGTGTCCTTGTTGTGACGAGTTGCCTGACGAATGGGGCTTCTGCCGATGCCACACCGCCACAAGAGATAACTAAGCATTTCGCGCCCCAAGGCCAAATTGTCCAATACGTGGAGCTTCAAAGTGAAGCAGGCCCAGTTTACGTCGGAGTGCTCCAATTCGGAGAATACTACTTAATTGCTTACATCTACTGGATTAAAAGCCGCCGGCATTTTGACGACAAGGATCTACTGGAAATCTTCGTTGTTGAAAACAACGTCCCCATCACCATCTGGCGACGCACGCCATAATCTCATCTACGGCGCAAAGCCGAAAAATCTACCGGGGACACTTTCAATGGAAAGCCAATCCCCGTTCACCATCTGTCCTGATTCTCTTCTGAAAGAAAGGGATAGAGAAAAGACTTCTTCTGGCGAATAGGTTTTAGAAAGCCCGGAAGCCCCGTTGAATGACGCTCTCTCAATTCTTCTCAAAGTAACTTCTGATAAGGAAGCGGGTCATTTAGCAAAGTCGGGCCGACAGGGAAAACGGGGTCAGAGAACTTTTTCAAAAGCACAGTTGCCGTACGGAACAATGTAATGAGGATTGGCAGGAATTGTGATTCTCGGCGGGGAGGTGCCGCGCGAGATCCCAGTGTGAACAAGTGTTGGTAGAATCCACCGCCGGATAATACCTCGTCCAAAAAAAAGTTCTCTGACCCCAATATTTCACTGACCCCAATATTTCACGGCATGGATCTCGACTACAAGAATTGGAGGGATCAAACCAAATTGGCTGGCTGGGCTTGGTCAAACGGAAAGACTTATAAAAATGATTGGACGTGCTGGTCTAAGCTAGTCAAAAAGATTTAATACGCCGGAAGCTAACACTTTTCCGGCTCTGGACGCCAAGTGAGACTCGGTGCTCCGGTTAATTATCTAAGGCAAAGCTCCCGAAAGGGGGCTTTGCTATTTAGTCCTTTCGATGGATTTCACGTGCTAATGATTTTTCACTCACTTCTCTGTCGCAATCAGGCGTAGAGCATTTGTAAGCGTTTCCTCCGTATTGGTCAGGTCCAGCAAAAAGACGATATGTGTTTGACTTTTTGCATCGTGGGCACTCGTAAACCCAAATATCTTCGTCCGTTAATGCCATTGCAGATAACTCCTTTTCTGAAAACCAGTCCTCTGTCGCATCCATTGCACGAGCGCCAATTTCTTTTCCAATCCACACGGTCACAAACATTACACAGCCACTAACAAGAACGGTCGATATGTCATTTAAACTTAATGATGATATTGGCCTTTGCCAGATTTCGTTAACTGCGTCCCACTTTCCAAAGAAGTTAAGAACCACATATCCGATACCAAAACCGACAGCCATCGGAGCGAACATAGCGATGGCCATGCAGGGAAACGCTATCTTTTGTAACAGAGTCGTTTTTTCGGTTTCAAATTCCATAGATCTTGAGTAACGTGTTTCGTTGCCGACAAATATAACACACAACCCGCACTATAACCATTTTACGTCGCCACGACTTGCCGCATGACATACCTGATATCACAAATCAGATTAATCCCCATTTTTTTTCCAATTCAGAGAGTTCTTGGATTAAATTTTTGCGAATAGTTTGTTCGCCACCTAAAATATTATTCTGCTCAATGTTATGGACCAGCTCCGGAGACAGGTGAGACCGAATACCTGCGTACGCGTGGTCCTCTCGAATTTCTTTCCTGGAAAGTACTCCCCCACCTAGCATCAACCCGGTGGGAAAACGGGGTCAGAGAACTTTTTCAAATGCACAGTTGCCGTACGGAACAATGTAATGAGGATTGGCAAGAATTGTAATTCTCGGCGGGGAGGTGCCGCGCGAGATCCCAGTGTGAACAAGTGTTGGTAGAATCCATCGTCCAAAAAAAAGGTTCTCTCACCCCAATATTTCCCGATGAGAAAAACTGTGACGTCCTGCGTGAAGGATCACCAATTCTTCGAGGAGCACAAAACCGAATATCACGACTGGAAAATGAAACGGATGGGAGAGCAGCCTTTCAATCTCTTAATGGTCAGAGCGCATACGCCAGGCAGCGCGATGACACTCCGATTCTTATGTGGCTCAAACAAGAAATGAAAAAGCAATGACCAAAAGACGCTTGGAACGATTGTTAGCCCGCCACCCATTAAATGATCGTCTTAGGCGACAGTATGCGCGCCTCGTTTTTAAAGAGCTGCATAAACAAAACAGAGAATTACTGGACACTCGCTCCCAGAAGTAGTATTGCTCTCAGTTCCGGAAGGTAGGAAAAACACGAATGTTTCACAAACATATTTGTTTTCTATGCCGTCGGGCCTACGAAGAGGTAGAATCCGGCGAGTGCCAGTACATTCATGATCATCCGTGGGGGAAATGCCCTCAGTGCGAAGACAACTTCGCCGTTACGAAGCCAATCATTTCATTATGACTGTCCGCTTCTTTCGTCGTAATCTTGAACCAACGATTGCCTAACGCGCCGCGCCTGCTACTTCGCCTGATTCTGCTTTTACGATTCTTGCTTTGTCGCGTAGCTTCTCAGATTCTTCGCAAAGTTCCTTGCTCGGGGATTCCGCGCTCAGGTTTTCATAACGGTGGCCAGGTGTCCAAAATCATTTGCAACGACATCCCAGTCCTCTTCAGGCTCGAGGTCTGAGGTTTGACCTGGGCCATTCTCCAGCGGTCGCGGGACAAAGGCCGTGCGCATCCCGTGCGAGCGGGCTGCCCGCAAGTCGTAGTTATGGGCCGCCACGATCATGATCTCTTCAGGTTCCCAGCCCAGCAACGCGATGGCGCCGCGATAGACTTCCGGGTCGGGCTTGTAATGGCGGAAGATCTCAGCACAGAGGATACAGTCCCAGGGGA
>VBKY01000074.1 GCA_005879255.1 Deltaproteobacteria bacterium
CGCGGACACTGCCGTGGCGAAAACTCGTCCGAGGTAATGTCTGCTTCGACGCCGTTCGATTTTTCTCCCCAGGAGCTTGACCCGTGATCCAATGATCATTTCTAGCTCAGGCCGACTCTCTGCCACATCCAAGAATTCGAGAATTGCCTCTAGCGGCGTGGCCAGGTCCGCGTCCCAGAACCCTACGTAATCTGGACGCGAATCGATCGCGGCCAAAAATCCTTGTCTGACGGCCTCTGCTTTGCCGCGGTTTTGGAGAATATTCAGCACCGTAAACTTAGCCGGGTTGGATCTTTTCAAAGACTCTATTAACCGCAGGGTTGCGTCCGTGCTGCCATCGTTGACAAATAGAAATGTGACGTCGTGTGGTGAACCCGTAAAGTTACTAAAACTAGCGACATCAAGTCTCTTTTCTTCATTGTAACATGGAACAATTATTCCGGCGCTTGCCATCAGGATCTCTATCCGTTGCTAGCTGATGTGACCCGCCGTCGAGTTGTTGACTAGGAACTCTAAAACTTTGCGCGATTATTTTAAAATCGCGGACCATATTTCGCGCACGATAGTGCTCCGCGGCTTTGATCTGCGTGCCGCTCTTCACAAACCGTTCTTCAGCTCGTGTGCTGCGGAATCGCGCCAATAGTTTGAATGTGCCCCTTCTCGGCGAGATAGGCTGCCAAAGCATCCTGCCAAGAACGCATTTCATATTGAAGCAGTCCGAAAAGTCTATCGCTTCGCAATGAGGAATTTTTCGGTCGAGAAGCATGATGTGTCGGCGAAGAGATGGGAACGACTTGGTTGGTTAAACCGGTTATCGCTAATATCTCTTTGGTAAACTCGTACCAGGTGCAAGTACCGCTATTGACTAAATGTAAATGCCCGGTGGTCCCGTTCTCAAGAATCGCCACCAAGGCATCGGCGGCATCCCGCGTGTAGGTCGGAGACATATTCAGATCGTCCACGACGCGTAAGGACTCGCCTGTCTTGGCTTTGCTAAGAATGGTCTCGATAAAGTTGCCGCCTTTGCCGCGCGAGCCGATCTTGCCAAACAGACTTGCCATTCTGACGATCAGCCAGCGCGGCGCGGCTTGCCGGACTAGCTGTTCACCGGCAAGCTTCGACGTTCCGTACACGTTGACCGGGCTCGGCGAATCGGATTCTGAGTAAGGACTTTCCTTCCGTCCGTCAAAGACGTAGTCCGTGCTCACATAAACGCAAAGCGCCTTGAGCTCAGCGCAACTCCTCGCGATGTTAAAAGCTCCGATGGCATTCACACGGAAAGCTTCGTCAGGAAAATCCTCGCAATCATCGACCCGCACGTAAGCGGCGCTGTTGATTACAATCTGTGGTTGAGACGCCAGCAGTACCGCGCGGACAGCATTCGCGTTCGTGCAATCGGCGGCTTCGTGCGTGAGTGGAACAACATCGAAGCTCCCGGACTTTCTCAGAGCATCCACCAGGTCTGTTCCGAGCTGTCCGGAGCTGCCGAAGATTGAGATTTTCTGTCTGCGAGTCAGTGTCGAGTACCTGCGGTTAGTTATATTGCGGCGGGTGTGAGGGCGCCGGGGGACAAGCGTATGACGCGATATCTGTGGTTCTTATGTTGTTCCCCAAGCTTGTGCGTAAACGGAATCGTAATACTTCCGGTACTCGCCGGAGGTGACCCGAGAGATCCATTCAGAATGGTCAAGGTACCAATCCACCGTCTGTTTCAGCCCAGTGACGAAAACCGCCCGTGGCTTCCAGCCGATCTCGGTGCGAACTTTCGTGGTATCGAGGGCATATCGCCGATCGTGGCCGGGGCGGTCGGTAACGAAACGGATGCGCGCCTCGAGTTTTTCACTCTCTGCCCCTTGACGTAGCGCAATCGCGGCGCAGATCCCGTGCACGACATCGAGATTAGTGCGCTCTTCGCTCGTCCCGATGTTATAGATCGACCCAACTTTTCCTTTTTCGAGTACGCCAAGGATCGCTCGACAATTGTCCTCAACAAAAAGCCAGTCGCGAATCTGTTTGCCGTCGCCGTAAACCGGCAATTCGAGCTCGTTCAATCCATTACGAATAAGTAACGGAATCAACTTTTCCGGAAACTGATAGGGACCGTAATTGTTGGAGCTTCGCGTCACGATAATCGGCAAACCGTAGGTGCGACGATAGGAAAGACACAGCAAGTCGGCAGCGGCTTTGGTGGCGGCGTAAGGACTGCTCGGAGATAGCGATGATTCCTCCGTCGATGGTTCCTTACCTTCCTTGTCGCCATAAACCTCGTCGGTCGAGATGTGCAGAAAACGATCCACGGGATATTTCCGAACTGCTTCCAGCAACGACTGCACGCCACCGATGTTGGTTTGCAAAAACGGTAACGCGTCCAGAATGCTTCGGTCGACATGCGATTCAGCGGCGAAATTGACGACAGCCCAAGGTTTTTCTTCTTTGAGAATCCGTTCAACCAGTGCCCGGTCACAGATGTCACCTTGCACGAAACGGATGCGCTCATGATAAAGATCCGCAACGTTTTCCAGGTTTCCCGCGTAGGTCAGTTTATCGAAGTTGATCACACGCCAATCCGTATCGGCGCTCAGTAGCCTGACGAAGTTGCTACCGATAAACCCACAGCCGCCGGTTACCAGGACTGTCTTCATAAAACGTCAGTTAGCAGATGGCAGATTGCAGTGAGCAGCCGGGGACATAAAGCCGGCGATTACTTTTTTGAATTGTAACAAAACTTCTCTGGTGCGGAGATCATAGAGCCTAGTCCAGCCAGATCATAGTTTCACTCGTGTCCGCGTCAGAATCTGTGAGTTTACTCACAAAATGGGCCGGATAACGCCTTTTGCGCCACGCTTCTCCAATGTTAGCGCATATCGACCGGGAAGATCGCCTAACTAGGTTGTTAAAGAATACTGTTCCTCTTTTGGAAATGCCTTTGTCACGAGGAAAATTTTCATCGCGTGTTCGAAAGCTTTCTTGTAGACGATCAGATCTTTAAATTTGGCAATCATATTTCTCACCCGTCCCGTTCTGACAACTTGCTGCCTACTGCTGGCTGCCAGCCTGTGGTGCCCTTTGCTCCGTGCCCTATGCTCTTTGCTGCTAACTGCGCGCTGCAAATCTGAAATTATTATCCGCCTCACGCAGCCGAGGCCAAGCGCGATCCCGAGTGGAAAGCTCGGGCTCTGCGATCGGCCAATCAATGCCCAAGTCCGGGTCATTCCAGATCACGCCCGCTTCAAATTTTGGCGCGTATTCCTCGGTTGTCATGTACTGAATCTCGGCGTCTGCACTGATGACGCAGAACCCATGCGCAAAACCAGCCGGCACATACAGGATTTTCTTGTTTTCCGACGATAGCGAAACTGCCACCCGCTGGCCAAACGTGGGCGAGCCATCTCGAATATCGACCGCGACGTCATAGATCGCTCCCGCGAGCGCTCTCACAAGCTTACCTTGGGCATGAGGATATTTCTGATAGTGGAGCCCGCGCAGGATTCCCTTCGCAGACTTGGAATGATTGCATTGCACAAACGCCTCTGTGATTCCCTCGGCGGCGAACTCGGAATGTTTGTAAGTCTCCATAAAAAACCCGCGGTGATCGGCAAAGACCGGAGGTACAATGAGAATGACGTCGGGGATAGCCGTTCGTGCGAAGCTGAAAGGCATCAGAGCAGCACTTCCGAATCGTCGCCAATCATTAGTCGATACGCCTGATGGCTCTTGTGATCCTTGAGGACGGCGGAATTCTTACCGATTAAGCTGTCTTCCAGTCGGTCGACGTGTTCAATCCGCGCAGATTCCAGCAGAACGCAATGTTCTAAAACCGATGAGATAATGCGGCAGGCGCTGCCGATCGAGGTAAACGGCCCGATAAAGGAATCTTCGATCCATACGTTCTCACCAATCACGACGGGCCCGCGAACTGTACTGTTGGTGATGCGGCTGCCTTTGCCTAATTGCACCCGTCCGGTCACCTGACTTTGGCCGTTTATCTCTCCGTCGATGCGCCGTTTTACCCATTCGTCGAGCACGACGGTATTGGCGGTCAAGAGGTCGTCCTTCTTTCCCGTGTCAAGCCACCAGGCTTCGATCTGGTCACTCAAAACTTGGCCGCCGTCTTGTAACAGGACTTGAATCGCATCGGTGATTTCGAGCTCGCCGCGCCAGGAGGGACTAATTTTTCCGATCGCTTTGTGTATAGCGGACGTAAAAAAATAAATACCAACGAGCGCCAGATTAGATTTAGGCGCTTTGGGTTTCTCAACCAAGCGCATCACACAACCAGCGCCGTCGATTTCCGCGATGCCGAAGCTGGAGGGATTTTCAACTGCTTTTAGTAGAATCGACGCTTGCGCCGTGGATTGCTCGAACTTCTCCCGATAGGATCGGATTCCGGAACCGATCAAGTTGTCACCAAGGTACATAACGAAAGAATCCAAACCGAGAAACGGCTGCGCCACTTTCACGGCGTGGGCCAGACCCGATGGCTCGCTTTGTAATATGTATTCGATGCGCATGCCCCATGATTCACCGGTGCCAACGGCTTCGCGAACGGCATTGCCGGTCTCTGGCGAGATCACGATACCGACCTCGTCCACACCGGCGTTTTTGAGATTGTCGAGCACATGAAATAGGATTGGCCTGTTGGCAACGGGCACGAGCTGTTTAGCCGCGGTATGTGTGAGCGGACGGAGCCTTGTTCCGCGGCCCCCGCTCAGAACCAGTCCTTTCAATTTCCTGATCATGGGATCGTTGTGGTTTGTTCGCCTGGCGTCTGAACCTCAACTGAATATGGTCGCGTCGTACCGAGGCCGCAAGCGTGGAGTCGAACGACTTGCTCCGTCGCCGTTCCGCGCAGGCCAAAATTAATCCTAAGCTCATCCACGCCTGGCCTGGATGCCGGCTCAAGACCAAACAGCTGAAAATCCGCAAGCTTCCGCCATGGCTGCATCAGCTGCCCTTTGGTTGCCAAACCGTCGGAGGAGAACGATTGGCGCAAAATGTACGTTCGCTTCACCTTGCAAACGTTTTCGTGACACGAATTGACAAGTCACGAAGACAAAATGGATCTTAGGCGCTACTAATTTTAGACAAAAATGTGCAAAACTACCCTAATCCAAACAACTAAAGACAGAGTCGATTCTCAATGGCAAAAAGCGTTCCAAGCTATCGAATTTCAACTAATTTGTTGACGCGCGGCTTGAGGTTCTATCAGCGTGGTGGCGGTGCCAAAGTTCGAGCATCATTAGATTCCAAATATGCGTAGCAAAATAACTGCTGGCTTCGCTGTCATGTAGCTTGAGCAACTGCTCAACGGCGGATCGCTTAAAATAGCCCCGCTGAATCGCGCGCGAGTCCAACAACAGTGAACGGGCGAGATCTCTGAATCCGAGGTGATGCCTAAGCCACTCTCCCGTCGGCAATCCAAACCCATGTTTTTTCTTTTGCAGGATTGCTTCTGGCAAAAAATTCTCGAAGGCTTTTTTGAAAATATAACGTTTCGACCAGCCCTTCACTTTGAGCCTCGCGGGAATCTTACCGGAAATGCTTCCCACCAGCGGATCAAGATACGGGTAACGAACCTGAATCCCATGAATCTCCGCTGTGCGATTGACCTTAAAAAGATCGTTGTCGGACACGGCTAACTTTAGGTCCACATAAAGCAGGCGATTTAACGGCGCTATGTTTCCCGCCCTTAAGTAGTGTTGCCGGGGCACATCGAGAGCGAACTCGCGATCGATGGACCCTCTGAACTCATCGGTGAGATACTCGTGGGCGTGATCTCGAAAATAGAGCTGATAGGTAAAGAACCGTTCCCATGCAGGTAAATTAGCCTTGTGAACGTAGTTTTTGATCTTCCGCCACGGGTAAAACGCTGGAATGATCTTGGCGCCCCGATCGATCAACGTTCGCGCAGCGCTGGGAATCCCATGATAAAGTGTGAAAACTTTTTCGGTGATATAGCGTTCGTTACCGCCAAAAAGCTCGTCGCCTCCATCGCCCGCAAACATAATCTGGATACCCGCATCGCGCGCCATCTTCAGACAGAAATATGTCGGAATCGCGGAACTGTTTCCGAAAGGCTCGTCATAAGCCGACGCCAGCGTCGGCATCGCCTCCAGCGCCTCATCAGCACGAACAAAATATTCGTGAGCGTCGCTATTAAAATGTTTCGCTGCAGTGCGCGCGTAGTGAATTTCATTGTAGGCTGCCTCATCGAAGCCCACTGAGAATGAATTCGTTTTTTTCTCGCTGATCTGACTGAGCAATCCGACAAGCGCGCTGCTGTCGGTGCCACCGCTTAAGAAGGCGCCCATTTGCTCGTCGCGAACGCTGGCGCGAAACGCAAACCGGACCGAGTCTTGCACGGACGAGCGCAGATTGGCAGCCGCCGCGGCTTCGGTGAGGCTGCTATCTTCGTCGTAGGCCATGTCCCAATACCGTTGAAAGGTCACGCGGCCGTTTGTCCACTGAAGGAAATGGCCCGGTTCTAAGCGCTGAATGTTCTTATAAATCGTAAATGGCGCAGGAATGAACGAATGATTCAGATAAAAATAAATGCTGTTGGGCTCGATGAGCTTGGGTATCTCGGCGCAGCTGGCGAACCGGGCGATATGCGTCGCAAACGCGATTCGGTTGTCACTTGCCCAAACATAGATCGACCGAGTGCCGAAATGATCGGTGCCGATAATCAATGTCTTCTTGCACGCATCCCACAAAGCAATGGCAAAAGAGCCGCGGAGACGATTTAGAAACCTAGCGCCCTGGGCCTTATAGAGATCGATAATCGGCGCTCCCCAGCTTTCCCGCCCTCCTCCATTCGTCGTCTGGATCTCGTCATCACTCGCGGCGAATCCTTCGACAAACAGAGAAACGCCGCCCATGGAGCATACTTGATCCCAGCCCTTCCAACTCCAAGGCAGGATACCATTGTCACATGCTCCCAGGACTTCCGCTCCTGTCGATCTTTCAGCTGCTTCGATCACTCTCTTAGCTCTTTTGAAGAAATCCAGAACCTTTCAGTCAAACGCGGAGTCACGGGACTCGGCGAGATGCAAAAAAGAATGGAATGCACGAATTTTCTCGCTTTTGCTCGATGGATAGAGAGTTCGGTCGGCAAGGAAAAGTAATTTCATAGGGGCGGATTGTGATCGACGATTGCCAACTTCGGTTAACGCCATTCCTCTAAGGAATAATATGCCTGACGATGTACGGACCGATTGAATTGGTTACTCGTAATGGCAAGCCGCGCCAGATACGGATCGCCCATTGCAATTTAGGATTGATTGAACTGGTGTCTGGTATGCCGTGACCATTGAGTGAATAGTACCAGTAGGGAAGCGGTTTTGGTTCGAATCCCCAGTGTCGTTTAAAGTGATAGGAACCCGTACCTTCTTTGCTTCGGCCAAAATCGAAAACTTTATAGCCATGGGAAGCCGCATAGCGCATGAGCTCCCAGTACATGAAATCGTTCGGTGCCAAATGAAGACACTCTTTCAAAGCACCACCGTAGTACGGTAAAACCTGATCCTTATAAAAGAAAGATAATACTCCTGCGACAACTTTGTCTTGGTATTCGATCAAGAGCACCTTACATTGTTCGTCGAGTGCTTCGACGAGATTTTTGAAATAGGAGAAACCAAAAACGGGCGTTCCCAAGTTTCGCACACTTTCCGCGTAAACGTTGTAAAACTCGCGTAGGCGACCGTTGTCGAAAACCGGTCTAAGGCCGTTTTTATCGCCTTGACGGACCATACGCCTCTGCTTGCGAGGAATCCGCGCTAGGTTCGCCTCGTCTGTAGGAGAAATTTCACTGAGAAATGTGAGGTACAGATCTTTGCGGGCCCAGCGCGGCGCGTCGCCGTTCGAAATCGGCGCCTCCATAGACTCGCCGTAGGGATTGCCGCGGATTTCCAGGTAACGCACTTGGTGCTCATTGGCAAGCCGTTTCGCTTCATCCAAGAGAATGCCGGCGGCACTTTCATCAGTCGCGACGGCACCTCCGTAGACGCCAATCGGCATGGCGACCAAACTGCGACCAAAAAGAAGACTCTTGACCAAGAAGAGCGGTAAAACGCCGCAAATGCGGTCTGAATCCGTTGCCCATAGATAAATGGGCTCATAGCCAAAACTGCGCGAGACAATTTCCCGCCAGATCGACAAGTGGAAAAATGTTCCCGCTGGATGGGCCAGAACAAAGGCATCCCACCGAGGATCGTCATCTCGGAGAATTGAACATTCGATCATTTCAGCTTGCCTTTGATTACGGATCGCGCACACTTTCAGCGGTCGCTGCGCCGCTCCAGCACTGGGGTGCCGGTTCACGCGACGGCGGCGCTTCTCCGGCGAGGATCTGAACGATTCGCTTGGCGGCGTTGCCATCCCAAAAATGCGGCGGCGCCACCGGTTTTGCTGCGCCCTCAAGAACGCGCGAAAATTCTCGAATGATTTTCTCCGGGTCAGCGCCAACGAGCACATTGGTTCCATGTTTAAGCGTGACCGGCCGTTCGGTATTTTCTCTCAATGTAATGCACGGAATACCCAAAATCGTCGTCTCTTCTTGTACCCCTCCAGAGTCTGTCAGCACGACCTTGGCGTGAGACATCAATTGCAGAAAATCGATATATCCCAACGGAGGCACTAATCGAATGCGCACTCGGGAGTCCCAAGGCTCGGGACCGTTAGTACAATGATCGACAAAATAATCCCCCAAATCCGCTTCCTGAATCTGCTTAAGCGTCCGTGGATGAGCGGGAAAAATGATCGGCATGTGTTGCGACACAGCCAAGAACGATTCCACCATCTTGGAAAATACTCGCGAATCATCAACGTTAGCGGGCCGGTGTAACGTCAGAATGGCGTATGGCTTGATTCGAGCCTGCTCAAACAGCTGAAGGTCATGGAGAATCGCGGATTCCTTCGCTTTCGTTCGATGCCGCAATAGAGTATCGATCATGACGTTACCCACGAAGTGGATTTTATCGGTTGAAACTCCTTCCCGCGCCAGGTTTAGGTTCGCGCTTTCTTCCGTGGTGAAAAGATAGTCCGAGATCGAGTCCGTTACGATCCGATTGACTTCTTCGGGCATCGTTCTGTCGAAGCTTCGCAAGCCTGCTTCCACATGGGCCAATTGGGGAATAAAATCTTTCCCGTCAGCGCCGCCAGAACAGGAAGTTTTCTTGGTGACCAATGCACAGGCCACGGTCGAGTTCACGTCGCCGACAACGATTACGACGTTCGGCTTCTCGGCCAACAATACGCCCTCAAATCCTTCCATCACCTTGGCGGTCTGGGCGGAATGAGATCCGGAGCCAACCCCGAGAAACAGATTCGGCTTCGGCAACTCGAGATCGTTGAAAAAGAAATCGGACATATTCGCGTCGTAATGCTGTCCGGTGTGCACCAAAATGTGATCGATTTGTCGCCCGTCGGATAGCGCGTTGTACTCTTTGATCGCTTCGCAGATGGCGGCGATCTTCATAAAATTCGGCCTAGCTCCAACCACGGAGAGAATTTTATAGGCCATCTCCCACCTCTTCTTTGGAATTCGTGCTGCTCAACGACAACGAAAGCACCTCCGACATCGAGGCCCATGAAAAATCATCGAGGAGACGCCTCAGTTTTTCTTCCGTCGAACGCAAATTCTGGTAGTGACGAAACCGCGAAGCCCAGGGAGCGGCGACTCGTGGCTGCTCGGGATCGATTTCCCATGGATGTAGATACACCATCGCGGGCTGCGCTTCCTTCTCATTGATTCGGCGGATCGCCCATGCCGTCACCCCGTAAGGCAAGAGTCTCAAATATCCGCCTCCCGCTACGGGAAGGTTAATCCCGTATGCGGGCAGGGTCGACGGAGGAAATTCTAAAAGACGGCCTCCGTCGCGGAGAAACCTATAATGCGGAAACCGTGGAGCATCCGGAATGCCGTAGTAATCATGATGCACAGGGAAAATACTCGAATCGTATTCGAAACCCAGTTCTCCGAGAATCTCCAATGCCCAAAGCGTTTTCGTCGTGATTGAATAACTTGGAGCACGGAAACACCTAACGTCAATGCCAATTTGATCCTCAAGGATCGATTTAGCGTGACTAATGTCCCTGCGAAAACTCTTCTCATCTCCCAGATTGATCATCTGATGCCCATATCCGTGACTCCCAATCTCATGTCCTGCTTTGAAAATATCCCGCACGAGACTTGGACAACGTTCCGCCACCCACCCCAAGATGAAAAACGTCGCGTGAATGCCACGCTGCTCCAACAGTTCCAAGAGTCGGTAGGTGTTGTTCGCAACTCGCATCGGATACTGGCACCAATCCTTGCGTGAAATAACATCGGAAAAGGCCTGAACCTGAAAATAATCTTCAACATCGATGGTGAGCGCATTAATCATGCTGCACCTCAGCGAGCGCCCCACCCAAAAAGGATAACTTTAATGCTCTCGAAGATAATTTGGAGATCGAAAACAGGCGACATATGTTTGATGTAGTACAAATCATACTGTAATTTCTCGATAGCATCTCGTTCGCTGTCGCCATACTGGTAGCTGATTTGCGCCCAGCCGGTGATTCCCGGCTTAACCGAATGGCGCAGGTCATAGTACGGAATGGTCTGCTTCAGTTGTTCGACGAAATAGGGCCGTTCCGGGCGTGGCCCGACGAAGCTCATTTCCCCTTTCAGAACGTTTATCATTTGCGGAATTTCATCGATCCTGAGTTTTCGAATAATCGCCCCGACGCTGGTCACTCGAGGATCATTCTCGGCAGCCCAAACCGGCCCCATCTGATCCTCCGCGCCTTCGGCCATCGAGCGAAACTTAAAAAGTGTAAAACGTTTCTCATTCTGTCCAACTCGTTCCTGTCGATAAAATACTGGCCCTGAACTTTCTGATTTTATGGCTATGGCGGTCACCAAAGCCAGCGGAGCGCTTAGAATCAATCCGAGGAAAGCAACCAAGACATCGATGACTCGCTTTGCCGCCAGAATCAGTCGGTCTCGACGGAATCCTTCGGATAAAGCAATCCATTCGGGCGGCAAGTCTGTGATCGCGATCTTGCTGGCCAAACGCTCATAGAACGAGTGGCAGTCTTCGATCGGGACGCCCATCGTCCGCACGGCAACCAGCTCCTTATTATATGACTGTGGAAAATGACCGGCACCGGCCAACAAAATACGATTCACATCATTACTCGCAATCAAATCGCTTAACGACAAAGGCGCAAAAATCGGAATCTGAACTTTTTTTGGATTGCCGTAGGAAAGGGTCATTTGCCCGGCATTCTCACCAACAAAGCCCACAACGTCCATGCCCAACGTCTTCTTCAAATAAAGCTCTTCCGCCACCATTCGCCCGATGGTCCGAGTGCCGACGATTAATACTTTGGCACGAATCCCCGCCTGCTGGATGACTCGCATGAAACCAAGCCGCCACAGGCCGAGAGACATCCCCATCACGATCATTTCGCTGATATAAATAGATTTACCGAAATTGGGAATTGGGTAACTGATGATTCCGATAACGATGCATGCCACGCCCAGTCCGGCGACAAAACGATGTAACAACTCGTGAATCGAAAGAGTTTGGTCGATGGCGTAGAGATCCGAATAATAAAAAGCGGTCGCGACGATCACGGCCATGGCGATACCGTGCAGCACTGAAGTGGGCCACGAATCATCGGTCGATGATCCAGTCGGCGCCACCATTTCGCGGACGATCAAGCTCGCGCCGAGTACTAGTACAAGATCACCTAACACCAAAAGCAGGTCGTAGGCGGTATAGTATCGATTAAGGAACCTCACTTCTTACCCATGGCCATTGCTAGAGTAGTAATAGTAGTACTTGGAACCGAGACCCAAGTCTGCGCCATTGAGTACGACACCCAGAACCTTGTTGGGCTCAAACGAGCTCAAAGCCCGGGCCAAATAGTCCTTCGGAGTCTTGCCGGCACGAATGACCATGATCACGCCGTCGACCTGACGACTCAGCACCAAAGGATCCGGAGTGGAGAGCACGGGCGGTGAATCGATAATGACCATATGTCCGGGCAATTCGGTTTGAATTTCCTCGATCAAACGTTTCATTTTTTCCTTTGCCAGAAGCTCTGAAGCAAAACGGGATGGTTTACCAGCAGGAATAATGTGTAGACCGCTAAGATGGGTGTCCCGCACCAGGCCTTTAACTGATCCGTATGAATTGGAACTGAGATAGTCGGTGAGTCCGGGCGTGCCCTCGCTGTTAAAATAGCGATGGACGCTCGGCGCGCGTAAATCAGCGTCGATCAAAAGCACTTTCTCTTCGTATTCCAAAGCGATCGCTGCAGCCAAATTCACAGCGACGGTGGTTTTGCCGTCCCTTTTGACTGGGCTAGTAATCGCGACCGTACGAATGCCAGCTTCCGTTCGGAGTCTTCTAAGCTGCTCGCGCAGTATCTTGTACTGCTCGGAAGCCGGGGACTCCTCTTCCAACGCGACGATGGGATGACTGCTGTACCGTCGAAGATCCCATCCAAAAAATAGTTCTTCGACTTTTTCGCGCCAATTCTTCGTTCCATTGTTGCCAATTGGAAGTGACGGGGAAACGGAGTGGTCCTTGCCATTTCGACTCACTGTCAATTCCCGAAGATCCAGCTCCTTTTCCGGCGCCGGCGCATACGCTGTCACGTTCATCTCGGTGCTTGTCGGCGCTGTCTGTCCGTCCCGTTTCTTCTCATTGCTTGCTTTATTTAAGGCTTCGAAAACCCTGCTCATCGGCAACGCTCCCTGGTGCATTTGTAAGTCGTTAGATAAAATTGCTTGTAAAACACGTTGAGGAACTCATTTTGAGGGAATAAGTTAGCCATTTTTTGTTTCGTCCTACCGCGCGATTGCCAGTCTTAAAACGCGCTTCTTCAATTTATCTGCGGTCGTTCATTTTCTATAACCCGCCGTGTGCAGATTCCGAATCCGTTCCGACATGATTTGCCGGAATTCATTTCTGATCGATTCATCGCAAATCTCGTGACTCACTGAATCTATGAGAATCCATAGCTTTTCACGCGAAACACCGTCTGCGGTCGGGTCGAGCATGTGGATCCGCTCATTAAGAACAATCCTCGCCATGGGACCCATAGCTTCGGTCAGCGCTTCGGTCGCGGTCTTAATAAATTCCGCCGCAACGGTCCCGTTGGGGGGCGGACTCGATTTAGAGTTGTTTACGACGGCCGCTCCAGAGCTAGCTTGAACGATCTTGGACCGCGCGACTTCGTTTTCTCTGGTTTTACCATTGAGCCCCGGGACCTCTTTGTACGGAGCGATGCTCTCCGGTCTCTTTAGTGCCGACAATCCAAAACCACGCGTCAGACGTAAATCTTCGGCCACCTCACGGATAATGGAAGTATCAATCTCGTTTTTACCGACTGCATAACTCGTCAGCATTGCACTGTCGCAAAGAACATTCACGAGTCGTGGAATCCCGCTCGAATATAAGTAGACTGTCTCTATGGCGGTCGGTGTAAAAATTTTGGCGTTACCGCCAGCTATCTGCAGGCGGTTTGTTATGTATTCTTGACATTCTTTGAGGGTGAGAGCTTGCAGATCATGTCGCAGAGTTATCCGTTGCTTTAGTTGCCGTAGCTCAGGAGTATTGAGCCGGAGGGCTAATTCAGGTTGGCCAACCAGCAAGATTTGCAACAACTTATCCGTGGAAGTTTCGAAATTGGATAACATTCGAATACTTTCCAATACTTCAGCGCTCAAATTCTGCGCTTCATCAATGATCAGAACGCAATTTTCTCCCAACCGATATTTTTCTAAAAGAAACTCATTGAGCAAAACCAAGTAGTCATGAAGTTCCTCCCGCCGCTGCCTGGGCTCCATAAGTCTGAATTCCTCACAGACATAACGGAGCAAATCTATCGGACTAACCACCGTGCTAAAAATGAGTGCCGTATGGGTTGTCTCGTTCAAATCGTTCAATAGGGAGTGAATTAGAGTGGTCTTGCCGGTGCCCACTTCGCCCGTGAGCACGATAAAACCTTTGCGCGCTCTAATACCGTATGAAAGCTGAGCCAAGGCCTCCCGATGGCTAGCACTCAGATAGAGAAAGCTGGGATCAGGCGTGACATTAAAAGGAGACCGGTCGAGCCTGAAATGTGCTTGATAAAGTTCGTGCATTGAAACCTAAAAATAAAGAGGTCCGAACATATGAACACAAACGAGTCCGACCGCCAGCGCGGCAATCGAAGCAAACACAAGGATTCCCTGAGACCGCCGCTGGTCTAAGACGCTCCCGCGAGTCATAAGTGCGGGTATCGTCGCAAGCACCGGTAAATTCACAATGCCAGCGATCTCGTCGGCCCGCTTAAAAGACGTATCGAGATTATCCCAAACAAAAGCTAATAGGATTCCGCCTGCCAATCCGCCCATGAGTCCCAAGAGAATAATCATAGGACGGTTCGGCCGCAGCGGTTTGATCGGAAAATTGGCCGGATCAAGAATGTCGAATTGCTCCCCCTTTTGCTTTTTCTCCAGGTTCTCAGATAGTTGCGACTCCAATCCTTTGGCGAGCAGATCCTGATATTTTCTTAGGGTAATGTCATATGTGCGACTGATTTTGGTAAGCTCGATTCCTCGAACCGAAGTATTGTCGATACGTCCTTGGTAGACCGGAATTTGACTGCGAACACTATCGATTTGAGAGCGCAGTGCCCGTATTTCATTATCGAGATCGCCGACCTGCGACTGCAGCACCTGGCGCAGCGGGTTCGTAGCAGGAATGGACGGCCCAGCCGACGTTTTGCTGGTGGAGGAAGTCTTTTGCGACTCGATTGCTTCAATTTCCTTATTGAGACGCGCCACATCGGGATGTTTAAGGCTATATCGTGCGAGCAGCGATTCCAGCTCTCGTTTCTTGAGTTCAAGCTGTGCGCCGTACGGCGTGCTTTGACCACCCTGGGGAATTCCCATTAGATCAAACCCACCTAGAATGTCCGATTCGACAATTTGTTTCTGCAGTATTCCTTTTCTTTCTTGGAGTGCAGACAAACGAACATTGCTTCCCTGTAATTCACCGCGAAGCTGGTCCAGCATTCTTAAGTTAGTATCTAACTGATCAGGCAGCTCAAACCGATTAGCAATCCGATACCGACTCACAATGGTTTCCTGCTCTTCCAATTCATTTCGAAGTCTTTCGGCTTCGGCATTGATAAAGGATTTTGTTCCCATCGCCTGCTGTTCCCGAACCTGTAAATTCTGCTCAATGAACAGCGAGGCCAAACGAGTGGCAACCTCTTTGGCTTTCTGCGGGCTTTCAGATTCAAAAGAGAGCGCGAAGAGATTGGCTTGCCGGAATTCGATTCTGATCACCTTTCGCAGCCGCTCAACGCGGTCTTCCACTGTCGTCGTAGCCGGGTACAGCTCGAACTCTTGAATAATTTTTTCTAAGCGGGTCCGACTCAAAATCTCTTGAGCGATGGCCTGCATTCGCTCACCCAGTGACGTTGTTATGGTTGTTGAGACATACGAAGTCGGGATTCTCTGAGGTGAAACGCTAATCAACGTGGTCGACCGATAGACTTCCGGAATAATAGTACTTAGATAGATCGCCAGCGCCGACACCACCAGGAAGACACTCACAATCAAGGATTTTCTGCGGTAGAGGCTGTTTAAAATCGTTGAAATATCGAGGTCGGATAATGAATTCACGATAGTTCTCCTAGGACCGAACTCAAGAAGTTAAGGTATGATAATCCGATCTCCCGGTCTCAGTAAAAGATCTTGTTTTAGATCCCCTTTGATGATCGCGTCGTAGTCCACTATGTACTCGGTGATCTTCGGCCCTTCACGCCGCACAATACGAATATTGCTGCGATCGGCGAAGATCCCCAACCCTCCCGAACGAGTCAGAAGCTGCATAATCGTCTCATTGCCCTTAAGGGGAAATGCGCCATTCTTGCCGGTTCCGGGACCGATTAGGAAAACCTCGGCCGAAGCGATGCCACCGATGCTGATGGTAACAAATGGATCTGTCGTGAATTCTTTGTATTTTTGTTCCAGCAGCTTACGCAGTTGACCGGTCGTTAGTCCAACAACCTGAACTTCATTGAGCAGAGGAAGAGTAACATACCCATCGGGACGGACCGTGACTTGACCCGATAGCGTCGGTTCCTTCCAAACCTGAATTCCAATCGAATCGCCGGCGCCGATAACGTAGAACTCCTCTGGTGGCTTGGCGGGGTCGGGAGTATCCGGGGATATGCGGAACTCTTGAACGCGGAGTTCTTTAGTCGCGCATCCAAATAAAAACGTTACGACGAGAGATACGCCGAGAATAAATCTTTTCCCCATCGTTTCCTTTCTCACTCCGAGCGAGTTTTCTTGACTGTCGACAGTTAGGCCGCGTGACTAATGCACTTCGGCAAAGGCCGGGAACCCATTGCGAATACAGCATCAACGCAACTATTGTACCAGCTATAGCTGTAAACGAACTGTGCGTTGATTGGCATTAATACTCCGCACTATCAGGAAATCATGTAAAGAAGAACGGAAGTGGACAACTGTAAATTGCCCTAACAGTTCTTTAGAGTATTGAGAATGGGCAAAATCGCCCTAGAGCTGAAAAGGACAGGGCTGAGCGAGACCGGAGCTAATGTCACTCGCCGTTTTTCCCTCACGGCTTAGTTGGCGCGGTAGGTGCCGGAGCGGAAGCGGTTGGAAATGGGGTTCTAAGAACCGGGGAGAGGCTTGATGACGACAGGTTGCGGGCTAAGCCAGTATTGGGCCAGAGATCAAAGCGAGCCGTGACACTGAGAAACACGCTGTTGCCGTTGACGTTTCCGCGGGTCAACAGGTCTGTCTTGGTTGCCCCAGCGCCGCTGTTAATCGACCGGTAAGTGTAAAAGAGATTCGAAGATAACCATGTGGTAAACACGTATTGTAAGCCCGCTGAAGCCTCAAAAGTCTTAAAATTGACATCTTCGGTATCGTAAAACGAATAGTCGACCGCGGCGCTGCCGGTCAACCGTTCGGCCAACTGGATACTAAAGTTCGTGAACAGGCTGGTGGTATCCGAGACTCCCGAGACCCCGAAGCTCGGTGTCAAGCCCTTCCGCAGTCCGCCGGTTAGCGATGCAGTTTCCCAAAGCTTAGTTATCGTTAGCGTTGAATTATTCGCGACCGTCGGCCCGCTGCCCGAAGTGTTAATCGAAAGGCCGGTACTCGCCGAAAGGCTCAGCGTAGGAGTTAATTGTATGTTATAGTTCGAAAAATAATCATCGCCGAAATCGAAATTGTGGATGACGCCATCGTCGTTCCTGCTCCGCGATTTCGCAATTGATACCGAATATCCCGCGTGTAAATTGTGCTCCTGCTTCCAGTTATAAATGCCCCTGATGCTAAAAGTCTGGAATAGATCACTGCCTCCCTGGTCAATAAACTTCGTGTACGTATTCGTGTAACCGCCGCTAATGCTTAAATCTGGCCGGTACAAGAAATTGCCTTGAAACGCAAAATTGTTGTTTAGCTGATCCCCTCTCGAAATGAAATCGTTGAGGTTTTGACCTGGGCCTGGAAGTCCAGGTGGGCCAGTGGTCGGAGTCAGCGGCACCTGAAATGGGTCAGACACTCCCGGCGTTCGCGTTTGTCCTTGCCTTTGGAAAGTGTCTGTCAAGTTGAAGGTCAGGCGCGGTGAGTAGTGATACGTGTATCCTCCGTTGACGGAGGCATTATCGCCAAATTCGTTGAGTTCACTGTGCCGGGCGTAAATTTGCCCGCTCGGGCTGATATTCAGATTTAAAGTTGGTTCGGCTTGTCCTGTCGGCGCGTAATACAAATGCAGAGTCGGTGTTATAATGGTAATGAAGTCATGTTCTTTTTTCTTGGCGAAGAAAATATTGTCATTATACTGCTCCCCAACCGACAATGAGAACTGACTTGCAAACGCAGCCCATAAAGGAGACGGCAGCCATAGGGAAAGAACCAAAAAAATGATTACAGTACATTTACCCCAAATCTTTAAAAGACTCCTTGTGCAGCCCATGCCTCCTCATCTTTCTGTACAGCGTCTTGTTGTCGACCTTTGCCTCATTTGCCGTCGAGGAAATGGCGCCCTTATGTTTGATCAGCAGGCTTCTTAGATATTCTTTCTCGCTGCGAAGCAACCATTGCTTAAGTGACAAATCGCCGTCGCCATTGCTTGCGTAATGCCGATCAATCACGCGTTGCGGAGGCGCGGGCAAATCAACGTCTTCAATGGTCTCGCCTTGGCATTTGACTATAGCGCGCTCGAGAATATTCTCAAGCTCACGAATGTTGCCCGGCCAGTGATAGGCGAGCATTTGATCGAGTACTCTCGGCCCGACTTGCTTGATCCGCTTCTCTTGGGCCACCGGGTGTTTGTTGAGAATGTGATTGATCAGGATCGGAAGATCCTCGAGCCTCTCGCGCAACGGCGGGAGCTGCAATGGAATCACATTGATTCGGTAGTAGAAATCTTCACGCAGGCTGCCGCGAGCCAGGCATAGCTTCAAATCGACGTTGGTCGCGGCGACAACGCGCATGTCGACTTTTACTCTGCGATTGCCGCCTAGACGCTCGACTTCGCGTTCTTGCAAGACTCGCAAGAGTTTAACCTGCATCGGCGGTGCCATGGTTTCAATTTCGTCAAGGAAAAGAGTTCCACCGTCGGCCAATTCAATTTTGCCGGCACGGCTCTGCACCGCCCCAGTAAATGCTCCCTTTTCGTAGCCAAACAACTCACTCTCCAGTAGCGTGTCGGGAAACGCACCGCAATTAATCGCGACGAATTGTTTCGCTTTACGTCGGCTCAAATTATGGATGGCGCGAGCAACTAACTCTTTGCCGGTGCCAGTCTCCCCCGTTATCATCACTCCCGAGTCTGTTTCTGCCAGAGATCGAATGAGGTCAAAGACCTTGAACATTTTCGGGCTTTTGCTGAGAATATTTTCGAGATTGTGCTCGTCCTGAACCTTTTGACGAAGTTCGCGAACTTCATCCAGTAGCCGTCGCTTCTCGATAAGCTTTTCGCTTACCATTCGAATCGCTTCAGGTTGAAATGGCTTTGTAATGTAATCGCTGGCGCCAAGTTTCATCGCCTCAACCGCCTGCTTAATGTTTCCGAAAGCAGTGATCAAGATGACATCCGTATCCGCGTATTTCTCGCGCACATGGCGCGCTAGCTGGAATCCGTCCATTCCCGGCATCTTGACGTCCGAGACGACAATTGCAAATTTTTCCTCGGCGAGCTTCTTAACGCCGTCCTCACCACAGGAGGCGGTCGAGACTTGGAAGCCTTCTTGCTCGTAAAATTGACCAAGCTGCTCTCGCAAACGATCATGATCTTCGACAATTAAGACGTTGTACATAAGCTTACTGCAGCTTCAAATGCCCGCTTTGTTATCGTCCGGGCAATCTATCGCTTGACGAAGGGGAAGTAAGATTTCAACTTCCGTACCGTGGCTCTTGTTGCTCGAAATATTCAATCGACCACCGTGTGATTCGACGATCCGAACCGCCATACTCAACCCCAGCCCATCCCGCTCCGGCTTCGAGGTGAAAAACGGGGTCGCGGCTTTTTCCAAAAACTCCGTTTCGATTCCGTGCCCAGTATCGGCGATCGAGATTCGCGCTATGGACTGCCCCGCCAAACAAGTCGCGTGATACTTGCCGCTTATCAAAACTCGATCTCCGCTACTCGTAGCGTCGAGCGCATTCTGGAGAATAGAACGAAAGGCGAGCTCGAGAAGAACCGGGTCGCCAGTGACAAGAGCACCGTTAAGGGATTCTTCAACGAGATCTTTCAACATCACTTTCTTTTCGACGAAGAGTGCGGCATTCGAATGGATCACCGCGCGGAGGACCTCGCCCAAGTCAACCTCCGATGGTCCTGTCGGGGCTTGACTGTAATGCAAAAATGCCCGCGTAAATTCGACGGCGCGATCGACAGTTTCTTGCAACGTCTCGATCTCATTGATTGATTTTACGCCCCGTTTGAAAGAACCGATTAAGAGGTTAATCAGCTGAAAGTGGTTCCCGATTTTGTGGACGAACTGGGAAATGACGCCGCTGTCGAGACCTTTGGAACTAAAATCGGTCGGGAGCGGAATCATACAACCACGAATTACCGTGTCGGTATTAGTCCTAATTTTGCACAAACTATGTGACACCCATACGGGCAACCCCCGCTCATCAATAAGTCTATGAGTTTCTGATAATACTTCGCCTGGGCTCAACCGATCGATTCGTGCCAGCAAGCCTTGGCGATCTTCCACGGCGAGCCGCTCGTCCCAGAGTTTACGATTGCCAATTAATTTTTCAGACCGTACTCCGATTAACTCTGCAGAATTGGCCGAAACAGTCGTCACTGTCAAATCTGCCGTGCACTCGTAGAGAATAGCCGGCGCAGCAGCCAGGGGCTCTTCGAACTTATTGTGAGTCCTCGAAGAAACGGGTCGAATAAGACGTTGGGCGTGAAGCGATACCAATCGATCTGTATCGGTATCATTAGTGCTATTATCAGAAGCTTCCTTGAATACGCTAGTCAAAAGACGTCTCTCCTCAATTAAATGACACTCGCCGGACTTCGCGAACCAGCTGGCATTTTTGCCATATCGCTTTCAATATTTCAAGGAAATTGTTATAAACTTTTACACTTTTGCAGATCTACATTGCAAACGCAATGTTCACGGCAAGTTACCAGAATCATGAAACTATTTGTACTAACTTCCAAATACTTCCCAAAGATTACCACCGTTTCTTGTAAATTCCATTTACACTTTTTGAGCGAGATGATGTCAGTCGATTGCCGATCGAAAATCTCATCATATTTGATAGTCGCCGAGGACGCTCGGCGCTTGCAAGCAAATCTGCTGAGGTTGAGTTTGAAGCAGTGTCTTTGCCGATTTGCCTTTGCCCAAAGTGGAGAAGCCTCATTCTCAGCGTCTTTCTCTTTGGCATGTTCTCGGAATATGAGGGGTATGGTCCCATCGAGGCAGGAGATCGGGCAGCAGTGACTGCGGGTAGCGTCGCAGCTGGGCAAAGCATATTTCTATACCGCGTCGCGCTCTGACGGATCAAAGTGACGCTGAGCCAGCGATCGGCCAAATAACACGAGCGATATCTGAAGGCACGATTGAAAGGCCTTAAGTCCCTTGCAAAAACAAACAGTTCGCGATGCGTCATAGCGTCGGCCAGCTTTGCGTTTCGCTTGCCCGTGGACGTTAAATTACTCGCTGGCCGAAGTGTCCGCAGCTGCTTTTTGTCGTTCGAAACTTCATTGAATGCTGCCGTCAAAAGAACTGGCACACGACTTGCTTATCACGAATGAGAATTTCCTCTTCTCAGCGAAAAATGGACTCCGTCTTTAACTTGAACACGCTGCTCATGGTCAATTTGGTGGTACTGACCTGCCTGTTCTTTTATTTGCTAACAAAGATAAAAAGACATCCAAGCGTGGCCTATTTGGTGGCTAGTCTTACGCCCTTGATTGCGTTCCACGTGGGGTCATACATGTTTAGCAACTGGCCCGGTTCGCAGGACGGCGCGCGGCTGGTTCTTTTTGGCGTGACTCTCACCCCTCTCACAATTGTTCCGCTCAGCCATACTCTCGGGAGGACACGACCAGAACATCCGCAGAAAACCTGGATTGCGTATTATGCGTTACAGATCGTCTTATTGTTTTTTGTTACGCGTGGGATTTTTGCCGGGCGGATGATTGAGTGGGTGACAGGAATCCTTGACCAGCCCATTATCATTATCGAACAGAGCTGGCGCTACTATTTTCTCAATGTAGTTGCAACTAGCATGCTCGCACTGATGTGTTTTGACAGAACCCGTCAGGCGGCAAGCAAAGCACAACAAGAGGCCCTCAAGTTTGTTTTCATCGCCTTTCTCGGTTTCGCTGTTTACTTCGCTTATCTGTCGGCGAATATTCTCATGTCTTCGTACGTGTCCCAGTCAGTGGTGCAATCGGGAGCAGCCATTACTTTGGTTGGTTTAATATTTCTCTCCTATGGCTTCGCGAAATACCCGTTTTGGCAGGTCACGATCCGTGTCTCCCGGCACGTGGTCTTCGGATGCCTTTCGGCCACGGCAGCGTTCGTATACATCATTATTTCAGGAAGCATTCTCGACGTGCTGCGTTGGCTGCAACCGCTGGGCTTTACCGCACTCCTACCGTCCGCGGCCTTCGCTCTAGTGGCGCTTTTTCTCGCGTTCTATTTGTCGCCGCATTTTCACAGCACGATTCGAGGCTTTGTCACGAGACATTTTTTTCGCAACAAATACGACTATAGAGACCTGTGGATGAAATTTTCCGAAAAGTCGAGCGGGTCGCTCAACATTCGAGACCTGCTACCGCCCGTTGCGGAATTTGTCGCAGACGCAATGTTCGTCCGGCAAGTGGTGTTTTGGCTTCGCTCGACGACATCGGAGACTTATAACCTAGCCTATTGTCACGATCGCGCATCAGGCAGTCGAGTCGAATCATCTCCACTCAAATTGGACCGGTCTCTCGGTCCTGACAAAGATGCGATTTTTTTTCGTGTGCCGACGGATAATGCTTCGATCACCGCGGGCCGATTCCCGATCGATAAACTGCAAACATTAAAAGATTTGGCTATACAGCGTTTGGTGCTGGTGGAAAAAAGCAACGAAGTATTGGCGTTGATGGGCATTGGTGCGCCGTCGGCCGGGGAAAAATCGTCGGCGGAAGACGACCAATTTTTGTTGAGCGTCAGCAACCAGCTGGGGCACCTGATTCTGACGCACAAACTTTCCGAAGAGCTCCTTCTGTCGCGTGAATGGGACTCTTTCAACCGTTTCGCCTCGTTCATTCTACATGATTTGAAGAACCTCGCCACAATGCAGGGGATGACACTAGAAAATTCCAAGCATCTTAGCCACAATCCAAATTTTGTGACCGATGCTTTCACAACTTTCTCCCAGACGACGGACAAAATGATCAACCTCATCGCTAGCCTTTCAGTGCAGAGGGGACAATTCTCGCATAAGCAACAACCGGTCAACATTCTCGAAGTGCTCACCAATACTTTTGATGATCTCAAGATCAAACAGAGAGATGGTGTAAGGGTGTCGACCGCATTCCCGCCAAAGGACAAATTACCGATCATTTGCGGTGACCCCGACCTGCTGCAAAAAGCTTTCACGAATTTGCTCCTCAACGCGATCCAAAGTCTGCCCAAGGGAGAAGGGGCTGTAGAGATCACGGTCGCACAGGAGGCAGGCGGAAAGATCACTACATCGATCCGCGACACCGGGTGTGGCATCCCTGCCGACCGGCTGGAAAGTTTGTTTCGCCCTTTTCAGACGACCAAGGAAAAGGGAATGGGAATTGGTCTCTGCCATACCCGTTCGATTATCGAAGTCCACGGAGGACAGATCCGGATAGAAAGCCAGGTCAATGCCGGCACTAAGGTGGAAGTCGAATTACCGACGCTGTAGTTCCAAACAAGAAAGGAAAGAAAACCACGTGAAACCGAAGATACTTTTAGTCGACGATGAGGAAAACATTCTGAAGCAAATGCGTTGGGCTCTGGAGCCGGACTACGACGTATTTACAATCTCGAATGAAGGCGAGGCTATGAGCGCTTTCGAAAAAGAGAAGCCTCCCGTCGTCACACTGGACCTATCCTTGAATCCGCTCAATCCAGCGGACCTCGGGGGGATGCGCCTGCTGGAGCAAATTCTTTCCCAAGAACCTTCGACGCGAGCGATCGTGATTACCGGGAACGACGACGAGAAAAACGCCTTGCGGGCGGTCCGGCTTGGCGCGTTTGACTATTATGCCAAGCCGGTTCGCCTCGACGAATTGAAGGTCATGATCACGCGAGCGTTCCACATTCATCAATTACACCAAAAGGTTCAGCAAAATGATCATTCTTTTACTGACGGCTTTCACCGCATGGTAGGAACATCGAAAAGCATCAAGGACATTTTCCGCTTTATCGAGCGGGTCGCCGCCTCCGAGATCTCGGTTTTGATCTGCGGAGAAAGCGGCACTGGAAAGGAGATGGTGGCTCACGCGATTCACTTGCAAAGCCAGCGCAAGAATAATCCTTTCGTGGTGGTCAATTGCGGCGCAATTCCCGAAAATCTGTTGGAGAGCGAATTATTCGGGCACGAGAAAGGATCTTTCACCGGGGCTCATGCCCAGAAGCGGGGAAAATTCGAGCTAGCGCATACCGGCACGTTGTTCTTGGATGAAATCGGCGAACTCGCTCCGCCGCTGCAAGTCAAACTATTGCGATTCTTGCAAGATCGGAAAATTGAGCGAGTAGGCGGTACGCAACCCATCGATATCGATGTCCGAATCATCGCCGCTACCAACCGCGACCTCAAAAAGGACATGGAAAACCATGTATTCCGGGAAGACCTTTACTATCGATTGAAGGTCGTGCCTCTCGAAATGCCGCCGCTTCGCGACAGAAAAGAGGATATCATTCCGCTCGCCCAGCATTTTCTAAAACAGTTCTCCAGAGAACACCGAAAGCCTCCGGTTACACTTTCTCCGGAAGCCGAAGGCGCGCTGCTGATGCATCCTTGGCCCGGCAATGTTCGCGAACTGGAAAATTTAATTAGTCGGTCAGTGGTGCTGAGCCCGCGAACAGTCTTAAAGCCGAGCGATTTAGGATTTGCGTTGGATCAAATTCCAACCGACGTCAACCTAAAATTCGCCAAGAAAGCCATCGAAATGGATTTCGTCAAAAAGGCACTCTCCCGCAACGGCGGCATTGTGAGCCGCGCCGCTCGCGAACTCGGAATCAGCCGGGTGAATCTCTACGAGCTCATCGAGAAATACAACATTCGCCTTCAGGAATTTAAAATGTTGAGGGCAGGAAAGAATCAAATCAAGACACGGGAGGTTTCCTAATTTGAACGCGCTCAAGGTTAGGCTCGAGAATCGCCAGGCGACGGCAGCCGTTATCGGTCTTGGCTACGTGGGTCTGCCATTGGCGATGGAGATCGCCGCAGCGGGCTTTAACGTGGTCGGCGTCGATCTCGATAGGAACAAGATCGCGGCGCTCAAACAAGGCAAATCGTATATCCTAGATGTCGCCGACAAACTCATTGCCGATACCGTTGGGTCGGGTAAATTCACCCCGACCTCGGATTTCAATGCTCTGGCTAAGGCGGATACCGTCAGCATCTGCGTGCCAACACCGTTGAGCAAGAGCCGGGACCCAGACATTTCATTCATTCTTTCGGCGACGGAAGAAATTCGTAAATACTTACACCCGGGTCAACTAATCGTCTTGGAAAGCACGACCTACCCAGGAACCACGGATGAACTCATCGTGCCTGAACTCGAAAGCTCCGGCCTTAAGGTAGGAAGCGATTTCTTTGTTGCTTTTTCTCCTGAAAGGATCGATCCCGGTAACGCAACTTTCCATACGCGCAACACACCGAAAATCGTCGGCGGTATTACGGCACAATGCACGGAAATCGCACGACTGTTTTATTCGCAGTTTATC
Organism: Deltaproteobacteria bacterium; assembly: GCA_005879255.1. The sequence continues at coordinate 25,477 of VBKY01000074.1, forward strand.
GATCGTGTGATCCCCGTCAGCAGCACCAAATGTGCCGAAATGGTTAAACTCTTGGAGAATACATTTCGCAGCGTCAACATCGGCATGGTGAATGAACTTGCCCTGATGTGTGATCTGTTGGGCGTCGACGTCTATGAGGTGATCGATGCGGCTGCGAGCAAGCCGTTCGGCTTCATTCCATTTTATCCGGGCCCCGGGCTTGGCGGGCACTGCATACCCATCGATCCGCACTATTTGGCGTGGAAACTCAAAGCGCTCAACTTCCAGGCGCGATTCATTGGCTTGGCGGCGGAGATCAATGGAATGATGCCTTCGGTCGTAGCCACGCTGGTCAGCGATGGGCTCAACCGAAGTTCGAAGAGTATCCGCGACTCCAAGATCATGATTCTTGGTGTTGCTTACAAAAAAAATGTCAGTGACTGTCGCGAGTCACCGGCGCTCGATGTGATGCGCCTGCTCACCGACAAGGGTGCGATTCTTTCCTACAACGACCCGCTTGTCCCCACATTACGGCTGGGCGGAAGCGCACTTAAGTCAATCGACCCCTCGCCGGCTGAAATCGCTAAACATGATTGTATTATCATTCTCACCGACCACAGCGTTTATGACTTCCGAAAGATCGTCGAGGCGGCAACTCTGGTCATCGATACCAGAAACGCCACCAAGGATTTACACGTATTCAAAGATCGAATCATTAAATTGGGCGCTGGCAATAGCGTCCCATCGAACTCCCATATCGAACATACAAGCGAGTTGAGAGCCGGAGAGGTGGAGGCTCACGAAACAAGTTTACTTGGGACTTGAGCAAGCCTCCTGGGGTTGACCGGTTAGCTGATTCGCAATTACCGCCTAGCAAAACGTGCCGGCATTTCCCCCATGGAAATCGCTTACCGCAAAAGTGCAACTTTGACGTCGAGAACGGCGTCACGCCTTGGATCACCCGAGAAAAACTAAAGGGAGAACAGTCTTTACTTACCATGGCAGCGCTTGTACTTCTTGCCGCTGCCACATGGGCATGGATCATTTCGGCCGACCTTTTCTCCTTCCCGTTTTGCTGGGCCACTGGAACGTGCCGCGATCGGCTCATCTCCGTGGCTTAACACCATTCTTTGCGGCCGCGGTTGCTGTAACTCGACTTCCGGAGCAACGCTCTCCCTTGCTAACTCCACGGTGAACAACTTTTGCACGACCTCCTCTTGAATTCGACGTTTCATGTCCTCGAACATGTCGAACCCTTCCTTTTGGTATTCTTGTAGAGGGTTCTTCTGTCCGTAACCGCGCAAGCCGATGCCTTCCTTCAGGTGATCCATGTTGAGAAGATGGTCTTTCCAAAGGGTGTCGATGGTTTGCAGCATGATAATCTTTTCCAGTTGCCGCAGCATCGGCGCACCGAATCGTTTTTCTTTGTCTTCGTACGCGTCGACGACTCTCTGGCTCGTGATCTCGCGGAGATTGTCCTCTGTGAGCTCTTCCACTTGTTCCGGATTAAGTTCCAGTCGCAGGTTGAACTGATGATAGATGCCTTCGCGTAAGCCATTCAGATTCCATTCCGATGGATGAAGCTCGCTGTCGGCGTATCGAGCAATAACGTCTTCGACCAGCCCTTCGGCCATATCGAGGACCTGCTCTTTCAGAGCCTCACCTTTGAGTACGTCGCGCCGGTAAGTGTAAATCACCTCGCGCTGCTTGTTCAGAACGTCATCGTACTCCAGCAGATGCTTACGAATATCAAAATTATGTCCTTCGACTTTCTTCTGCGCGTTCTCGATGGCGCGCGTTACCAGACCATGTTCGATCGGAACGCCCTCTTCCATACCGAGCCGGCTCATGATGCCTTGAATCCGATCCGCACCGAAAATTCGCATCAAATCATCTTCCAACGAGAGATAGAATCGAGATGATCCGGGATCTCCTTGGCGCCCGGCACGACCGCGCAACTGATTATCGATACGCCGACTTTCATGGCGTTCCGTGCCCAAGATATGCAAGCCGCCGGCGCCGATGACATTTTCTTTCTCTTGGGCGCAGACCTTGTTGTAATCGGTCAGGATTTCATCGAATCGATGGCGGAATTCGTCCGGTGCTTTGTCCAACTGCTCGCGTATCTGATCCACCATCTGGAGGTATTCCTGCCGCTTGGCTTCGTAGCCCTGCTGTGCTTGCTGCACAACCTCTTCGTACGGTACGCGAATCTGCTCGCAGTTCACTTCGGCTTCCTCGAAGGCGCGGTGCGCCTTGTCGTACTCAGTTACCATCTCCGCGTGCTCCCCGTCAGTCAAAACAGCTCGTGCATTTTCAAACTCGAGATCGATCAGCTGCTGCTCGTAGAGACGACGCCTTTCATCCAGCGCCTCCATCAGCCCTTCCCGCTCGCCGCTATTTTGCTGCCAGCGCTCCAACGCTGCGCTGAAGTCTTGTCTTGCCTCGTCAAAATCCTCCGGCGCTATCCACGCGCCGCCATTTCTTGCATTCAAGATGGCTGCCTCGAATGCTTGTTTGGCTCTGAGGTACGCATCTGGAATCGGGCGCATGTTATGCAGCGCTTCGATCAGTTCGGTGGCCGACAAATCTTCGTAGCGCTCTCGCGCCTCGCGGAATGGTGAAATCGCGCGTATCTCACGCTGTAGTTCGGTGGTCCGCTTCAGAGCTTCGCCGCGCTTTTGCTGGAAAATCTCTCCGTCCTTAACGTACTGTTTCTCCGCCTTCTGGACCTCTTCTTCGTATTTTTCTCTTAGCTCCCTCAACGCATCTTCGTAGCGCGCCGCGCCCTGCGTCGGCAGCTTCGTCGCGCGGTTGATCCATTCGTTTTCCATATCCGACCGCGCCAAAAACTCGGGATTGCCGCCAAGCAAGATATCCGTACCACGACCCGCCATGTTGGTCGCGATGGTCACGGCGTTGAACCTGCCCGCCTGGGCGATAATGGTGGCCTCTGCTTCATGGTTGACCGCGTTCAGAACATTGTGCTTGATGCCTTTTTTCTTAAGCATCCGCGAGAGCCGCTCGGACTTTGCCACCGATGTCGTGCCGACCAAGATCGGTTGACCCTTTTTGTTGCGTTCTTCGATCTCCTGAACAACCGCGTCATACTTTTCGTTGTCGCTGCGATAAACGACATCAGGGAGATCGTCCCTAACCATCGTGCGATGGGTCGGGATAACCGTAACGTCCAATTTATAGATCTTCTTAAATTCGGGAGCCTCGGTATCAGCGGTTCCGGTCATTCCCGCCAGTTTCTTGTACATCCGAAAATAGTTCTGGATCGTGATTGTCGCGAGCGTCTGGTTTTCCTCGCGAATATGCACGCGCTCCTTGGCTTCGACCGCTTGATGCAACCCGTCCGACCAGCGTCGTCCGGGCATTAGCCGGCCGGTGAATTCGTCGACGATAATCACTTCACCATCTTTCACGACATAATCGACGTCGCGCTTGAAAATCGCGTGGGCTTTAAGCGCCTGCTGCACGTGGTGCAGGGTATCGATCTGGCGCGGGTCGTAGAGATTGTGCACGCCGAGCAAACGTTCGACTTTTGCCACGCCGCCTTCGGTCAACGTCACCGAGCGACTCTTTTCATCCACGGTGTAATCACCCTTTGCCTCGATCGCTGCGCGATCCTCCTGCGACGGATCGCCTTGAATGACAGCGCCTCTTTGCAGCTTGGGAATGACGCGGTCGATGTTGTAATACTTATCGGTCGATTCCTCCGCCGGGCCCGAAATGATCAGCGGCGTCCTCGCCTCATCGATGAGTATGTTGTCAACCTCGTCGACCACGGCGTAGTTTAGCTCGCGCTGTACATATTCCTCCAAGGAGAATTTCATATTGTCGCGGAGGTAATCGAAACCAAACTCGTTGTTGGTGCCATAGGTAATATCCGCAAGATAGGCTTCCTGGCGCGTGATCGGCCGCAAATTGAGATACCGATAGTCTTTCGTGAGATAACTCGGATCAAAGAGGTAACTTACCTCGTGAACGATCGACGCAGTGCTTAGACCCAACTTGTGGTAGATCGGTCCCATCCACTGCACATCTCGGCGTGCTAAATAATCATTGACGGTGATCAGATGGACACCGCGCCCGGTGAGCGCGTTCAAGTACAGTGCCAGCGTCGCCACAAGGGTTTTGCCTTCCCCCGTTTTCATTTCGGCTATCTTGCCCTCGTGCAGCACAACCCCGCCGATCATTTGAACATCGAAATGGCGCAACCCGATCGTGCGCCTCGAAGCTTCACGCACGGCTGCGAACGCCTCCGGCAGTAGTTCTTCGAGAACTTCGGATTCCTTTTGGCGCAGCTCCTTATCCAACTCTTCGACGCTATTTTTCAGCTCTTCGCGCTGATCCGGCTCCACCGTCACGGCTTCGTTGCGCGCCTCTTCCAGGTCTTTATTCAGACCTGCAGTTGCTTCGGCTATGTGTTTCTTAAATTGATCGGTTTTCCCCTTGAGCTCAGCGTCGCTGAGCCGCTGATATTCGGGCTCCAATTCGCTAATTTTGCCAACGTACGGACGAATCCGCTTGATCTCGCGGTCGTTCTTCGTGCCGATGAGCCTCTTTATCCAATCCATAATGCGATGATTTTTCTCCCTGCTTTAGAAATCGCGGAGACTTTTTTCAATCAAGTAGCCATTATAAAATACCTGATTCGGGAGGCAACTTAAAGCCGTTCTTCAGCAACGTGCAGAGGCCGGTCAACGTTCGATGCGCACCGCCGATTCGACCTTTTCGCCGAGAAAGCGCCGACCCACTTTAATAAAACGATCGGGCGCGTCTGTGACGAAGAAGCTGTGTCCCCCCTTTCCGGTCTGTCTGGCGATCGCCTTTGTTTTGAGTACAGATGCTACTTCTCTGGCCGTCTCCTCTGCGGAATCGACCAGGCGAACGTCGTTACCGATAAATTTTTTAATCGCTTTTTTTAGCAAAGGATAATGCGTGCAGCCGAGAATCAACGTGTCGATGCCACTTTGCTTGAGACTTCCGAGATAGGCTTTCACGGTCATCTCGACGACTTCGTTGTCCGTCCAGCCCTCTTCAACAAGCGGCACGAACAGCGGGCACGCCCTGCTATAGATTTCGATCGCCGGGTCCGCCGCTTTGAGCGCACGAGTATAAGCGCCGCTCTGAATCGTCGCCTCGGTGCCGATAACACCAACTTTTTTACTTCTTGTGCTCTTGATTGCGCCCCGTACCCCCGGCTCGATCACGCCGATCACTGGTAGCGACAATTTAACTTTCAATTGGTCGAGGGCGATGGCTGTCGATGTATTGCAGGCAACGACCACGAGCTTGACGTCCTTTTCGACGAGAAACCGGCAGTTTTCAAAAGAATAACTCAGCACCGTCTCCACGGATTTGGTACCGTAAGGCGCCCGCGCCGTATCGCCCAGGTAAACCGTATTCTCCTTGGGTAAGGCTTCGATAATTTGGTGCAGGACCGTGAGACCGCCAATACCGGAATCAAACACGCCTATCGCGCTGTCGTTACCTGTCATGAGCAAGCTGTTGGACGGCCGGCGCCATTTGATTGCCAAGCTCCTTTTCACAGGCCGGCGCGAAACCAAACACCTGTTGCCAGACTTCGCGTGATTCCATGCAAAGATAGATTTTCACAGTCGGTGCCATCCGACGGATCCACTGAACCATCTTGCGATACATTTCAACTCGCAGAGGATGGAAATAACGTAACTTGCCATCCGGGCAAAGGACCTGCTCGCCGGTCACAAGCTGCGTTCGGGGAAAGCGCTCGCGCATGGTCCGTTTGAGACCGGGTGTGGTGCGCAGCACGCCCAGGCTGAGCCACGCCAGCCGGCGCCAATCGATGGACGCAAAAATCTCCTCGATCATGGCTTGGTAATCGACTTCCCAACAGGAATACTCGATGATGGGATCGAAGTGAAAGCCTAAGCGATATCCCGCCTCTTGACAGCGGCGCGCGGCATCGAGCCTTTCGCCGAGTGATGCCGTGCCGTGCTCATCTCGATCGATTACGCTTTGAGGGTTCATCGACCAGGCGACCACTACTCGCTCCTTTGGGTCGAAATGAAGCAAGCTATCGACGCAATCGCTTTTCGTCTTTAGCTCCAATAGCACGTTAGGCTGTTCAGCAAAGTACGGGATCAGTTCGCCTACCATTCCCGTGCACGGTTCCAGCGCTAGGCTGTCCGTGATCTCGCCGGTGCCGATGCGGAAAAAGACGCCGCGGTGCTTCTTGAGTGTCCGATCGGCTTCGTCGATCAAATCACCGACGTTGCTGAACACTTTGAGCGCCGAATTGTCCGCTAGATAATCCTGCAAATAGCAGTAGCTGCAATCCATCGGGCAGTTGCTGGCGAAGTTGATGACGAAGTAGTTGCAGCAAATCTGCCCGTCGCTTCCGGGACATTTCTTAAAGAACTCCCCCTTATGCTTGGTCAAATAGAGTCTTCGTTTTGCCGCGCCGAAGCCGTCATTGAGTAGTGATCCGTTCCGGTTGGGCGTCGATACAGCCTCAACATACCTAAAAGGAACTTGCGGCAAGGTCCGGCGCAGATTATGAAAGATCGGGCTCGTCTCGGAGCCACGCTCGACAATCACTTCAGCTGGCGGGCGTATTAGGATCGCTTCTGCGTCACCATCTGGCCGGAAAGAAGATCGAAGATTGCCGGGATAATACTATTTTCTTTCGCGTCCGTTAGTTTCGCGATAAGCCGCTTCAGTTCTTCATGATTTGTCGCACTGAACTCCACCCGAAGTCTTCCTTCTTCGAGACCCGGTGGTACGCTAAGGCGAATCTCAGGATGGAGCATCAGCGCCTGGATCTTGGCTCGGATCGCATCTTCGGTCTCCGCCAGCCGGGGAAATCTCGATCGCCTGAGCTGTTCTTTGATGCGCTTAAGCTTATCGGCCCGGCCAAGCCGTGGATCGGTTTTTATATCGATAATCGCCTTGCAACCGAGAACGTCACAAACTCTCGATCGGTCGCGCAAGGCAATTTCTTCGAGCCAATCCATTATGTCGCGCAGGTGGTTTTCACCCATCTGGAAAATTTGAGCGATCTCAGCCAGGGCGTCCCGGTCCGCTTGCTCCCAGCTAAGCCACCGCTCCAGCGTCTTCGGGTGAAAGCCCCGCTCTTTTGCGTAATCGCGAATCTCCATCTTCGACATCTACACTCTCCCGCTCGAACGCCGCTGCGATCGCGTCATAATCCTTGGCCTCTCGCTCCTTCCCGCGTTTACGCGCGCCTCGTGCGAGAATCGCAACTTTGGAGCGCATGACTTCCAGCGCCGCCGCTTGCCGCTTGCCGTGCAAGCCCGCGCGCAAGAGCTTCTGCAGCGCCAAAACTCGATAGCGGTCCATGCCCCACATGGAGCGTGACAACTGATCCGCGTGACCGCCGCGCTTCACCACCAGAGGTTCGGAGATCAACGCTACCGCATGCTCAACTGCAATACGCAACCAAAGCTCATAATCTTCGCACACCGGGAACGATTCATCGAAGCCACCGACCTGCTCGAACAACGTCTTCGTCATCATCACCGCCGACGGACTCACCAAGCAAAGATCGAGGCTACGGAAAAATATGTCGCCTGAAAATTTTTGGTGCTTTGCCTTCGGATTGACTCTGATGCCATTACGAATCCAAATCTCTTCGCTTTGGCAGATCTGAATTTCCGGATGTCGTTTCATGAAAGCGGTTTGAACTTCCAGCTTTTTGGGCCGCCAAAGGTCGTCGGAATCGAGAAAGGCGATAAAGCTGCCGAGCGCTCGGCTCACGCCGAAATTGCGCGCAGCAGCCACGCCTTTTCCGGCTTTAGCGAAGAGTCGTAGACGGGAACCTAACTTTGCCAATTCTTCCTGCGTCTCATCCGTCGAACCGTCGTCGACGACGATGAGCTCGAAGTTAGCGTAGCTCTGTGCCAAGACCGATTCGACCGCTTCGCCGACCAAGGGCCAACGGTTGAAGGTGGGAATGACGACGCTTACGATGGGCGACACGACGCTACTCGAGCGCTCGATATATTGTGACAAATGACAAGAGAGAATCGGCGCCGTTTGTCTTTCGCAGCATCAGACAAAAGCTTCTATCTTTCTAAAAAACTGCTCGACCATCATCTTGGCGACACCGTTTAGCATTCGCTGCCCAATGCTGGCAATGAGCCCGCCAATTCTGGCATCGGTGCTGTATTTGAGCACAGTCTTACCGTCTTGTTCTTCTAAATCGATAGCGACGTCGCCCTGCATGAAACCAGGGCCGCCCGATCCTTCGCCGCTCAAGACATAATGGGATGGGGCCTGCTTGTCTTTGATCGAAACCTTCCCCTTATACGTGCCTTTCACCGAAGCGACGCCCACCTTCATAACCGCCTCGAATTGATCCGGTGCCACTTCGTTCATGCTTTCACAGCCGGGCATGCACTGAGACATGATTTTTGGATCGAGCAAAACCTGCCATACGCGGTCCCGTGGCGCGTTAAATGTATAGCTCCCTTCAATCTTCAAACGACGTCACCTCCCGCTAGAATCTGATCCGCCGCTAGTGGCCGCGTGCTTCTTCGATTGCCAAAAACCATAACGTTCATCTGTTAAAAAAACAACTCTGCCGGTCGATGTCGAATAACGGCGTCATCCGCGACATCCACGGAAGGGCATAGCGACTTGATTGAATCCCAAGACCACCTTGGTTAAACTTTGCGAAAGAAATGGCCAATCGGGCTCGCATACTTCTGTTGGTTGCAATTTTCGCCGGGTTTCCTCAGCCGCTATTTCCGCAGACCGGTGATCAGGGTGAAATTTTTGCCAAAGCCTATGCACTCTATTCCAGCGGCAATCTCGCCCAGGCGAAAGAACTCTTTCAAAAAACCCTCGAACCAAAGTTTCGTCTCGCAGACTACAGCCTGTACTATCTCGCCGCGATCGCCTTGAGTGAGGCGAACGTAGACCAGGTCCGCCAGTTGGTGGCTCAGCTGCGACAGCGCTTTCCACAGAGCATTTGGTTGCCCAACGCCGCGCTTCTACGAGCAAAGACCGACATCGTCGAGAAGAATTATGCCAGCGCCGTCGACAGGCTGCGCCAACTCCGCTCGGACAAATCGCTGAAACGGGAAATCGCCGAAGAAGCCCTGTACCTGCAAGCGCAGGCTCTGGAAGCGCAAGGCGATCC
>VBKY01000075.1 GCA_005879255.1 Deltaproteobacteria bacterium
CTTGGTGCGGCTGATTAGATAGCCGTCTTTGACGCGCTTTGCCGTAGTCGGCGGGCTTCCGTAGGGCTCCGCGCCGGCGCCGGGGATCAAAGCGCCGCGCTCTATTGTCGGCTCGATCCAACGGTGGATTTGCTCGTCGTTGGCCATCGCGTCGATCATCATCAAAGCGTTGTTATGTACCTGAAAGCAGTGTGCCGTAGAGGGATTGCCGTAGGCGAGATGCTCATCGATGAGGAAAAATGAAAGGGGATCGTCGCCGTACAATCCATACCCGAGCCCGCCGTGCCTCTTATCAAGATTTGCCAGCAACCAGCCTTCACGAAAGAGATCCTCGATGTCCTCCACTGGCGCCTCATAACCTTGGTCGTGCTGCGCGGCACGCCGCGCGATACGTTCTTGCACCAACTTGTCCACGCGTGCAGTTAAGTGTTGCTGGTCTTGAGTGAAGCCAAAGTCCACGATTCATGCCCCCACGAGTAAATCTGATTCCAGATCCTTCGCGTTGCCAGACTGTATGAAGACTCTATCGGAGCCCTTCAACGGCGCTAAGGGCGAACGGCTAAGTGCTTAATTTCAAATAAAGCGATCCCGTTCGTGGTGAGCCAGCCTGTCCTGAGCGAAGTCGAAGGAAACCATGAACGGAGTTTTCAGACAGTCTGCCGCCCGGGATGACTGAAAGGATTGAGAGGCAGAATGCGGGCAATGTAAGCGCTATAAAAAGTATGGAACGGGCCGCGACCGTTCCATACACGAGCTAAATCCAAAAAACGCTGCGATTACGCGGCGACGGCTACTGCCGAGTGCCAAACGTATTCCGCTCGACCATCCACTGCTTCTGGGGGGAAAGGTCAACCCGTTTGTTCTCTACGTTTTGATCCTTCGCTGTCACGCGCAGTATCTCCAGAGCCTCTTTAGACGCGCTTTCAAACCAATACTTAAAGCCGCGCGGGATCAGGATTCCTTCACCCTTCTGGTATTCGCCAATCAGTTTGTCGCCTTCGCCGTAGAATCTCACAGCTCCGGTTATGACGTACCAGAAGGCGTCGTCGCCGGTGTGAGTGTGAAGATTATTTTCTCCACCGTCTTTCACCACCTGCACCTGGACCTTCATAAGGTCGCTACTGCAAACGGTCAGCGTTTTCTTGACGCCTTGGAATTCCGGGGTCTGGTATCTGAATTCCTTCGCTTCCTGTGGCATGGTTCACCTCGTTTTAGAAATTTGCTTGAGATTATTCCCGTTTGGGTATTGGGGTCAAGGGTGATGCATTTTACTGACATTAACTTCACATTTTCGCGTGGTGCCGTTGACGCTTTGCACCGCCCTATAATACTTATGCGTTGGAGTCCATGAGGTGGACCCTATGAAGAAATGCAAGAAGGCTTTCATCGCTATATTCGTCTTGTGGTTAAGTCCGACAATTGCACCCGGCCAAACTTTGCCAATTCTCAATATGGGATATAGCGGAGCGGGCATCGGCTCTGATTTGTTGAAAGTCATCGAGCGCGCCGGCTTGTGGCGCAAGCATGGCGTCGACGTGCGGACGATTTATCTTTCTAGCGGAACGCTGATGGCACAAACACTTTCTTCCGGAGATATTGGTATCGCCGGTTTCGATACTCCGGCAATGCTCAACCTCGCGCTGGCTGGGCACAGTCTCAAAGTCATCGCGGTGCCGATCAATCGTCTCGAGCCTTTTTTCGTTGTACGGAACAACATCAAGACCCCTGCCGACCTTAAGGGAAAGAAGGTCACCATCAGCCGGTTCGGTTCGGGCTCGGATATCATGACGCGTGTCGCGCTTCGATACTGGAAACTCGACCCGGAAAGAGACGTGAGCTTTTTTCAGTCCGGCAATACGCCGACGCGCACGGCGGCGCTCATCGCCGGTCACATGGACGCGGCTTTGGTAAGCTCGACCGGAGTGGCGAAGATCGTTGCCACCGGCTGCTGCCGCGTGCTGGCGGATCTTTCCGAGCTGCCGTTGGATTTTGCCAATTACGGCGTCGTCGTTTCGGGTGCCCTGCTGAAGAATCAGAGGGACAATGTAAAACGATTTCTGCAGGCGATCATCGAAGGAATTCATACCTTTAAAACCAAGCCCGATGTCGCTCGCGCGATCTTGCGCGACAGCAACGGCGATGCGGAAATCGGACCGCTCTATGAAAGGCTCTCGAAATCTTTTCGCGACTTTCCGTCGCCTGAGAACCGCGGCATTCAGAACGTCATCGATTCGCTGCCTACGCCCAAGGCCCGCGGCGCAAAGGCCGAAGACTTCATGGATACGAGCTTAATAGAAGAAATTCGCAAGAGCGGATTCATGGAGAAGCTTCACGGCGGGAAAGGATAATGTTGAGCTCAGGCGGTGGTATTTTTTCCCCCGTCGACGGGGAAAGATCAAGATGGGGTGCTCCCTCTGTCATTCTCCCCCGTTCCGGGGGCGAAAATGATAAAGCAAAAGACTCATGAGTAGTTTAGTAATTGCCAAGGCGCTTATCCTGCCGATGACCGAGGAGCGAAAGTCCGTCGCCGGTTACGTCCGGGTAGTGGACGGCGTAATTACGGAGATTGGCGCTGGCGCTCCCGCAAAAGGCGTGGACAAAGAGGAGAGCATCGACGCCGCTGGTTGTGTTCTCATGCCCGGGCTTATTAACGCGCACACGCACCTCTATCAAGTCTTGCTGCGCGCCGTTTGGGAGGATCTCGAACTGATGCCGTGGCTCAAGCGCATCTATGGGTGCGCTCGGGCGCTGCGGCCGGAGCATTTTTATGCCGGCAGCTTGCTCGGCTGCATTGAGGCGATCCGCAGCGGCGTGACGACCGTCTGCGAGCATAATTTTCTCAATCCAAGTCCTGAATGCGCCTTGGAAACCATCCGCGCGATTCGGGATTCCGGAGTGCGCGCAGTTTTTGCGCGCACGATCATGGATGCGGGGGAGATCGTGCCTGACTGTACAAAAGAGAAACCGGAAGAAGCGTTTCGACGCATTGAAAGCATCTTAGCGACGCATGATGGCGGCACCGATCTCACTTTTATGACGGGTCCAAATACACCGCCGATCAATACGACCCCAGGCCTACTCAAAGAAATTCGCGGCTTCGCCGACGACAAAGCCATCGGTATCAGCGCACATGTGGCAGAATCAAAATCTGTGGTCGAGACCGTGCGGCGCGAACATGGCAAGGGCGGCGTCGTTGAGTTTCTGCACCAGTTCGGCATCCCGGCCAAGAATTCGATCTTCGCTCATTCCGTGCATGTATCGAATGATGAAATTTGCATACTCAAAGAAACTGGCACCTCGGTGTCGCACAACCCGGTAAGCAACATGATGCTTGGCGACGGCGTAGCGCCCGTGGTGGAGATGCTACGCCAAGGCGTCAATGTGGCGCTCGGCACCGACGGCGCGGCGAGCAATCACTCGCAAGATCTCTTTGATACGATGAAAGCCGCGTCGTTGTTGCAAAAAGTTCATCATCAAGACGCCGGCGTCATCGATCCATATGCCGTGCTTCGCATGGCAACATCGGGCGGCGCGAAGGCATTGGGTCTCGATGCAATCTGCGGCACGATCGAAGTCGGCAAGCGGGCAGACCTGATACTCGTTGATATCGATACGGTTCACAACCAACCTGTCAATGATATCTTCAGTCAAATCGTTCACTGCGCCAAGGCGAGCGATGTGCAAACCGTGATGGTCAGCGGCGAGATCTTGATGCAAGATCGCAAGCTGTTACGGCACGACGAAAAGCAAATCCTCGCCGATGCGCGCCAGGCGAACCGAGATCTCATGGAGCGAGTCACCAAGCTCTCGTTTTAACTTCGGATGATCTTTCTCATCCTTGCGATTCTTGGCTCCGGCGTTATTCCTGTTGTCTTTCGCGCCTTCGATAATTGGCGTGTCAATGTGTTCTGGGCGATTCCGGTGAATTACGTGACTTGTGTTCTCGTCGGCAATCTTTTGACCGGGAAATCACTCAGTCCCACGGATCTAGCTTCGCAATCCTGGATTTTCTTCGCTGCGTTACAGGGAATCATTCTTGCTGTGAACTTCTACTTGCTCGCCCATACGGCTCAGCGGGTGGGCGTCGCAATTGCCTCGCTCGCAAGCCGGTTGTCTGTAGCGATTCCATCGATTCTCGCATTCGTGCTCTACGGTGATTCCTTGACGGTCGTAAAAATCGCCGGGCTACTCGCCGCACTGCTCGCGTTGTATCTCTGCACGGCGCCGGATCAGCACGTGGGGACACCCAATCCCCGTTTGTTTCACGTCTTGCCTATCACGCTGTTCGTAACCTTTGGCTGTTACTTCACCATATTAAAATACCTTCAGACCTACTATCTTACAGAGTCATCGTACCATTCCTATGTCATGTCAGGGTTTGTTTTTGCCTTTCTGTCGAGTCTTGTCATCGGTGTTGCGAAAGGAGTTTTCGCGTCGGCCGATTTTCGCCTTCGCCACGCTGTGGCGGGAATATTTCTTGGCGTGATCAACTATGTCGCCATCTTTGCGTTATTGAAGGTCCTCGCTTTGGAAGGCTGGGAAAGCTCTCAACTCTTTCCGATTTACAGTGTCGGGGTGGTGGCGGTGAGCGCGATGCTGGCGCTGCTATTATTCCGTGAACGTTTGTCGAAGCGAAAGACGCTCGGACTGGCAGTTGGCGTGGTTGCCGTGGCACTGCTGAATCAATAGCAGTTATTTTAAAGTCGCACTGACCTTCCGGACAATGCTGAAGTCGAACACTTGATCGGGAAGGACCGGCTGCGCGGGTTTGACTCGCACCGAGGCATCCGCGATCATTTGCCGCTGAATTTCTTCGCTCACCGTGCCGTTTTCCAGCAGCGCCGGAGCCGCAATGTCATATACGCGCGCGGCAATCTTTTCCGGCTCCTTGCCGATGTCCAACCAGGGGCCCTTGATAAAGTCGATACCGTATTTCCGGTCTGATTTGATCAGGCGGATCGCTCGCATCATCGCACGAACCACCTTTGTCACCAGCTCCGGCTGCTCGGACAGCATGGTTTTGGTCGTGGCAAGCCCTCCCTGTACGGCTCGATAAACGTCGCCGGCATCGACTAGCTTGCGAAAGCCCTCATCTTGAGCCGTGAAGGTCAACGGCATCTGGAGCGGCGCGGCGTCTATGACTTTGGCTTTTAAGGACAAATAAGTTACGTGACTTGGACCCGTTGCCAGAATCGCAACTTCTTCGGGGCGAACGCCGTTCACTTCAAGAATCCGCCGCGCGAGTATTTCCGCCAAAGAACCGACGCCGCCGGTGCCGATTTTTTTTCCGCGCAATTGCTGAACGCTCGTAATGTTGGGCTGGACGATAAAGTCGAATGACGGCCGGTCGGTTACAGCCAAAATCACTTTGATGTCGGCGCCTCTAACAGCGGAACTAACGGCCGAGCCGGTCGCGGAAGCGAATTGCGTGCTGTTCCCCAACGTCGCCTGAATCGTTTGGATCGCCTGCATCACGATCAGCTCTACATCCAAGCCTTCCTCACGGAAAAAGCCCCGTTCTTTAGCCACAAAAAAAGGCATCGAAGTCGTGCTCCTGGCGGCTAAGCCCATGCGGACGAGGGTCCTCTTTTGTGGGGCTTCAGCAGAAAAAGTGTTTGGAGCGGGGGAACTGAACAGAACAATAGACACAAGTAATAGAAGCGAAATTCGCGCTATCATACTCTCGTCTTTCTCACAATTGCGCCGAGGCCGAAATCGGATTATGAGTGCTCGTCGGTGCGCTACGACACGGCTTATCGATCGCTCACATCGATGAAGTTTGCATCCGGATCCGCCAGCGGGTGTCGGCCGTAACGACAAGCCGAGAGCAAGCGCAGCACGACATCGTGTTCTGCAGCCAAATTGGGAGCTTTCGGAGTCATCCACTCAGGGTCCACAGTGGTCAAAACATCGAAATCTTTTCTAAACGTCTCTAGGCTTTCCACCTTGAAACCGACATGGTCGAGTCCCGGTCCTCTGTGTTCTGCGCCGTGATAGTCCTCGATTTTCCACGGCGTCAGAACCAACGCGACTTTACGGTCGGACTTCTATGACAAAACCCTCGCTCGCGTCGAAACCACATCGAGTGGAATTTGCCGCTGAGTCCGTTACTCCGCGGTTTGTTCAGGCGGCGACTTCAACACATGCTCGACCAACCGCCGCAATTCTTCGTAGGGCTGCGCCCCGACCATCAGATATTTCCCGGCGAGAAAAGTTGGCACAGCGTTGACGCCGAAGGCCGCACAGCGCCGCCAGTCGTCGTCAACGGCGTCTTTGAATTTCCTGCTCAATAATACGTCGGTGGCTTCATCGGCCGGCAGATCATGGTCTTCGGCGATTTTGGACAGGACTTCAGCTTTGCCGATGTTCTTGACGTCGACGAAGTAAGCGCGGAAGAGCGCATTGGTAATTTCCTCCGCCTTATCCTTGGTCTCCGCCCACTTGGCCAATTCCTGGGCCAATCGACTATTGTATGACATGTTGCGCTCGGCGTTGAATGGCAATCCTTCGCGGTCCATGTTCACCTTCATGCGCTGATTGCGCGCGATGATCTCCGGGCCTCGGACATTACCTTCCTCGGGAGTTTCGGGATGGAGCGGGAACTGAGTGAACTTGATCTCTAGACCGTAATTTTTTTTGAGTTTCTCGACACGCCCGGTGACGAGGTAGCACCAGGGTCAGACGAAATCGGAAAAGACTTCGAGGACGAGAGGTTCCGGCATGATCATCTCCTTCTACTTGTTCAGATCGTTCAAGCCGTTCGAAAGTTCGAATCGTTCAAAGGTTGGAGAACATCCATCGATCGATTCTAAGATCGTTGTTGGAGGAAAGTCAAAGGGTCTTCTCGGTGAACAAACAATTCGTGTCGCCCGCCCAAGTTGACATTGCGTTAAGCCGTCGGATAGTTTCAACTTAATGCCTTTTCTTGAAATCGGCGATTGCGTTCATTGTTACCTCGACGAGGGAGCGAAAGAGTTGCCCGCCTTGCTGCTCGCCAACTCTCTCGGCACCGACCTGCGTATTTGGGACGAGGTGGCAGCGCGCTTGGTGGGCCATTTTCGTGTCATTCGTTACGACAAACGCGGGCATGGGCTAACTGACGCACGAACGCCGCAGTATACGGTGGACGATCTGGCCGGGGACGTCGTCGGGCTATTGGATCGTCTCGAAGTTGGCCAAGCGCTCGTCTGTGGAATTTCGGTCGGCGGTTTGATCGCTCAGGCTCTCGCGTTAAGTCACTCTGAGCGAGTGCGCGCACTCGTCTTGTGCGACACTGGAGCGCGGATAGGATCGGTCGAATCATGGGAGCAACGTATCGCGGCGGTCCGCGCCAGTGGTCTTAACGCTCTTGCGAGCGCAATGATGGACCGTTGGTTTTCAAATGAGTTTCGTGAACGGCGCGGCGTAGACGTCCGCGGTTATTCCAACATGTTGGTTCGCACAACGGTGGACGGTTACATCGGAACTTGCTACGCGTTGCGCGACGCAGAATTTCGGCAAACAGTCTCGCGAGTCAAATGTAGGACGCTCGTGCTTTGCGGCGCGCAAGATATCGCTACGCCGCCCGAGCTTGGCCGAGAGCTGGCGCGTTTGATTCCGGGAGCGGAGTTTTCTTTGATTGAAAACGCCGGGCATCTGTCCTGCATCGAACAGCCTGAACAAGTGGTCGAGCGAATGATGAGATTCTTTCGGGAGGTGCAAATTGTCTGACAATCAATTCGATAAAGGTATGACTGTGCGCAAATTGGTCCTGGGTGCTGAATACGTGGCGCGAGCTGAAGCCAACAAGACAGACTTCGACGCCGACTTTCAACGCTACGTGACTGAGAGCGCGTGGGGCGCAGTCTGGACGCGCCCGGGGCTGGAAAAAAATATCCGCAGTATGCTCACCATCGCTATGCTGGCCTCCTTGGGCAGACACGAAGAGCTCGGCGCGCATATCCGTGCCACGCGAAATACCGGCGTCACGCGTGATGAAGTAAAAGAAGTGCTGCTTCAGGTGGCGGTTTACGCCGGCGCGCCGGCGGCCAATACGGCATTCGCTGTCGCCAAGCGGGTGTATCAAGAGATGGATGACCAGCGTTGATGTATGAGGAGCACGGTTATGAAAATCGCTGAATACAAGCCGCGCGATTGGAAATCCCATCCGCCGTACGTTTTCAAAGCGTACGGTTCGTCGGTGAAGCGCGGGCCGCTGAAGAAGCTCGTGCCGATCAAGCAAACGTTGTCGGAGATCACCGGGCCGCTCTTTAGCGACATCAAATTGGAGCCTGGAGAAAACGATCTCACGCGGATCGCCGGTACGAACAAAGAAGCGATGGGCGAGCGGATCATTGTCGTCGGACGCGTGCGGGAGGAAGGGGGACGGCCCGTGCCAAATACGCTCATCGAGATTTGGCAGGCGAACGCCGCCGGCCGTTATCATCATCCCGTCGACCAGCATAATGCGCCGCTGGATCCGAATTTCACCGGCGCGGGACGCTGCGTGACCAATCAAAAGGGTGAATATCGTTATCTCACGATCAAGCCCGGCGCCTATCCTTGGCTCAATCATACGAACGCGTGGCGGCCGGCGCATATCCATCTTTCCTTATTCGGTCCTAGTTTTGTGACCCGGTTGGTGACTCAAATGTTTTTTCCCAACGATCCTTTGATCCCGCTGGATCCAATTCTGAATTCCGTCCCGAGCAAAAGCGGCCGTGAAAGACTGATTTCGTCATACGCACACGATGTGACCGAGCCGGAATTCGCCCTGGGCTATCGTTTCGATATTGTCCTGCGTGGACGGCGAGCGACGCCATTCGAGGAAAAGAAGCGATGAAACAGACGCCAGCGCAGACCGTCGGCCCGTTTTATGCCATTGGTCTTACATGTAGGACGATGAACGTGCTTGTGGCCGATTCCGCCCAAGGCCAGCGGATCCGCATCGAAGGCCGCGTCTTCGCCGGTGACGGAAAACCAATACCCGACGCAATGGTAGAAATCTGGCAGGCGAATGCTTACGGGCGTTATAATCACCCGGATGACAAGCAGGAGAAACCACTCGATCCGAGCTTCACGGGATGGGGTCGCTCCGGCACGGATGAGAATTGCTTTTACAGTTTTGAAACTATCAAACCCGGACCGGTACCGGGAGCCGGCGATTCCGTGCAAGCGCCGCATGTCAACGTGACGGTTTTTGCGCGGGGCATGCTCCTACATGCGTTTACGCGCATCTATTTTAGTGACGAGCCGGCGAACGAGCACGATCCAATTCTGAATTCAGTCAAGAACAAAGCCCGGCGTTCGACACTCATCGCCGCACGAGAAGAGCGCAATGGTAAGCCCGTCTATCATTTCGATATCCGGCTGCAAGGTCAAAATGAGACGGTTTTTTTCGACATGTGAACGAGCAGAGATGGAGTGATGGAGTATTGGAGTGTTGGAGTAATGGGCGGAAGACATGCCCACCAGCGTAAGTAGTTAATGACTATGACGACTCCACTCGATTCAGCGATCTTCGGGCCGCTCTTTAGCGACGCAGAGATTTCTGTGTTGTTGACCGACGAAGCGTTTGTGCGCGCGTTGGTTGACGTCGAAAAAGCGCTGGCCCGGGCCGAGGCGCGCGTCGGCGTGATTGCCGCAAACTGCGCTGAGGCGATCGGCAAGACAAGCGCGGACAAGATCGATCTTACGGCATTGACCAAAGGGACGGCGAGTTCTGGGTTCCCGATCATCGCGTTGGTGCAAGAGTTGCGCAAGCAGGTCAGCGCCGAGGCGGCGCCATTCATTCACTGGGGTGCGACGACGCAGGATATCATGGATACCGCCTGCGTGTTGCAGCTTCGCTCAGCGGTCAACCTAATCCGGATAAGACTCGGCGAGATCGCGCGTCATCTGAGCGCGCTCGCTGATCGTCATCGCACGACGATTTTGGCCGGCCGCACGCACGGGCAGCAGGCGCTGCCGATCAGTTTTGGAATCAAAGTTGCCAGCTGGCTCGCCCCGTTGCTCCGTCACGCGGAGCGGCTCGACGAAATATCGTTGCGCCTGTTCGTGGTCCAGTTTGGCGGTGCTGCCGGTACGCTTGCTGCGCTCGGCGACAAAGGGTTGGCGGTTACGCGAGAGTTGGCTTGTGAGCTCGATTTGGCTGTGCCGATAATGCCTTGGCACGCGCAGCGGGACAGCCTGGTCGAATTTGCCGGCTGGCTCAGCTTGTTGACCGGAACCCTCGGCAAGATGGCGCAGGACGTCATTCTCCTGGCGCAGACCGAAGTCGGTGAGGCCGGCGAATCGGCCGAGGAGGGACGAGGCGGCAGCAGTACGATGCCACAGAAGAGCAATCCGATCACGAGCGAGCTCATCCTCGCCGTGGCACGAACTAATGCGTCGCTGTTATCGGCAATGCATCACGCGCAGATTCAAGAACACGAGCGCGCAACCCACGGCTGGCAGGTGGAGTGGCTGACGCTGCCGCAGATGTTGACATTGACCGGCGGGGCGCTCAAGCACGCGCTGTATTTGGCGAAGAATCTCCAAGTCGATGCCGCGGCGATGCGCGCGAACATCACGCGCGCCAATGACGTTATCCTCGCCGAGGCTTGCGTGTTCGCGCTGGCGAAGGCGATGCCGCGGCCAAAGGCGGAGGAATTGGTCAAGAAGGCGTGCCAAGCCGCGATCTCAGAACACAAACCGCTGATA
Source organism: Deltaproteobacteria bacterium (assembly GCA_005879255.1). Next base: position 10,681 of record VBKY01000075.1, read on the forward strand.
GAAGTCGTCAAACGATTGGCTCAAGCTGAAGTCGCTGACGGCGGGGTCGACTGGCAGGCGCTGGCGCAGCCGGAAAACTATCTCGGCGACACGGAAGCAATCATCGACGGCGTGATCGAGAGCGTAAACAGTTTTCTCGCTTGAAAGAGTTTCACTGCACATGACGAACGCACAAGCCGACAAACTGGCATCCATGCAAGACGCTATCGGTACTTATGTAAGCGATGGCGATTCTGTGGCGATGGAAGGGTTCACGGGATTTATTTGTTTCGCCGCGGGCCATGAGATCATCCGTCAACGGCGTCGCGATTTAACGTTGATCCGGATGACTCCGGATCTCATTTATGACCAGATGATCGCCGCCGGCACGGCGAAGAAACTGATTTTCAGCTACATGGGCAATCCGGGTGTCGGCTCGCTTTACTGCATCCGCCGCGCCGTGGAGAAAGGCATTCCCCTGCCGTTGGAGCTGGAGGAGTATTCGCACTACGGGTTGGTGGGTCGATACGCGGCGGGCGCGTCGCGGTTGCCGTTTTTTCCTCTGCGCAGCTACATTGGCTCAGACATGCTCGAGGTTAATCCACTGATCAAAGTGATCGATGAACCCTACGGCACCGGCAAGATCGCAGTGGTCCCACCGCTCAATCCCGACGTCGCGATTCTCCATGCGCAACGAGCCGATCGGCACGGCAATACACAATTATGGGGACTTCTCGGCATGCAGAAGGAAGTGGCATTTGCTTCTAAAAAAGTGATCGTGGCGGTGGAGGAACTGGTGGACGAATCCGTGATCCGCGCCGATCCCAACCGTACGCTCATACCCGGATTGATCGTCGATGCCGTCGTGCATGAACCCTATGGCGCACATCCCTCCTATGTTCAAGGTTACTATGACCGCGACAACGAATCGTATCTCACGTGGGATAAGCTTTCTCAGGACCACGCGGCGGTTCTGGCGTGGCTCGACGAATGGGTTTACGGCTTGGAAAATCACGCAGCCTATGTGCGAAAAATTGGTCAAGCCTACCTCAATAAGCTCAAGCCGGAGCCTCTGTTGGCGCCATCGGTGGATTACGGGAGGTATCGATGAGCGAGCTCGTCTACACCGCCTCGGAGATGATGATCGTCGTGGCGGCGCGCGTGTTGAAAGGGGCGCGCACCGTTTTCGTCGGCGTCGGTCTGCCGAATATCGCGTGCAACCTGGCGCGCCATACGGTCGCGCCGAACATGGAGCTCATTTACGAATCCGGCGTCTATGGCGCACGTCCCGAGCGCTTGCCGCTTTCCATCGGCGATCCGACCTTGGTCAGCGGCGCCGTATCGGTGGTCTCGATGGCCGACCTGTTCGGGTTGTATCTGCAAAGGGGCTTGGTCGAAATTGCGCTTCTTGGCGGAGCTCAGGTTGACCGATACGGTAATCTCAACTCGACCGTCATCGGCGAATATGCGAAACCCAAGACCCGCCTGCCAGGGAGCGGCGGCGCCTGCGAGATCGCTACCAATGCCCAGCGCACGTTCATGATCATGCGTCTTAAGCGCCGGGCGTTCGTGGAGAAGCTCGATTTTGTCACCAGCCCGGGTCACCTGACGGGCGGCGACAGCCGCGCGAAGTTAGGGTTGCCGGGCGGCGGTCCCGAGCTCATGATCACCGATAAAGGGATCCTGAACTTCGATAATTCCCAGCGCGAGATGCAACTGAGCGCCCTCTATCCCGGCGTCACCGTTGACGAAGTGAAGGCGGAAGTCGGCTGGCCGTTAAGACTGGCCGGGAAGATGGAAGACGTTGACCCGCCATCGGCAGAAGAGCTGCGCTTGATTCGCGAGGAACTCGATCCGGGCGCAATGTACCGGTGACAAATCCAGATGCTGACGGAGTTTGAACGAGGATCGAAGATCGAGGATGGAGGATCGCCAATAAAGCCCGAGGCGGTAGCATCTCGATTTTCTATTCTCGATCCTCAATCCTCCATCCTCAATAATCCGGGCTACTGCTGCGAATAATAGATCCGCGTTCCTTCCGCACGAGCAAAACTAGGCAGCTCATGTTCGTGTGAACCCTTATCCATGATGTGGCGGACGGACCACCCGCGCACGAGAAACGCATCCGCGAGTAGCTGGCGGTGACAACGCCAGGGGACGGCTTCGGCGCACATCAAGGCGACCCGGCGGTTCGCCGCGATCGCCGCCATCTCATCCATGATAATTGCGAATTCCGCTGTGAGCATGAAATCGGCGTAGGCGCGAAACGTCGCGACTTTCCATGCCGTATTGACTGAATCGGGCGCTGGTTTACGAAATCCGCCTAAATCGCCGCGCCACAAATACTCGATTCCTTCCGCTTTAAGCGAAGCGCTCAATGCTTCGCGGCTAAATTGAGGATGTCGCCTTGATCCGGGCCAGCGGCGCACGTCGATCAGCATCTCGATTGCGTGGGCGTTCAATAACTCGATGAACGCTTCGATCGTTCTCGTCGAGTGGCCGATGGTATGAGTGGCGCGCCGCTCATCGCAGCTCATTTTCAGTCTCGCTAATTTCGCCGGCGTTGGGCTGATACTCGCCTTAACTGATGCTATCATCGCGCCATGTGGCATTCTATTCCGCTGACGCTTTTTTGTTTCGTCTACTTCGGCTCGCTGGGCATCTTCTTTCCATACTTCAGTCTTTACTTGAGAGAAAACGCCGCGCTGTCTGGAACAGAAGTCGGGATGGTTCTGGCGATCTCGCCGCTCATCGGCATGATCGCGCAGCCGATATGGGGACAGGTGGCGGATCGGACTGGCGCGCGCGGGCGCATGCTCGCCTTTCTCACGCTGGGCACCGCGCTCGGTTATTTGGGACTCGGCTCCGCGCAGAGCTTTTGGCCAATCATTATCGCTACTGCGGCATTGGCGCTGGTCGGGACGGCCATTTTCCCAATGATGATGTCCGTGAGCCTGGCGATTCTCAGCGGCGTTGGCCCTCACGCGTTCGGTCGTGTGCGCATGTGGGGCACCATCGGCTACTTCGTCCTGGTGATCGTTTTTCCTTGGATGCTGGAATACTATCGGCCAACGGTTCACACAGCAGCGCCGACGCAAATTTCGCAACCTGGGCTCGGTTTGATGTTTCCGATTACGGCCGGACTGGTATTCGTTGCGGCGTGCATCGCAGTCTTTCTACCCAATAGAGGCGTCATCGCGCTGCGCGCGGCTCGGGGCGATTGGCGCGAGCTGATGCACAATCGCGCTTTCTTGAGGTTTTTGATTTTCTCGCTGTGCGCTCACTTTCTTATGCATGGACCGATGTGGCTGTTTCCGCTCTTCGTGCGCTCGCGCGGCGGAGACCTCGGGACGATTCGAGATATGTGGATTCTCATGCTGCTGGTCGAGATTCCACTGGTGTATTTGACCGGCAGCGGGCTCAAGCGGTTGGGCGCGCGGGGACTCCTTACGGTCGGAATCGCTATCGGCGGTCTGCGCTGGTTGCTGTGCGCGGTAGTCGCCGACGCGTCCGTGTTGTTTGCCGTGCAGGCGCTTCACGGCGTCACCGTGGTCGGGCTGAACCTGGGCAGCCCGCTTTATCTCGACGTGGTCGCACCGGAAAAGCTACGCTCGACCGCGCAGGGAATTCTTTCGATGGTGGGCGCCGGTGTCGCTGGAATCGCATCGAATGCCACGGCGGGTTGGTTAATCGATCGCGCCGGTATTGATTTGCTTTATCTTAGCTGTGGTCTTGGCGCGCTCATGTTGGGCGTGGCGGCATGCTGGATTCTCCCCAGTGCGCAACGGCAAGGCCAGGAGATGCCGGAAGTGGGTTTACCCGGCAAGACCTTGGCGTGAATTCGCGCAAGCGTCACTCGGGCGTGGCAATGAGCCCCTGGGACCCTTCGCGAACTTCAATTCAAGGCAAGTCGCTTCGCCGAGGTAACGATTACGACTGAGCCGCATGATCGCCAAAGGTTTTTTCAGCCGGTCACCAAGATCTGGCAAGTAAACCGCGAGATGGTGTTGCTCGCCGCCGGTGGGCGTGCTCTGCTCATGCAATTAGCCCATCCGAAAGTGGCTGCCGGCGTCGCCGATCACAGCCGTTTTCAAGAGGATCCCTTCGGCCGTCTTTATCGCACCATGAGCACGATGTGGTCGATCGTCTTCGACGAGCGTTCGGAGGCCGTTGCCGCGCTTGAAAGAGTGGAGAGCATCCACAAGAAAGTCCACGGCATTGTTCTGGGCAGCGAAACCTTGCACGCCGGAGCGCGTTATGACGCCTTTGATCAAGAACTGTTACTCTGGGTCCATGCCACGCTCATCGACTCGGCAATGATCGCCTACGATCGCTTTGTTGAGCCGCTGCGGGAGGCAGACAGGAAGAACTATTACAGTGATTCCAGAAAGCTCGCTTGTTTGTTCGGGATAGAGGAAACAATCATCCCGTCCGGGCTGACGGAATTCGAGCAGTACATGAAGCAAATGTTGACTGGCGATATGATTGCCGTGGGACCGACGGCAAGGAGTCTCGCCCGGGATATTCTCTATGCACGTCCGTGGCTATTCAAACCGGCCGGACCGTTGTTTCGTTTCGTGACGGCCGCGCTATTGCCGGAAAAGCTCCGACACGGTTATGAATTGAACTGGAGCACGCACAAGGGAAAAATCTTTTTGTTGCTTGCCAGCGCAATTCGCTCCACGTTGCCGCTGGTCCCATCACCACTGCGCATCGTGCCTAACGCTCGCGCCGCAGAAAAGGCTTTCCGACGTCAGTCCAGGTTGACTCGGCAGGCAGACTAATAATTTCTCGATTAGAAGGTTCGCTGGCACAGCTCTATCGCGGCAAGCCCGTTTCTTCGGGGACGCCAAGCATCAGATTCAAATTTTGAATCGCCACGCCGGCGGCGCCTTTGCCGAGATTATCGAGGCGCGCCATGAGCAAGATGTGCCCTGATTGGTGCGGCAGCACGCGCAGGGATATGAGGTTGGTATTATTGTGCGCTTGCGGATCGAAGGTAAATTCGTCCGCCTCGCCGTTGTCCGTCAGCGGCTCAGTCCTGACGAAAGGCTCTTTCTCGTAGCGTGCCGACAAGATCTCCCACATGACTTTTCCGCTGCCCGATTTTAGCCGCGCTTTTGCCGGAATCATGATTTCGACGCGCATGCCGCAGCGAAACGGACCGACATTGGGCAAGAAATGCGGCTCGGCATCGAGGGCTCCATAATGCAGGATCTCCGGAATGTGCTTGTGAAACTTCGTAACGCTGTATGGAGCTTCGTAAGCAATTTTGAGCAAGCCTCGCTTGGGGTCCTCCCAGCGTTCAATGAGCGAGCGACCGCCGCCCGAGTAACCGGAAAGGGCATGAATCGACAGTGGGGTGTCGCTCGCGATCAACCCGGCATCCACGAGCGGGCGTAACAGTAAAATTACCGCAGACGAATAACAGCCAGGATTCGCGACGCGTGGAGCTTTGGCGATCTGCTCGCGCTGACCCGGCATCAATTCCGGCAGTCCGTAAACCCATCCATCGGCAACACGGTGCGCCGTGCTGGCGTCGAGTATTCGCACCGGCGAGTCGGCGAGCCAAGTGGCGGCTTCTTTCGCGGCATCATCGGGCAGGCACAAAAGTACGATGCTCGCGTCTTGCAGGGCCTGCTTTCGAGCGGCGGGATCTTTGCGCAACTCCTCGGGAAGCGTTACGACCTCAAGATCATTGCGGCCCGCTAGCCAATCACGGATTCTCAGCGCCGTCGTGCCGGCTTGACCGTCGATGTAAATTTTCGGTGGCATTGCAAAATTCAAGTTTTCAGCGTCAAAAAGAATTCTACTCTTATCCGCGGGGCTTCGCAAAACACGGCGGCTTGAAATGACGCGCGCGCCTGGACTATAGGAAAGCGACACCGGAGTCTCGCACAGGGAGGAAATCACGATGCTCAAGGTCGCTCGCATATTCGGATTCGCCATTATCGGCTCATTGGTGGCGTTGTCAGGCGTCGAAAGTTTCGCCGCTGAAGCTTCGGCCGAGCAGCTCTATGCCACTCTAGCAAAATTGCCCGCGGACCAGCGAGAAAAGCGCTTGGAAGAGGGTGCCCGCAAGGAGGGCAAGCTTAACTTCGTTCATACTTGGCGCGGTAAGATCGCCCGCGACCACGTCAATCTCTTCGAAAAACGCTATCCATTTGTGAAAGTTGAAATGGGCGATATCGGATCTCAGGACGCTGCAGAGCGCTTCATTGCAGAGGAAACTGCCGGCCGGCATCTAACCGATATCCTCACTCTAGGCGTGCCGGACATGGCGGTGATACTGAAACAGAACTTGGTCGCAAAATTTCCAACGCCGGCAACGAAAAAGATTTTAAAGCAATACCAAAGTTTCATTGAACCGGAGAATCGCTGGACGCCCTGGTATTGGGCCGAGCATGGTATTTCTTACAACACGGATCTAATCAAGCCGGACAAAGCGCCAAAGACTTGGTTCGATCTGTGCAAGCCCGAGTTCAAGGGTCAGGTTTCTTTCGATCCACCAGAGACGCGCTTCATGGCCGGACTCTATGTCATGATGGGCGAAGGGAAGGTCAAAGAGTGGCTCAAATGCATGGGCCAAAATCAGCCGATCATACAGCAAGGACACACGCAGCGCATGGAGCTCATGCTCACCGGCGATCATGCAGTTCAGGGCGACAATTACTTTTATGTCGGCGTGGAGCATAAAAAAAAGGATCCGAAGACGCCCTTCGCCATGGTATTGACCGCGCCTGTGCTGTCCTTCGCCGGGGCTATGATCATCAACAAAAATACTCAGCATCCTTGTGCTTCGGCGTTATTTGTTGACTGGACACTGTCGCAGGATAGCCAGAATTTAATCAATGAAATTCTGCGCGGGCCGCTCACAATCAAGCACCCGTACCTGCCCGACAACATCAAGCTCGTGACTTATAACATCGTCGGCGACGACATCACCAAACGACTGCACGAGGCTTGGAACCAATCCATCGGCCGGTTGAAATAACGGTTCCGGTAGTCTGATGTCATGGCGATGAGCTCGCTCCGTTGGGAAGCCAGCACGCGGCCGCCGCTCATGAGCGGCGGCCGCATCGTTGTCATCAGCCTGGTCGTCATTCTCGCGTACCAAGTCCTCGTTCCACTTCTTTTGATAATCTGGACCAGCCTAAAGACGATTCGCCCCGGCGAGCCCGGTTTTTTGGACCTGAGATTCACGCTTGCCAATTATGCGAGGGCATACGGCATCAGTGAATTTTGGGAAGCGAGCCTGAACACGCTCTACTTCGCATTCCTGTCGAGTGTCTATGCTTTTTTCGGGGGGACTTTTTTAGCGTGGACGGTCGAGCGAACCAATATGCCGCTCGCAAGGCTTATCGGCATGATCACCCTGGGGCGAATTATCATCCCGGGGGTTATCATTACGATTTCCTGGATCCTCACGGCGAGCCCGAGTATCGGGGTGTTGAATCACATCATCAACGCGCTGACGGGCGTGCCGCGCTTTCTAAACATTTATTCATTTTGGGGCATGGTCTGGGTGCAATCCTTGGAAATGACGCCGCTCGCCTATTTGCTAATGTCTGCGGCAATGAAGTCGATCGATCCGCGGCTCGAAGAAGCGTCGGCCATCGCCGGCGCGGGCACGTGGCCGACGTTTCGCCGGGTTACTTTACCGCTTATCTTACCCGCGGCGGCAGCGGCCGCTCTGCTTTTAATCATTCAGACAGTTGAGAGTTTCGAGGTGCCGCTCTTGCTCGGCGGCCGCGCTCGTGTGGCGGTTTATACAACGCAAGTTTATTTCAACACATCGCGCACGCCGACGGATTGGGGCCTGTCGAGCACTTATTCGATAGTGCTGCTGTTTCTTTCGATGGCGCTGCTTTATGTTTATTTCCAGCTTGTCCGTCACGGCGAGCGTTATCAGACAATCACCGGCAAGGATTATCGGCCGCGGCGCATCGATCTCGGCGGATGGAAATATCTTACCTGTGCGCTCAGCCTGGTGCTAGTCTTCTTCATTACCGGACTACCGTTTCTCACGATGCTCTACGCGTCCTTGCTGCCGCGCTTTCGGCCGCCAACTGCGGAAGTGCTAGAAACGCTGACGCTGATCAATTACAAAACTCTTTTTTCCGAGGGCAGCTATGCCCTCAAGCCTTTGTGGAACAGCACATTGCTCGGGGTCAGTTCGGCTTCGATCGTCATGCTGTTGGTCGCGGCGATCAGTTACTTCGTGCACAAGACGCGGCTTGGCGGGCGAAAAATCCTCGACTTTCTTGCCTTCGCGCCGATCGCGCTGCCGAGTGTCGTGCTCGGTTCCGCATTCCTGTGGCTCTATCTCCTTGTCCCGCTGCCCATCATCGGTACGCTGAGCATCATCGGTCTCGCCTATCTGACGCGATATCTGCCTTTTGCTTTGCGTTTTGTGTCCACGTCAATGGTGCAGATTCATACTGAGCTGGAAGAAGCGGCGGCAGTGGCAGGCGGAGGTTGGTGGAGAAACTTCTATCATATTTACCTACCGCTGCTGCGGCCGGGTCTCATGGCAGGATGGTTCTGGGTCATGGTTCACGCCTATAGGGAGCTGACGATTTCACTGATGCTCGCGCGCTCGAGCAATCGCACGGCATCGGTGATTATCTTCGATCTCTGGTCGAACGGCTCGTTTCAACAACTTAGCGCCTTCGGCGTTCTTATGTTCACGATTCTAATTATCCTCGTCTCAATCGCACAGAACGTCAGCGCGCGGTACGGAATTCAGGAGCGGCTGTGAGGGGTGAAACTTGCTAATGACTTCACCGCACGCCAGGTTCGTATAATAATTTATACACATTTGTAGGCAGGTACCTTCAGAAGCGAATTGCGCGATTGTCGCGTCGAGAAAGTAGTCTTAAAATCAAGGACTTAAATTTGATCAGTTGTTTGGCATCAGCGTTGCCTTCCTAAAAAGGTGAAGGGAGGAGAAAATTATGATCACCCTTAAAAGAATTCTCGCCCCGACGGATTTTTCTATTATTACCGTGCCGGCAGTCGGTTACGCGCTGTCGCTTGCGCGGGAGCTTGGCGCCGAAGTCACTGTACTCCACGCTCTTCCAACCGAAGTCATGAAAGAGCAGTTTATGAATCAGTATGCTGCGGGAGATTTAGCTGCGGCTGCGGCGGCGCCAGTTGGTCTGACTCGCCAGCCTGATTTTGGAGGGTATCTTCGAAAGAAAGAAGCAAGTTCTTCATACCTTCCTGGAGCAAAGGATCTCCAGCGACCTTCTTAGGGCAGTAAAGGTAAATCCTGTCATCAGGATCGGTAAAGTTGCTGAAGAGATTGTCGCCGTGGCGAAAGAGGAGCAGTGTGATCTAATCGTGATGACAAGCCACGGAAGTCGCCTCAGAAGGCTACTGCACGGAAGCTTCACCGACCGAGTCATTCTTCTGGCGCCATGTCCGGTCCTATCGATTCAGCCCTGGACTGAGATTAGGACAGAGGAAAATAAACGAGTGGCGGTAAAGCTCATAGAGAAATGGGCTGCCTAATTTCTCTGACAACGCTGCGAATTCCACACAGGCGAGAAGGTTGCGGTCGCTCGTCAGATGAGACTTCAGAGTCTGAATCACTTCTCGCCAGGCAACCCTGCGTGCAAATCCTTGTAGAGAAGCCTGTGAAACAGGTGCTCTCCGGCTTCCCGCCGGACTGAGAGCCGGCCGGCGTTATACGAGCGAGACCTCAAGCCGCGCTGCACGGATTCGCAGACAGCGACGTCCTCGGCTTGAATCTGCTCGCTCACCGCGATGCTCGCGAGATTTCTTTCACGGGCTGATTCGGAAACATCCGCAAAATAGTAATCGAAAATGACTTCGGTTCGATCGCCCGATCGCGGAATAACGAGATTGGTATCCATCACGCCGTCGTAAATGTTGATCATTAAATTCGGATAAATCCAGTAATAGAATGCCCGCTGGCCTTTGCGGACTTCGGCAGTTTTGGCTTCAGCTTTGTCGGTTACGATTGGGCTCGACTGCAGACAAAAGTGCTCGCCGGCCTCGATGTTGTACTTGGTGTAATCGAGCACGCTGTTTAAATTGCCGTGAATATGCGGGACGTGGTAGCCGCCGTCGAGATAATTGTCGACGAAGACTTTCCAGTTACAGTTGAGTGTGTAATGGCGCCGCTCGAACCATTGCATTTGTTCAAGGTTCAAAGGTTCAAATCGTTCCATGAGATCCTTGCTTAGAAAGTCTTCAAGTGACGGACCTTCAGTCTTCAGTTTCGCAAACACCCAATTTTTCCGAATTAAGCCGTTGGCGGCGCGGTCGAAATTGGCGACGCCACCAAATTCCGGTGTGAGAATCAGCACGCCTTCCAAATTGTAGGTCCATCCGTGGTAAGGGCAGCGAAGGTTGTCCGCTATTCCTTCAGGTTTTGATACTACAGCAGCTGCATGGTGACGGCAGACGTTGATAAAGCCGCGAAGAACTTTGTCATGTCCTCTGACGACGGCAATTGGCTCGCCAGCGATTTCAGAGGTGAGGTACCGGCTCGGCTCGCGCACCTGATCGACGCGCCCGACCAGTTGCCACGAGCTGGAAAAGACTGTTCGTTGCTCTAGTTCGAAAATACGAGGATCGGTGTACCACGAAGCTGGCGGGGTCGATGCTTGAGCGAGAGGAGCGTCGGGATTGTAGTTTTCGATAATTTTCCTAATCGAAACTGCCATTCGGTTTTACGCTCGTTTGGTAGATCTAAGATCTGCGAAGCTTATCGCGCCAGTCCAGCGTTTGCCACTTCGCGCCACGCTTGTTCGGGTCAGTTGCGGGTAAGAGGGGCGTTGACCGCAATATTGGCCCTCATGGGGTCAAAACTTCCAACCCCTCTTCTCGAAAAAATCCTTTTCGCGCGGCAATTTCCAGCGGTAGGGTGCTGACGGCGGGACCAGTCGAGGCGATTTTTACATCGTCGACCGCTTTCGCTTCCGGGAGTGGCGAGAGGAAATACCAGAATGAAACGAGCAACAACCTCAATATCGGCTGTGTCATTGACCTCGCCGTAACTACGACGCGCTCCTGCGCGTAATATACGAAGTTTGTGATGGTTATTCTTTGGCAGTTACGTGAGCGCCGCCGAACGCTTCGGAGCGATTTCCGACGAGCACAAGGGGGTCGGTTCCGACATTGGTAATCTGGTAGTAGTCTTTGGCGCCGAAAAATACGATCTCATTTTTCTCGATGATACGCTCTTCACCCTTTAGACCCTTGACCGATGCCTTGCCTTGAAGCACAAGAAAAGTCTCGGGCGACATATGGTAGTGCATGTCGGTGTGGTCACCCGGCTGAAAGTAGAGTATCCAGGAACGGAAACTGTCGCTGCCAAATAGAGGCACGAATCGTTTGTTTTCGTTGTTCGCCATGCGCAGCGTCTCGTCGATATTCGCAAATTCCATAAGTCCTCCAAGCAAGTTGCTGAAAAAACCTAATCGGCTTCGTTGTGCTCAACCGCCTCGCTACAACTTTGCGATGGGTATCGCTTTGCTCTACTCATCCTAGAACTCTAATAATTCTCAGTCCGTCAGATCCAGCAGCACGCCGTCCGGGTCGGAGATCGCGTGCTTGCAGAGTTTGCAGCCTTCGAAATTCTTCTGGCGCGTTTCACCCTCGCGACCGACTGCGATTTTGCGGTGAGCGGACGCTGGCGCGGTGGCGGCGAGAGCGTCCAGGTCCTTCTTGGTTTGCTCCAGATCGTCGACTTTGTAACCGAAGTGATCGAGGCCGGCCATTAATCCACGGTAGGAGACCATATCCCAGGGACGAATGGCGAGATTGACCTTGCCGTCGCTCAGATAAAAACTGTTGTCGCCGGAAAGCCCCTCGACCGGTTGGAGCTCAAAAACCTTTTGATAAAACTCGGCGATATAAGCCGGGCGGCCGCTGCGGATGCAGATATGATTGATCCAGCGCGGCTGCTCCCAACCGAATTCGACGTAACCCTCCCGAACGTTGGACATGCCTTTTTGCGAGAGGTCGTACTGATTACCGTCCGGGTCATGACCGCGCAAGCCGGCAAATGGCACATGGGTTGGGCTTTGGGCAATCTCGATATCGGGATAATACTGTTTGAAGCGGTCGCGCACTTTCTCGACGTCTTCCACCGCAAAGCCGAAATGGTCGAGTCCCGACCGTATGCCGGGCTGGCGTTGCAAGAGCGCGAGACCGATGACGCCATCACTCAGATGACCGCGATCTTTGTTGTAGTTGCCGTGCTCATCGGTCATGCCGTTGGTGATCTTCTTCATGCCAAAGATGGTTTGGTAGAACTTCGCCTCTCGGTCCCAATTTTCGGTCATCACCGCGATATGTCGAATGCTCGCGAACATGATCTTCTCCTCCTTTTGATCGGATTCTTGTCAAAGTTGACGGCACGTGTCAACCGACGGCGAACTGGTTCGAGTCTCGGGTTGAAATAGAGAGCCATGGATTCGCAACATTCTCCTCAGGTAACTTGACTTATCGCGATCAAGCGGGTTAGTTGCGAAGTTATCCGTCATGACGATTAGATCTTTCGATCTTTTGCAGCCACGCTCGCTTCCTGAGGCAGTCGAGCTGCTCGCCAAGCACGGCGACGAGGCTCGCGTAATCGGCGGCGGAACGACGCTCGTCATCTTAATGAAGCAGCGCGCGCTCTATTATCGGTATTTGGTCGATCTCCAGACGATTCCCGGATTAAACGAAATCAAAAACGAGACTGACGGCGTGCGCATCGGCGCGCTGGTGACACATCGAGCGGTCGAGCTTTCTCCGGCGATTCGCCGATCATTCCCGGTAGTGGCCGAAGCGTTCAGCCATATCGGCAATGTGCGCGTCCGTGAGACCGCATCGGTCGGTGGTAATCTCGCTCATGCCGATTATCGTCTCGATCCGCCGCCGCCGTTGCTCGTGCTCGGCGCTGAGATTACTGCCTTTGGTCCAAATGGCTCGCGGACAATTGCGCTTAAAAATTTCTTCCAGGGCATGTACGAGACGGCGCTTGGGCCGGGAGACATTCTCGTCGATGTCAAAATTCCTTTTTCGCCGGCCAATAGTCGTGCAGTCTATCTCCGTTATAGTAGCCTTTCGGCCACCGATTGGCCTTGTCTGGGTGTTGCCGCGTTTATGACCAAAGACAACGGAAGATGTAAGGAATTGCGGCTCGCGCTCGGCGGAGTAGCGGCGACCCCGATTCTAATTTCCGGTCTTGAGTTTGCTTCGGATCAAAAGCTCGACGAGACGGTGGTGGAAAAAGTGCTGAGCGTCGTTGACGAACAGATTTCGCCTTTCTCCGACCTCCGCGGCTCGGAATGGTACAAACGGAAAATGGCCCGGCTTTTTACCAAGAAGGCGATTACGCAGCTAAGTGCTAATTAGGGTAGTATGACGAACTTTGCAGTGGTTGGACAATCGGTTTACCGAAAAGACGCTGTTGGCGTGCGGATTCGCGATTTGCCGATTACCCCGGAACAGATACTCCGCGCGCTGGCCGAGAACGATGGTGCGCCGGTTGCGAAGGATTGAAACTTCATGAAGCGCGACATCACCGTCAGAATAAACCGCCGGGACGAGACGCTTACCGTCGACGACGCGGAAACACTGCTCGAGTTGCTACGCGATCGCTTTAAACTGTGGAGCGTGCGCGAAGGCTGTGGAGTGGGCGCCTGCGGCACCTGCACGGTGCTGCTGGACGGGCGCCCGGTCAGCTCCTGTTTTTTGCTCGCGGCGCGCGCCGCGGGGCATGAGGTGACCACGCTCGAAGGACTGAACGACGGCGAGTCGCTCGACCCCATTCAAGTGGCGTTTATCGAGCAACGGGCGCTACAGTGCGCCTATTGTACGCCGGGTTTCGTGCTCTCGGTCAAAGCGCTGCTCGGTGAAAATCCCAACCCATCCGACGGCGAAATCCGCGAGTACCTCTCCGGTAATCTCTGTCGCTGCGCCGGCTACGCCGATATTTTGCGTGCGGTGCGCGCGGTGCAGGAAAAACGGAACGGCACATTCGTCCAAAGTTGAGCTCGCCTTCGATAATCTCATACTAGCCGCGCAGCTCTCGTTACACTCTCTCACACATGCGTCGAGGATTGTCACATCGGGTCGCGGCGACAAAATTGTTCCGAGTCGATGTAATTTGTTGCTGAAGGGTGTTACCTCTGATTGCTTAACCCTTTAAAATGCTTGAAAAAAGAGGCCGCCGGATGACACTTTTCCCGGTCACGCTTCCGTGGCATGCGATATGCACTACACAAAGAAATGACCGATGATGGACAGTTTATAAATAATGCACGCTTCTCAAGCCATTGAGGCAAACTCATTCTCGCGGCGCTCGGGGGCCTTCGACCGGTTATTTGATGCGGCGAAGAAGGATACGGTCATTCGGCTGCGCTGGCCGCTGGTGATTCTCTCGTCTTATCTGCTTTACTATGTTCCCAGCGAATGGCTGGCGCCGGCCCAAGTTCAAGCGATACTCATTCTCTATCTGCTCAGTCACTCAACGCTTTATTTCCTAGCCGACGAACTATTCGATTCACCCTATTTTTACGGTCCGCTTTTGGCGTTCGATACGATTGTCCTGGTGGCGGTTCTGAGTACGACCGGGACGGCGAGTCCGGATTTTTATATCGCATGTCTGTTTACTCTAATCGTAAGCTGCATCTGCAATGACGTTCGAGGTTTGCTCGCCGTGACGATATTGGCGCCACTGGTGTATGGGTACGTTGTTTTCTACACTTCGGAGGAGTTCAATCCGAGCATCTATCTCAGGCTTCCTTTCCCATTCGTCATTTCGCTATTCTACGGCTATTTCGCCCAAGTCGAGCGCATCCGACGAGGAGCGCGAGAGAAAGAAGAGCAGGTTAAAACGGAACAACAGGCTGCCGAAGAAATCCGCCGCCAGCGCGAGCGCTTGGAAGTTCTTCACCGGGTCAACGTTTCCGTGGCTTCTACCAACGATACGGCAAGTATACTTGCGGCTTTCCTGGAAACAGCGCTGATCCATCTGCCCTATGCAGCGGCAATTGTCAGGCTAAAGAATCGTGCAACAGGGGCGCTCGAGACAGCCGCCGCGCAGGGGTTCAAGACCAAGGGACTTGACAGCGCAAACGAGTCATTGATCTTCACCGATCGTGTAGTAGAGGAACGAAGGCCGCTGACGGTTCGAAACGTTTTCGCAGACGCGCGCGTTCAAAGCCTCAGCTTTTTTAAGAACGAAGGGCTCGTATCCTTCCTTGGCGTGCCGTTAATGGCGAACAACGAGGCGTTGGGCTGTCTGGTATTCCTGACGCGGGACGAGCATGAGTTTAGCGAGGAAGAGGTCGATTTCCTATCGACTTTGGCTGGGCAAGCCGCGATCGCGATTCATCACGCGGAGCTTTACCAGCGGAGCCAACAACAGGCCGAGGAACTGCGCAGCGCACACAAGATCAAAGACGAATTTTTGCGAGTTGTTTCGACCGAGCTCAAGACGCCCTTGAACGTGATTACCGGGTACGCGGACATGTTTTCGGAGGGATTGCTGGGAACGATGACACCCATCCAAGAGAAAGCGGTCGCGACGGTCGCAAAACAATCAAAAGAGCTGCAAGGATTGATCGACACCGTGTTGCAAGTGAGCAACATGGAGGCGGAAACGCTGCATGTGGACCTTCATGAAGTCAATCTCTGGGAGTTCTTCTCCGAACTCAGATCAACTTACGATGGCCCACTGGGGAAAAACGTCAAACTGGTTTGGACTTATCCGTATGACATGCCCTCGGTGCAGGCGGACCGCGGGAAGCTCAAACATATTTTGGAAAATTTAATTAATAATGCGCTTAAGTTCACCGAGCACGGAACGGTGACGGTATCGGCACGGTACCTTGCCTCAAAAAGGCTATTGGAGTTTAAGATTGCTGATACCGGCGTCGGTATTCCGCAGGAGCAATTATCCACTGTCTTCGAGAAGTTCGGGCAAGTGAAAGGCGCTAATCCTTCGATGCCGCATGGAGGAGTTGGCCTGGGACTTTACATCGTTAAGAAATACATGGACCTTCTAGGCGGGAAAATTTATGTCGAGAGTCACGCCGGTGAAGGCTCAACTTTTACGCTCTTGATCCCGGCGCCAGTGAAGACGCTATGGTCAGCGCACGAGCAGCTTCTGTTGCCCACCGGAAGTGAAAATTTTGGTCTTGGTTAAGATTGCAGCCGGCAGGAAAGCTTCGAGCCGGCATTGGATTTCCTCGATAATTTAGTGCGGACCGTCGAAAAACGCGCGGTTGTCTCGCCTCAGATACATTCTGACCCAGAGATCATACAAATTATCCGGCCTGTAGACGTCGATCTCCTTTCGTCCTTGGGGAGTTTCGACAACCACGCCGATTGAAAGTTCCTGCCAGGCAATACCCAACAATCGTTCGCCCTTCTGACCGACGACGTCTCCAACGGTTCGCAGCAACTGTGATAAACAATGGCCATCAGCGGTACCGCTTTGCTGACGACGCCGAGCTCGCTGTTCCCGTTCGATCCGGTCTAGCTCCTGGACCGAATAACGCAGCCTCTTACCGGTCTGGGTAGCGGAAAGGGCGAAAGATTCCTCATGACCCAGCGTACGGGGTGGAATTTTGTTTCGCCATAATTTCTGCAGTCGGTTTTTGCTGATGCGAAAGAGCGGGTTATTACTCTCGGCCTGGTCGTCCGACTTAATCCACACCAAGTAGGCGTCGCCGGTATATTCGAGATTGAAGGTACTAAGATGCAGATTCTCCAAATCTTGGCCAATGACGCGTAAGTGGCGGGCGTAATCTGCTGGACTTATTCTTGTGTCCATTTCATTCTTCCGGGGCTGCGCGCCTAATCCAATTGCCGAGCCTGTCGACCCAATTCGCACCAGGCGCAGCGTGGCTCGCCAAGATGACCGGATCGGTCTTCTAGCCCCACGCACAATTGTATGCACAGGCAGCTTATAGTTGCAATTGAGACAGAAATTGGTAACCGAGACTTCGCGGGCCTTTACCAGCTGTTTAGCGACGGCAAACCCAACAAAATAATTACACTTAGGACACTGACGCGCGCGGTACTTCGCCATGATGCGAGACTTGTTCAAGCGTTGGTTTTTATGCGTAACCGCCGCGGAAGTCAAGAAATTTTGCTGCCGTTTTACAACAAATTCTTAATTTTCGTCTGGGATCACATTTTTTTCGTAGACCGCTGGTAAATCCTGTCAGCAAGTGTCCATTTATGGTCAATGTTGGTGCCGAATCCGATCAGACCGTGTTAAATCCACCGCGGTTTTCGATTCCCAGGACTTTATGATAAAAATTTTTCCAGATCCTAGACCACGACAAATTTGGAGGAATCGGCATGGGAGAAAATATTAGAGTGTTCGACTGTGACGGTCATATCATTGAATCGATCTCGGAAATGGTGCCGTTCTTGGACCCTGTCGATCGTGAAATTGCGCTCAGGCCTTCCAGAAACCGCCAGGGTGTGTTTGCCGGCCTGGATGCGATTCATTATCCGCGCAATGTGCACAAATCGGGCGAGGTTGAAGCACCGCGTCGCCCGCGTATCGACGCCAGCGATCAACGGAAGGGATCCGGTGAAGACTGGGTTGCTTTCTTGGAGAAAGCAGGAGTTTCCGAAACGGTTCTGTTTCCGTCCGAGGGCCTATCGGTGGGCTTTTTTCAACAGGCCGATTACGCCGTGCGGGTATGCCGAGCCTTCAATGATTATGTTTCGGAACGTTACCGAAAAGTCGACAAACGGCTCTATCCGATGGGTCTCATCGCCATGCAGGATGTGAAAGAAGCGGTGAAGGAGCTTCGTCGGCTGGTGCTGGAGCTCAAGCTCCCCGGTGCAATGCTGCCGTCGCGCGGCTTGCCGCTTCATCTCGGCCATGATTATTACTGGCCGGTCTATGAAGAGGCAGCTAATCTCGGCTGTGCGCTGGGGATTCACGGCGGATCGAGCTTAGGACTTGGCGCCGACACGTTCACCGATGCCTGGGCGGCGCGTGTCTTGCGACATCCGGTGCCGCTGGCGCTGGAGTTCGTGTCGCTGGTTTCTCACGGTGTTTTTGACCGCTACAAAGATTTGCGGGTCGGTTTCTTTGAAGGTGGTTGCGCCTGGATCTTGCTGCTTAAAGACCGTATGGACCGCGACGACAATGTTTATACCACCAGCACGGGCAAGTCGCGCGGTCTCAACGATTATCTATCGAGCGGTCAGATCTTAATCGGTTGCGAGGGCAATGAATGGATTCTGCCTTACGTGATCAAACAGGTCGGCGCCGAGGCTTTTGCCTATGCATCCGATTATCCCCACGAAGTCGATCTCGTAGCAGCGAAACAGATGATTCACGAGACCATTGAGCGGCCGGACTTAACCCACGCCGAGAAGGCCGCGGTGCTGGGAGAGAACGCGAAGAGATTTTTTAGGGTCTAAAATTACTTCGGGTTCAAATCGTTCAAGACGTTCAAAAAGTTCAAACCGTTAAAGGTAAGAAAGCCGGGTGAGAGACGACCTCCCCGGCTTTTTTATTGTTGAGGCGAGGCGGGGAAGATGAGGGACTTGATTACGACCGGCACGGCGCCGGATGACTCGATCAGCGCGCCGATGTCGATGTAGTCGAAATCGCTGAGCGCGATGCCGTCGATGGAGATGATCGGGTTTTGCAGCTGCAATTCTTCCTGGAAATGAAGTCCGACAATGCCGCCGATGTCGCCGTCATTTACCAACACCAGCGGATGACCCTTGGCAAAGATGTCTTTGAGACCCTCGGCAACGCCGCCGCAGAAAGCCTGCAAGCGAAAGAACGTCGCTGAGCCGTCCCAGTGAAAAGCGACGGCCACCGGCTGGCGTCCGTGCAGAAGATCGAGGCGCCGCAGCGCATTGAGCAGCGCGTCACGGACGGCCTCTTTGGTGAAATCGTCTTCGTTTAGCGGAAACTCCGGCGCGACGACAGCAACGTTGCGCACGGGGACGGCATCCTCGGGTGAAATGAAAACCGTGTTGCCGCTTACTTGAACTGTATACTGTGAGGCACCGATGACCGTGGCCCGGATCCTTGCCGCTGGCTCCATGACGAGAATCTCTAAGTCGGCCATGCGCCGATGGATCTCATCCGCGATCAGCGGCCCCAGGTCGCCGAAGCTCGATTTGGTACGATTGTAGATAAACTCGGAAACGCCGCCGGAGAACATCACGCAGTCGATCTCGCCCCGATAAGTTAACGGTGATAGGCGAAGGAGCGCTTTGGTCTCCTCGGTTATCGACTCGCGTTTGAGCATCGCAAAAAGTTTGTCTACCATCCCCGCAACCATTTTGCGTGAGTCGTCTTGGAGAATTTTTTGACCCAGTTCCACGGTGAAACCGGCCCAGCCGGCATGTTTTCGCCCAGCGTCCTCGATACGAACCAGCGCGCCATCGCGGTCAAACGCGAGTAGGCGCGCCCCGATGTCGATTGCCGAGACTTCCTGGACCTTGCCGTTGTTGCAAATGGCGAACTTGCTCGTGCCGCCACCAACATCGATGTTGAGCACGACGCCGCCAGTTTTCGCGGAGTGCGCGACGGCGCCCGAGCCATGCGCCGCCATCGTCGCTTCGAGACCATCGCCAGCGCTTACCGCAACGAATTTTCCCGCTTCTTCAGCGAACAGTTCGGCGATGGCGCGGGCATTGCGCCGGCGGACGGCCACGCCGGTCAAGATCAGCGCGCCGGTGTCGACCTCGTCGCGCTTGATTTTGGCCTTTTTGTATTGCGCGTTGATAAATGCTTCGAGGGCATCAACATCGATCCGGGTGTCATCCTTGTACGGGGTTAGAAGAATGTCCGATTCGTTCAGCACTTCACGCCGGGTGACGCGGTAGCGAGATCCTTCGAGAGTGAGCTCCAGGCGGGAGAAGACTAGATGCGATGTCGAGGAGCCGATATCTACGCCGACACTGGTGAGCCGAAGGGTCTCCTCTTCCTGCATGTGTCGGTTGGCATTGGAAAACGAACCTCTCGGTGTGGTGGCCATGAAAATCCTTTGGGTCTGGTGAATTCGTTCCGAGTCCAGAGTCTAGAGTCTGGTGTTAAGCCAAACTCTAAACTCGAGACTCTAGATGCGAGACAGATTCTTAGTAGGAGTGCTTGTAGAGATCGGGCTCCATGCGCGATTGCGCGCCGACCCTTGCCAGTGTTTCTTCGAACTCTTTTCGGAGGAACGGATCTTCTTCGTTGTAGGGGATCGCAGTGCCGCCGTCTTTCATGTCGATGGCGCCGTAATCGATACCCTTTTCCCCGGGGCGGCCGCGATCGCGCCCCGGCGCATTGGGGCCGAACCAAGCAGTGAGCCGCAGAGGCTCCTTGCTGGCGCCAAAGTGAGCATGGAACCAGTTGCCGCTCATCGGCGCCGCGCTGACCATACCCACAGGTTCATAGTCCTGCCGTCGGATTTCTTCCGTCGTGCCTTTTTCCCAGGGATGCGTGCCCAGCTTTGACGGCCAAGTGTAGGTATATCCTTTGCCGCTGAGGCAGATCAGCACAGCCGCCGAGCCGTGCGCATGTGCCTTCGAGTAACGGCCTGTTTCATGCTGGCCGATCCACATGTAGAAATGCTGCCCAGCCATGTGCGGTTCGATGCGCCGGTAACCCGGCGAGCGACGGTTATCCATGGGTAACTCGCAGGACATCACGTCGGGAATGATGTTCGTCTGGCGCATGGCGAGACCCCGAAGCGGGTCCGGCGTGACTTCTTCTTTGTACTTGTAGTAGTCGTCGCTGGGATCGAAACGATCTTTGAAATGATAGGGGCAATTGAAGATAAAATCTTCGTTGCCAAAGTTATTCATAATGTTTGGCGCCGTGGTGCCGGCCAGTAAAAGCGCCGGGCTCGACGTCGCATTGACGATGCGATGCGTAGCATTCATCGGGATGGCGAAGATCGAACCTTTCTGCCATTCAAACGTGAGCTTCTTCGGATTGCCGTCGACCCAAACTTCCGTTGTGCCGCGGCCGTCGACGACGAGGTACTGCTCTTCGTACAAGTGCTTTTCGGGATTCAATGCTCCCGCGCCGGGAACTTCAACGACGTAGCAACCCCACAGACCTTCGGTGCCAAGGAGCTGAATAAATGTGCCGCTGCCGCCCATGCGCTTCCACGGCTTGCGCGGCAGGTCCTGCACACGGCGCACGCCGATGTCACGATAGATCGGAATGCCCTGCGACTCCATGAAGTTGTCATAGGCCGTGTTCGGCCGGAGAAATTTCCCATAGCCGGCTCTAGTCTTTTTGTCTGTCGGTTCCTGAAATGATTGCTCAGCGGGTTGATCCATAATGCCTCCTTCTTGCTCGTATAATTCGTTGGAATCTGCAGATCGGCGTGAGATCACGTACTCAAGCCCAGCGGATTTGAGTCAATTATTATCGATTGACCGATTGGGAGTCAAACGAACGACGCAGACTACACGTGTAGGTAAAAGCTTCTTGACCTATGCGGAATCCGTGGCCAAAACAACGGAAGCATCAAGTTCTGAAAGTCAGGGACAGCCATATTTTACACCTAAGTGCGTTGAGACCCGAGAATCAAGGACGGTCTTGACGCCACCCACGTTCTTCACGTGGAACTCTGGTCCACTACCCCTTCGTGTCGCCGCCGAAGTATTGACTAGCTCTGTTTCCCTATTCCCTAGATTCGATTCGCCAACATTAGTTAGCCAGATTCAATCCTTTATAATAGCAACTTGTCGATTTGTTTTTGTTGGATGTTCCTTTTGCAAGCACAGACCAGTTTTTTCCGATAAGGCTGTCAACGCAGCTCTCCCTACTCCGGCCCCGGTCCGTTCGTAAACGTCAGCCGGCGATAGACTTGCCGCGCGGAGTCGACGTCGCGTTTACAGTATTCGATGATCTCAGCGAGTTTGCCCGCTCGGTAATACGGATAGACCTTCGACCCGTCGAGACTTTCCTTCGGCGACGGAATGCCGAGGGCTTTGGAAAGTGTGTCGAGGCTCGCGTGTTCGCGACCCCACTTGCTCCACTCCTGCATGGTGTCGTAGATCGGCGCGTTGCGAAAGCGGGTGAATGGAATATCGCGCGATGGTTTAATCTGATGGATGATCGAGCGTTGATAGATAAAGCGAAGGTCGAAATCGAGGATATTGTGGCCGACGAAGAGATTGCACTCGGCCGCTAGTTTCCAAAAGGCTTTGATAATTTCGGTCTCTTCGCCTTGGAGAACTTGCACTTCGCAGCCAGCGGGCGGCTCGATGGCGTAGCAGAGGCAAAGAATCTTCGCGGTTGCCGCCGATAGGCTGAGCTTTTTGAGCAGCTCGGTTTCGTTCAGTTGGATTTGCGCTTCAAGGAGACCGTTTTCCTGTAACGAGGGGTCGGTGGGGACGGTTTCGATATCGAGAAAAATAATCTTCATGGGCATGGATCAGAACAGCGATAACTCCTTATTCTTTTCTGCGCCGAGCTCGACGGCTTCGCCTAGACGCAAGAAAATTATTTTAAAAGCCGCGAGCTCGCGCCCGAGACTCTGCTTGACTGCTCGTGAATAGATTTCCGCCTGCCGGTTATAGCGCGCGGCGCCTTCGGCCAATTGATCCTTCGTGATCCTATCTGTCTTATAGTCGGCCAAGTAAAGCAAGCCGTTTTTTTTGTAGATCAAATCGATGACACCTTCCATGATCTGGCCGTTCCACGGCATCAAGAGCGGCACTTCGCGGCCAACGATCCGTGAGTCGGTGAGCTCGGCGTAGGCCTTCGAGCGAAAGAAAGCGTGAAAAATGTCTTCGAGCTCGGTTTCGATCTCCCGGTGGGATGATGCGAATTCTCTGGGCAGTGAGAGCGTAATGAAATCGTGAAGTTGCCCTTTGTATTCTTTGACGTCACTAGCGAACTGCCAGTTCTGCAGAAAACGGTGCGCAAGATCGCCGACGACGAGAGCCGGCGTTTGCCGATAGATTTGACCGGTCATTTTGCTGCCGGATTCAGTCGAAGCTTCCTCTTGCCGTTTCAGGAGCGTCGGCGTGACAAACGGCGCAGCTTGTTGCGCTCTTTCATATGCCGTGGTGCGGCGCGCCCAGGCATCGACGAACGGTTGCCAATCAAATTTTGTCTTTGCGCGTTTGGATTTGCCTTTCGTGCGACCGGGCGCGGTCAGTCTTTCGCTGACGACTTCGATTTCCACTACGCCGGCCCCGAGCGATACACTCTTTGGCTCTTCTGCATCAGTGATACCGTTGTTCACGGTGTCGTCGAGCATGGAAAGAAAACTGCCGCTCGAGCGCCGGTCGCTCGGCGCGCAGGAGATAATTAGATTCTCTCTCGCTCTAGTCATAGCAACGTAGAGCAGACGCTTTTGTTCTTCGGCGTTTCTCAGTCTGGTTTTTTCGGTGATGTATAGTCCGGCGAGATCCGAAATCGCGCCGATATGCAAGCCGGTCAATCCCGTCGACCAATCGAACATCGCTTCGACTGTGGCGCTGTGTCTGCCCTCGATGCCGGTTTGGCAGCCGGCTAAAATCACGATGGGAAACTCCAAGCCTTTAGATTTGTGAATGCTCATGATGCGCACGGCATCGAGATTCTCTTCGGCGAGGACACTTTCGCCTTCGTCTTTGACGTCGAGCACCCGTTGTTCCAGTTGACGAATCGCCTCCTTGAACGTGGTCAATCCTTCACGGCCAAGCAGTTCGGCTTGCTGCGCCAACTTGTGCAAATTTGCCACCGCCTGTTCGCCGTTAAAATAGCATGCCGCCAGCAGTTCCACCGGCAACGTCGCAAATACGTGTGTTACCGCGGCGCCGATCGGCATTCTGCGGGTTTCATCATGCAGGCGCGCCAGCGTGTCATAAAGCTGCACTAGCGTCGGTGGAAAATCCTTGCCAGCGAGTTTCGCGGCGCTGCGGTAATCGAGTAGGTTTTGCCGGTGCAGCTCATAAATTTGCTGGTCGGTGAGCCCGCCCAAAGGCGAGCGCAGTACGCCGACGAACGCCAGTCGATCGTGAGGATTTTCTACTGCGCGCAGCAGATTGACGGCGTCGATGACTTCTTTCGCTGCGTAAAAGTGGCGCTCCCCTTCGACGACGTAACGAATTTCTTGGCGGCGCAAGGGTTCAAGGTAATCGTGGATGTCCGTGAGCTTGCGCAGCAGAATCGCGACGTCTTTAGCCTGTGCATAGACCTGTTCGCCGCGCCCGTTCAGGATCGCGGTTTTGCCTAAGACCTGTTCTTTTAACCAGCGCGCCAAGCTCTCGCCTTCGAGACGCCGCGCGGTTTCGGCATCGATCGCTTCGTCCTCGGCAAGGATCTTTCGCACTAAGAGTTTCGGAATCTGGCTCGGCGCAGTGATTCTTCCGGGCGCGGGATGGATGGCGATGTAGGCTGGCTGCACGCCGTCTTGAGCTTGGATGAGGGTTTCGAACGCGCCGTTGACCCCATCGAGTATCGCCGCGTTGCTGCGAAAATTTGTCGTAAGCCGGCATTCGACACCGTTCTGCGCTTTGATGATTTTCCCGACGACTTCGAGATAGGCCTCGATGTCGGCGCGGCGGAAGGCATAGATCGACTGTTTCGGGTCGCCGACCACGAATATTTTTCCGGAAACCACTTTGAGCCGGCGCCAATCCATCGCGGCTTGGTCGGAGTGCTCGGCCAAGTAGAGGAGAATCTCATATTGAATAGGATCGGTGTCCTGAAATTCGTCGATGAGGATCGCACGATAGCGCCGTTTAAGCTCTGCCCGCACGCGCTGCTGGTCGCGCACGAGGTTGCGCGCGCGCACCAGCAAGCCGTCGAAAGAAAGATGTCCTTCGCGGACAAATCGTTCACGGAAATCCTCGGCGAGGGGAACCAGCAAGCGCCACAGCATACCGGCCAATTCGCCGTCGACACGGATGAGCCCCTTGGCGGCGCGCACGAGCTCTTGAGCGTCGGCGATATCTGCAGGCGGCCAGCCCTTGAGATTTCGATTGATTGTTTTCTCGGGCAGCAGAGCGGATTCTTCTTTCAATGCGTCGGACCGCTGTCCGGCTTCTATAAATTCGCGGAGAACCGCGAGCGCGGCGTGCACTAATTTTTTGTTGAGCCGATCCTCGGGATGGCGTTCGATCAGCGATGCGCCTTTGTCTTCAAGTTTAACTAACCAATCGTGGAGAGCGGGCGGAATGGCGTGCGCCCCATTTGCGTTCGGCCGAAGATCGACGTTTTCCGCGGTAATCGACTTGGCCAACGCCTTGATTTGATCGAGCTGGCAGCGGGCGAGGATTTTGCGCCAGTCTTCAGCGTGGGTACTGCGCAAAGAAAGCTCCTGATCCAACCAGAGATCCCAGTGCTCGTCGAAAAGGCGGTCGAAGGCCGAACCGTCGTCCTCGTGAAACTGCGGGTCGACGCCGGCTTCGAGCGGGTAGAGACGGAGCAAAGTGGCGGCAAAGCTGTGAATCGTGCCGATGTCGCTCCGCTCCATGTTTCTTAGCGCGTCGTGAACGCGGCTGTCCAACTCATCCTTGGACAGCTGATAGAGATCGATGAGTGTCTTGATGTTTTTCTGGGTTTGTCCCTCGGCGTCGGTTTTGGGTTGGCGGTCAAGCTCGATGTTCAGGAAAGCTTGCAATCGCTGGCGCAGCCTGAGCTTCATTTCATCGGCGGCTTTGTTGGTAAAGGTAAGTGCAACGATCTCGGTAATTTTTAACGGATCGGGGTTGCGTAGCAGCAAATGAACCAGCCGGTCGACCAGCAATGTCGTCTTGCCCGTGCCCGCGCCCGATGTGACCACGAGATTGCGATCGAAGGTGACGACGGCGACTTGGCGGTCGCGCGCGTCGGGCAGTTCAATATTCGATTGCGTCTCGTTCATAATTTTTTAGGATCTTTTTCGCGCAAAGCGCGATGCGTTTGGGTCATCGGATCGTTCTCGGCACGCCACAGGCTCGGTGGATGATTCTTGCGGCAGATCGGCGCCATGTCGCAGCGGCCGCAGTACTCGCCGCGATTGATAAAGAAATGGCCTTTGCGCACGCCATCGGCCAGATAAGCGATGGTTTGCTTAGTTGCTGTACCGATTTTGTCGGCGAGACCATCGCTGCCGTATGAATTCGCCTCGATGGTGGGCTGGGAGGTTGCTTTTGTTTGCTGCTCGGCCCAGCGCTGAGCGAGGAGAATATAGAAAGGTGGCTGCAACCTCTCGCCGCGCAGAGCGGAGCGGATAAGATTCGTATCTTGGGTTGCCGGGTTGGCGCCAAATTTAAATTTATAATCGATTACGCGCAGGCGTGCATCGTTTCGATCGATGCGGTCCATGCGACCGCGGATCGCGAGACCGTTTAGCGGTTCCGGCCAGTCGGCCGGCAATCGCCCGGTCACGTCGGTTTCTAAACTCACCGGGGCAAACCCGGACTGCGACAGTTCGCTGAGATCCTGAGCGATGACTTGGCGCAGCAATTGGACGAGACTGTCTTTGAGGCTCTCCCAAGTGAGCGGATAGCCGACCGGATTATTTTCCTCATAGTCTACGAATGCGCGGGCCGCGATGGCTTGTAAGGTCGTTTCCACGTCCACCGTTGCCGCCTTGCCGGCAAAATAGCCGCCGTCGATCAGAGCGCGGTAAAACGAATTTAAGATCCCATGACCGAGCTTGCCGAACTCAGCAGGATTCGGTCCGAGGATCTCTTCGGGACGGTCGAGCGGTTCCAAGCCAAGCACGTGGCGCGCGAAAAACTGAAACGGACAGCGGGCATAGGTTTCGAGCGCGGTCGGCGAAGGGCCGCGCTCGGAAAAATGTTTCCAGTAACTGTCGAACTTGGCGATCGCGCCGTCGTAGGGCAGCAAGCGATCGCCGCTTTGATCGATTTCAGCGGCGACCTTGCGGCCTTGTCTGTAAAGCGCCGGCAGTGGCGCGCAGGCATCGAGCAGCGCGGAGGGATCTTGTGCTTCGAGCGTCAGGCGAATCGCTAGTTCGGACGGCAATAATAAATCCTGTCGGTCGAACGGCGGCGTAGCGGTTTTTTCAGTCATGCTTCGTGCGATGCTGATCGTTTCGTATTCGCGGCCGTTGTCTTTGAGAGTGCGCTTGAGCTCGTCCACGTACCAGGATGGTGCCAGCCCTCTGCCACTGTCGTTCGCTCTTTGAAACGAGCAATAGAGCCGCTCCCGCGCGGCGCCGACGAGCAGTGTGAAGAGCAATTTTTCTTCGTCGAAGGCGGCGAGTTTTTGGCTTACCTTGTAGCCCAGGTCGCGTTCCAGAACTTCGCGGTCGCGATCGCGCAGAAAGGCATCTTCGCGGATCGTGCGCGGGAAAACGCCTTCGTTCATGCCCAGACCAAAGAGCGCGCGGAACGCTAGGCCACGCGCCGCAGTAGCGCTAAGCACCATGACGCCGTCGCGGTTGCGGCGATCATCGGTCACGCTGGAGCGTTCGAGCCAATGCTGAAAAGTATGGCTAAAATCGCCGAGCGCGACGCGATTGTCCACACTGTCGAGTCCAGCGAGTTGATCCAGGACGTCGAGAATCGCTTCGACGGGCTCCGACCTCGCGCCCGGCGCGGTTAAATCGGCGTCTGGCACAATTCCAAGATACTTTTTCAGCAAGTCCTTCCAGGCCGAGACGTAATCCTGCCACGAGGCATGGGCCGGCAACTGGAGCAGATCCGCCGCCAGTGATTCAACATTATCGGCCAGGCAGGCCAATTGCTCCGAGGGAATGCGAATCATACGCGGTTCATCGTCGTCAGATATTTGCCTAAGTTCTAGATCTTGGCGGTTGTAACGACGGAGCCGGCGCCACTCGGCGACGCCTTTGCATATGGCTAGCTCGCGGCTCGCGAGATCCCACAAGTCGGGGCGTGGCCGGGAGCCGTCGACGGTGTTCTGAAATTGAAAATAGGGTGAAGAGAGCAGATCTATCACCTGGCTGCGTACGAAGTCCTTCGCCGGCAAGTTCAGAAACAGGATGATTGCCTTGGTCAACGGGAACTGCACCAACGGTTCTTCGAGCGTGCCGGCGAGCGGGATGCGGTGCTGGTGAAAAATGTCTTTGACGATTTGGCTATAGGATTCCAAGCTTCGAGCCACAACGCCAATCTCATGAAATTGCAGTTTGCCGTCCTCGGCAAGTCGCAAGATCTCTTTCGCTGCCGCGGCGACTTCATCGTGAATGCCGAACGTACTGATGATCTGGCACTGCCAGGGTTTTGGAAAGTCACCGTATTTTCGCTCTTTGGTGTCATCGAAGAGCCTCGCTGATGCGGGCAAGACGCCTTGAGATTCTAACTCTTGTGCGGACTCGGTGTTATGTCCCTGGACATAGCGCTCGTAAAAACGCTCGGCGAAGCGCCAGGCGTCATGACTCGGCTTGGCGGAGAGATAGGGAAAGTAGAGCGTCGTCGGATAGTAGCGCGCGACCGCGTGAAAAAAATCTACCTGGATCTGCGTCAGATCGTAGAAGCCGTAATAAAAAATCTGGCTAAATTGTTTCAAAAACCGCGATGCAGGAACCTGTTCGGTGGCATAGTGGTTCAAATCGGACTGGTCGGCGATCTTCTGTCGGCGGCAAAATTGTTGAAAGGTTCGCAGTAAGACCAGGAGCTGCGATGTGCGTTCGCTGGCGCGCTGGCTGAAATGGCCCTCGCTCAGTGCGTCGAGCGCGACCGTTGGATCGACCAGTCCGTCGCGCAGATCGCGCAGCGTCTGCCAGAGCGCGGCGCAGCCGCCGGCGCGCTCTTCGATGCCGGCAAAGGGCTCCGCGCCGGGTTGGCGCGTTCGGATGATTTGCCGCAACACTTCTTCGAGAAAAAGGTCGCTGCGAAGCTCCAGTGGCGTGCGGTTGCTTTCTGCTTGGAGTCTTAGGGATAGCTGGTAGAAGGTCAGCAGTTGAACGTTAAGCAGCGAGAGGCGTCGCTCCCGGCTCAAAAGAATTTTTAGGCGCCGGCGCAACAAGTCGGACGGCGTAAGAATCAACAGCGGGCTTAGCAAGTCAGCCGCCTTATATTTCAGGATCTCATCGACGAGCGCGTTTTCCAGGTTGGGATGGAATGGCCCCAGAATGGTTTGCATGCTTTGATTCAGAAGAACAGATCTTGAACCACTATGAAATATGGAGTCGCCAAGCGCAAGTGAAAATCGGCGCTTCGAAACTATCGATTACTTTGCCGGGTCAATAGAACTTTTTTCCTATTTGAAAAATCGCCGACAAAGCATTAAACCAAGATCCAACTTTATGCGTCCGTTCACTAAGATTCGAATTCTTTTTTGCTTTGTCCTTTTCTTCGTTTCTCTCCAAACCGAAGCACGCGGGCGCACGTTGCAGTCTGGTTCCGGTCTCGTCATCGCCGATAGCGAGCAGGCAGGCGAGGCAGGAATGGAAATCCTCAGGCGCGGCGGCAATGCCATCGATGCAGCGATCGCCACGGCTTTTGCACTTTCCGTGGTGGATCAAGCCTCGTCGGGCTTAGGTGGCGGTGGGTTTATGGTGATTTACCGTGCCAAAGATAAAAAGGCATTCGCGCTCGATTTTCGTGAGACTGCGCCGCAAGCTTCCCGCCGAGAGCTGTACATGAAAGATGGCACACCGGTGCCGTCATTGAGCCTCACGGGAGGGCTGGCCGTCGCGGTGCCGGGCGAGGTGGCCGGTTTGGTTGAAGCACACAAACGCTTCAGCACATTGCCACTGGCGGTTTTAGCTGCGCCGGCGATCAAGCTCGCCGTTGACGGGTTTTCGGTTGATGGCGCCCTGCGCGTCGCCATCGAGCGGCAGCAATCCAACATGAAGCGTTTCCCCGATCTCGGTCGGGTTTATATGCCAAACGGCGAAGTGCCTAAGGATGGCGAGCTGATCCGACAGCCGCAGCTAGCCGAGACGCTCAAGACGATCGCTCAGAAAAGCTCGGAAGTTTTTTATCAGGGCTGGATTGGCGAAGCGATCGTCGAGACGATCAAGAAAGAAGGCGGCGTGATGATGTTCAACGACCTAAGAGACTATAGGGCGGTATGGCGCGAGCCGCTTGTCGGTTCCTACCGCAATCATACGGTCATCACCATGCCGCCGCCGAGTTCAGGCGGCGTGGCCATTCTCGAAATGCTCAACGTCCTCGAAGGCTATAAACTCGACCGGTTTCAACACAACTCGGCGGACTATCTTCATCTGCTCGCGGAAACCATGAAACACGCCTTCGCCGATCGCGCGCAGTTTCTCGGGGATCCGGATTTCGTTCATGTGCCGGTTGGTAAGCTCACCGCAAAATCTTACGCCGAGTGGATTCGCGCTCGCATCATGCCGGACAAAACCCGTCCACCGACGTTTTACGGTTATTACAACTACCATGCCGAAAAAGGCGGAACCACGCATTTTAGCGTCGTTGACCGCTTCGGCAACGCAGTGGCTTGTACGCAGTCAGTCAACACGCGATTCGGCTCTAAGTTACTTGTGCCGCGCACGGGAATCGTGCTCAACAACGAAATGGATGATTTTGCCATCCATTCCGACGTCGGAAATGTTTATGGACTAATCGGCAACGAGGCCAACTCGCTCCAACCGAAGAAACGGCCGCTGAGCAGCATGTCGCCGACCATAATTTTGAATGGAAATCGCCCCGAGCTCATTGTCGGCGCCGCCGGCGGTCCGCGCATTATCAATGCGACGCTGCAAGCGATTTTAAATATCGTCGATTTTCGTATGCCGGTAAAAGCCGCGGTGGAGGCCGAGCGTATTCATCATCAGTGGGTGCCGGATCGGTTGTATTTCGAGGCAAAGATCGCCGGCGATCAGAGGAAAGCCTTGGAACAGCGTGGCCACACACTACGGGAACAAGGCGCGCTTGGCGTAGTGCAGGCGATTACCGTCAACGGACCGGGAACGAGCGGAGCTGCGGATCCGAGAAAAACTGAACGGGCGCGGACGGAATAGCCACGCGAGTCGGCTGGGTACGGTACGGGCGCCTTTTACCAACACGAACCGGTCGTCGATAGGCGCGGGACTGAAGCGGTTCAAATACATTGCTAGGAAGGTCGTCGGCGTTTCCGCCACCAGAGCCAGATGGGAAGGACGATGCGCCAAATCTTGACGAGCTCAGTCGCGGGCTTGAGCAAGCGCCGCGCGTAGCCGCTGACAAAAATGCTCGATAGACCGGCGGCGATCATCGGGTGAGTCTTGAGCACGCGGCCGATGCCCAATAGAGTGCCACTCATATCGAACGGCGACGGAAGACTATCATACGCCTTGGCCAGGTCGACGCGCTCACGAGCGGCTCTGTCGATAAGTGCCTGTTTGCGGCGGGCAATTTCTCGAAGATGATTATTCACGCGTTGATGACCTCAAGTGATCGCGATCTTTGCCGAGCTCGGCTAAGGTAGCAGGGAAAAGCCCGGGATGTTGAAGCAACGCGCTGCGAAGCTTAATGCAGGCAGTGATGCCGATGCCAAGATAAACTGCCGCTAAGCAGCCAATGGCCGCGATCCAACCGCGCTCCCAAAATATTGCGACGATGAAGATTGTGAGCAGGATCAAACCAAAGCTGAGACCAAAAAAGAGCAGCAATATCAGCACCAGAGTCTGCTTGAGCCGCTCCCTTTCCTCCTCGAGCTCGGCGACGAACAGCTCCAGACGTGTGTGGAACGCCGAGCTTAAAATCGCCAGCAATCCTCTCAATGAGTGCAAAAGGCCGGGTGAGCCGCTCGTGCCCGAGATAGGTCCTCGATCCGCCATCGCCGGATGATTATTTGCCGCGCATCAATAAGCCGAGCACTAATCCAACACCAGCCGCGACGCCGACGGCGGTCCAGGGGTTTTCGCGTACATAGTCGTCGGCCATTTCCGCGCATTCTTTGGATTTCGCCAGCAATGTTTTCTCGGCATCGGCCAGAGCTTTTTTTCCTTCGACCAGGCTCTGTTCGATTTTTTGCCGAGCTTCGGAGATTTTCTCGCCCGCCTGGCTGGCCGTGGCCTTGAGTAACTCTTCAGCGTCGGCGACAAGGTTCTTTAGATCGCTGACAAGTTTTTCCTTGCTAGTGGATGCACCGTCCATAACCACCTCCTGCAGTTCAGCTGCTAACGGTAGACATGATAATCAGCCTCCCGGGGGTATTCAAGGTCGCCATTCGGCGACGAGCCAAGTCTTTCTTGCCAGGGGTACGGTTGAACGACGCGGTGATCGTCAAGTACGGGCAGGCGTATCTGGCCGTAAGCGTGCCGGGTGCCTAATTTTCGAAGGGATTCTTAAGAAGGATTGTTTGCTCTCGACCCGGGCCGACCGAAACTAAAATGATTTTTGTGCCAACGACCTCTTCGATGCGCCGCACGTACTTCTGAGCGGCCACAGGTAGGTCGGAAAAATTCCGCGCATCGTCTAGAGGCACTTCCCAGCCAGCCAATTCCTCATAAACGGGCTGTGCGCCGTGCATGACTTTGGAGCTGGCGGGGAACTCATGCAAATCTTTACTCCCATAACGATAGGCGGTGCAGATGGGGATTTTCTTAAAGCCGGTAAGCACGTCAAGCTTAGTCAATGCGATACCGGTCATGCCGTTCATTCTCACGGCGTGGCGCACGCCCACGGCGTCGAACCAGCCACAGCGGCGCGATCTGCCTGTGGTTGCGCCGAACTCCGCGCCTTCGCGTCTGAGCGTTTCGCCGTCCGGTCCGTTAAGTTCAGTCGGAAACGGGCCGCTGCCGACCCGAGTCGTATACGCTTTGGATATGCCGATGACTTGCTGAATATGCTGCGGGCCGACACCGGACCCCGAACAGGCGCCGCCGGTGACTGTGCTTGAAGATGTCACGTAAGGGTAGGTGCCATGGTCGACATCGAGCAGGGTCCCCTGTGCCCCTTCGAACAGTACGCGTTTGCCGGCGCGCATTTCCTGGTCGAGCAAGAGACCGGTGTTGGTTACGAATTTGCGCAGCTTCTCGCGATAGCGTCCATAACTTACGTGAATCTTGTCGAAGTCGAGGGTTTTCTCTTTAAGAATGGCCTTTAAGTAAATATTCTTTTCTTCGATGTTGCGCTGGAGCTTTTCGCGGAAGGTGTCTTCTTCCAAAAGATCGACGAAACGAATACCGGTGCGCGCGACCTTGTCTTCATAAGCCGGTCCGATGCCGCGTCCTGTGGTGCCGATTTTGCCTTTGCCGCGCAGCCGTTCGCGGGCGAGATCGATGGCCTTGTGATAGGGCATGATCACATGCGCCTGTTCGCTGATGCGCAATTGTTCGTCGTCGACCAGATGCCCTCGCCGCTTTAGGGTTTGAATTTCCTCGATGAGAATCTCCGGATCGACGACGACGCCGTTGCCGATCACGCAAAGTTTGTCCGGGTGCAAGGCGCCCGAAGGCACCAGGTGAAGAATCGTTTTATCGCCGTTGACGACAAGAGTGTGGCCGGCGTTATTGCCGCCCTGAAACCGAACGACGATGTCGGCTTCATTGGTAAAGAGGTCGACGACTTTACCCTTGCCTTCATCACCCCACTGGGCGCCGATGATCGCGACGTTTGCCATAATAGAACCCGGGACTATGACCGAGGACCGAGGACGACTGACCGGTCTTCGGTCGCCGGTCTCCCGTCATGTTTGGTCATAGCTTTACCAATGTTGCCGAGACGATTTGCGGCAAAGCGCGCAACTCGTCGAGAGCTTTTTTGCTCACCATTTCGTCGACGTGAGTAAACGAGATGGCATTACCGGCTTTTTCGCTCCGGCCGAGCTCCATGCCGGCGATGTTTATGCCGTTATTACCGAGAATCGTGCCGACGGCGCCGACAACGCCTGGAACGTCCTTATTCTGGAGAATGAGTATATACCCTTCAGGCACCGCTTCGAGGTAGAAGTTGTTGACACGCACGATACGCGGATGCTTGGCGCCGAACATCGCGCCTTCGACTTCCAAGTTTTGTTTGCCGTTCTTCGCCTTGACAGTTATCGAGCTGGCGAAATCTCCGGCCTGTTCGCTTTTGGACTCCATGACCTTGATGCCCCGCTCTTTGGCCACCAGCGGCGCATTCACGTAATTCACAACCGATTCCATGACCGGCGACAAGAGTCCCTTGAGGACCGCCAACGTGAGCGCCGCCACGTTGTACTGGGTCACGTCGCCGCGGTATTCCACCTGGACTTCCTTGGGCAGCGCGCCCGCCATTTGTGTATGGAGACTGCCGAGTTTTTCACCCAGAGTTAGATATGGGCGCAAGACTTCCAGAAGCTCGGGACTTACCGACGGGACATTGACCGCGTAGCGGACCACGCCCTTGGCGAGAAAATCGACCATCTGTTCGGCGACGGCGATGGCGACGTTGAGCTGCGCTTCATCAGTGGACGCCCCGAGATGGGGCGTGGTGACGACTTGTTCCAATTGGAGCAGCGGGTGAGTAGGCTTCGGCGGTTCGTCGACGTACACGTCAAGCGCGGCGCCGGCAACTTTGCCTTTTTTGATAGCATCGGCTAGATCTTGCTCGTCAACGATGCCGCCCCGAGCGCAGTTGATGATTCGCACGCCGGATTTCATCTTGGCAAAGGCGGTCTTGTTGATCAGCCCCTGGGTTTCCGGCGTTAACGGGACGTGGACCGTGATAAAGTCCGACTTGGTAAAGATATCTTTCAAAGTGCCCGGCTCGACGCCCATCCGGGCGATGTTTTCGGCAGCGATGAACGGATCGTACCCGATAACTTTCATCTTGAGGCCTGAAGCTCTTTCCGCCACGATACGGCCGACATTGCCCAGGCCAATGACGCCAATGGTTTTGTTGCAAAGTTCGGCGCCGATGAATTTGTTGCGTTCCCACTTGCCGCTTTTGAGCGAAGCGACTGCCTGGGGAATATGGCGTGCCAGCGCCATCATTAAAGCGATCGTGTGCTCGCCGGTGGTGACGTTGTTGCCGCCGGGGGTGTTCATGACTACGATCCCTCGCTTGGTCGCAGCATCAGCGTCGATATTTTCATAGCCTACACCGGCGCGGCCTATGACTTTGAGGTTCTTCGCTGCTTCGATCAGCTCGGCGGTTATCTTGGTGCCGCTGCGAATAACCCAGCCGTCGTAGTCGCCACAGATTTTTTTAAGCTCGTCGGGCTTTAGTCCAAGTTTGACGTCGACTTCGAAGCCGTCGGCGTTCTTAAATACGGCCAGCCCTTCGGGAGCGAGCGAGTCAGTTACTAAAATCTTCATTCTCTATTTCACCGGATGGTTTCCACTCTGGTGTTCGAAGATTGTGGATAGAAAATCGCGCGATCCTTAACCCTCTATCTTCGATACTCGGCCTCTAAACCAGCGCCTCCATCAGGACTTCCTCTGCCGCCGCGACGCCCTTGCCAAAGGGAATCTCGGCGCCGAATTTTCTCAGCGCCATTTCCACGGCCGCAATCGCGGTGATCACGTCGAATGCGCCCATGTAACCGACGTGGGCGATGCGAATCACTTTGCCCTTGAGCTGATCCTGGCCTTCGGCCAGCGTGACGTTCATGTTGTCGCGTAAATAGTCGAGCACCTGGTCCGCATCGATGCCGTTCGGCATGTAAATACCCGTCGCAGCCGGGCTCGGGCTTTCCGGCGCCAGCAGTTTTAGTCCGAGTGCCGTCGCAGCCGCGCGAGTTGCCCGGCACATGCGGGAGTGGCGGGCATAGACCTTTTCCAATCCCTCGCGCTCCATCATTTCGAGCGACGCGCGCAGGCCAAAGATCAATGACACCGCGGGAGTGAATGCGCCGGAGCCTTTTTGCTGATTTTTGCGCTCGAGATTCAGATCGAAGTAGAAACGCGGCAGTTTTGCTTTCTTGGTTTTTTCCCACGCCCGGTCGCTGAAGGCGACGAACCCAAGCCCAGGCGGTAACATCAATGCCTTTTGCGAACCGGTTACTAAAGCGTCAATGCCCCACTCGTCGAGCGGCAGCGAAACCACGCCGACCGCCGTGACACCATCGACGAGGAACAAGGGCCCGTTCTTGGTGAGCTTGGCAATCTCTTTGACCGGATGCAGCACAGTCGTAGAAGTTTCGCTCGCCTGGATCATCACGCCGGCGATGTCCGGGTTCGCTTTCAGTTGCTTTTCGACAGCGGCGACTTTAACGGCCTGGCCCCATTCGACTTTCAGTTCTATCGGATTCAATCCATACGCGTTGGAGATGTTGAGCCAGCGTTCACCGAACTTACCGCCGTTGATGACAAGGACCTTATCATCGGGAGAAAATAGATTGGCGACCGAGGCTTCCATCGCGCCCGTGCCCGATGACGCCAAGATGAGAACGTCATTTTTCGTTTTGAAAAGTTTTTTGAGTGCCGCGCGCGCCTCGTCGAAGATCTTGTTAAATTGCGGCGTGCGATGATGGATCATGGTCTCCGACATCGCCAGGGCGACTTCATTGGGAATCGGTGTGGGGCCGGGTGAGAGCAAATACTGCTTGATCATTTTTATCGCTCTGATGCTTTTGCAATATTAAGGCGATAGGCCAAAGCAAGCAACGCGCATAACAAGGCGCGAGCTCCGAGTCGACTGAGGCGTACTGTTGCTCCTACGCCGCACGGAGATCGAGGAGCGATAAACGAAGTTAGGCGCGAATGATTGCCTCGGCATAAACAAAAAAGCCTGGACCTCTATGGTTAAGAGACCCAGGCGGTCGGCCTACTTAATGCTTTGCACTCCCTCGTGGTCAATTCCACGTTCGCCAGTCGCGCAAAACTTACGCAAGACTTCTATCTTGAAAGCGCTGGGTTGTCAATGTAGTTGCGGATCAGTGCTCTAGCCATTTGAATTTGCTAACCTGATTTGGATTGTGCCAATATTTGCGTGCCTATGGAACGGTTAATCCTCTTCGATATTGACGGCACGCTCACGCGCACGCTGAATGGCTACATTCCTTTCAACGAAGCGATTGAAAAGACCTTCGGAATTTGCGGCGACATCCGCACCGTCATACCGGACGGCAATACCGATCCGATGATCGTGAAAGACATTTTCGTAAACGCGAATGTAGCCATCGAAATTCTAGATGCAGAGTGGCAGTGTTTCTCGGCCAAACTCCACGAGTGCTACAAGAATGCTGTTGATCGAGGCACGACGACGGTTCGTCCATTGCCGGGGGCAATGGATTTGCTCCAGGCGCTCTCAGGAGATAAGAAATTTCACTCGAGTGTCGTGACGGGCAATTTCGAAGTCACGGCGGCTGTCAAGCTCGAAGCCGCCGGACTAGCGCCCTATCTTGGTCGCGGCGCCTACGCCAGCGATTCACAACGCCGCGCCGATTTGCCGCATATTGCCAAGTCGCGGTGCGAGGAGATGAGCGGAAGAACATTTCTCTCCGAGCAATGTATCGTCATCGGCGACACGCCAAAGGATTTAGAAGCGGCCCGGCATAATCATATGAAATGCGTGCTTGTCGGCACCGGCCGGTATCCGTTAGAGGAGCTTCGCTATTGACAACCGGAGGACTGCCTGCCGGATCTGACTGATACGGAATCAATCTTAGCGTTGCTATCGAAGATTTAGCGAAATCGATCGAGGGAAACATGCAATATCGAACTATCGGGAAAACCGGCGTGCGCGTCTCGGAAATCGGCTTTGGTTGCGGCAACAATGCCGTGCTGATGGTCAAGGCGCCGTACGACGAGCAAGTGAAAGCCGTACGCCACGCGTTGGATCGGGGCATCAACTTTTTCGATACCGCGTTCGCCTACGGCTTGGGCAAGTCCGAAGAAAACTTGGGGCGGATTCTAAACGAGCTCGGTGCGAATCCTGTTATCTCGACCAAGATTCGCCTCGAGGCCGACGCCGTCGGCGATGTCAAAGCCGCGACGATTCGCGCAGTAGAAGCCGGATTGGCGAGGCTCAAGAGAGATCGTGTCGATTTTGTCCAGCTTCATACACGAGTCACCTTGGAGCGCGGCACAGGCAAGCGATTCAGCCTCGCTCCAAAAGATGTACTGGGGCCGAACGGCGTGATCGACGGATTCAAAGCGATGCGCGACCGTGGCAAGGTCGGCCACTTCGGGTTTAGCGGCTTGGGTGATCCCAAGGCATTGCATGAATTGGCTGACAGTGGCGAGTTTCACGGTTTTCAGTGCTACTACAATCTCCTAAATCCAAGCGCCGGACAACCAGTCCCCGCCGGCTTCAGCGCACTCGACTACGGTCTAATCCTCGATCACGCCGCGGCCAAAGGAATGGGCGCCTTCGTCATTCGAGTCTTGGCTGCCGGCGCACTCACTTCGGATCCCAGCACCGGGGGCGGCGGCAGCGGCCAAACGCTGTCTCCGGGTTCAGATTACCTAGTGGACCTTCAACGAGCGGAAAAAATAAAAGCTGCGCTGAACGTGGAGGGTAGGGATCTTACTCAAGCGGCAATTCGCTTTGGGCTGATGAATCAGAAAGTCTCCGTGGTGCTGGTTGGCTTTTCTAACACGACGCACATAGACGAAGCGGTCGCGTGCTCGGGAATGCCCGGATTGTCAGATGGGCAGATGGCCAAGGTGAGGAAACTTTGGGACACGGATTTCGAGCAGGTTGTGTAGCCAGCGTACGCTTCTCGTGCGATGGCAAATTGGAGATGGTGATGTCGGAGGATAGAGTGATGAATATCGACTTGGCTTGTTCTCGGGCGGTTGTGTTTCTTTTAACTTTTGGAGTTTTTAATCTTCTAAGCGTTAGTTCCGTTCAGGCCCAAGCCGAACCCTTCTACAAAGGAAAACAGATTCGGATTGTCACCGGGGCGACGGCGGGCGGGTTCTACGATCGTTGGGCGCGGCTCTTGGCACGTACCATGCCTAAGTACATCCCAGGTCAACCGGACATTATCGTGCAGAATATGCCTGGAGGCGGCTCGTTAATGGCGGCCAATTATGTTTATGGCGTCGCCAAGCCTGACGGTCTGACGACGGTCATGCCCAACAGCAACGTCTATTTGGAGCAGCTGTCGGGTCACAAAGAAGTCCGTTTCGATTTGCGCAAGTTTCCGATCCTTGGCTCGCAGGAAAAAAATTACATGCTGCTCTACATGAGGGCTGACGCGCCATACAAAACTATTGGGGACATTATCAAAGCAAAAGAGCCGCCCAAATGCGGCAGCACGGGTGTGGGGAGCGCCGGCTATATTCTTGACCGGGTTATGGAGGTCGCTTTGGGCGCGAAAATCAACACGGTTATGGGTTATCCGGGAGGAAACGAGATTGATCTGGCCGTGGAGAAGGGCGAGGTCCATTGCCGCGGCAACACGATCTTGCCTCATTTCGGACGAGAGCCATTCGATACTTGGCACAAGAAAGGATTTGACCGGCATTTGATTCAAACCGCGCGCAAGCGC
This sequence comes from Deltaproteobacteria bacterium, assembly GCA_005879255.1. The sequence goes on from VBKY01000075.1 coordinate 49,892, forward strand.
GATCCGGTTGTGGCCGAAGCACCGACTATCTATGAGCTGATGGATCAAGCCAAAACCACCGATTCGAATCGCCGCCTCGCCAACGTTTTGTTAAGCGGCGCTGAGTTCGGCCGCTTCATGCTCGTCACTCCCGGAACGCCTCGCGACAGAGTGAAGATGCTGCGGGAAGCTTACGCAAAATCGATGAAGGACCCGGAGCTCATCGCCGAAGCCAAGAAGGGGCGCATGGACATGGACCCGTCAACCGGAGAAGAGTTGCAGGCACTGGTCCAAGAGATCATGGATCAGCCACCGGACGTGATCGAGCGGATGAAAAAAATATTGTCGGAGTAGTCGACTCGCAAAAGGAGAACACGATGACCAAGGTGATCGTCTTCGCAATGCTGCTATTTTTCGCGCCGTCCTTCGGACGCGCTCAAGCGCCATATTACCAGGGCAAGACCGTAACGATCATAGTCGGCACCGGCGCGGGAGATCTTTACGATCTTTACGCCCGCGCTATCGCGCTGTTCATGGGTAAATATCTTCCAGGCAATCCCGGCATTATCGTGCAAAACATGCCCGGCGCGGGTCACATGATCGCCGCCAATTATATTTACACGGTAGCAAAGCCGGATGGCCTAACGCTCGGCGCGATTAACGCGGGTCTTTATTTCGAGCAACTGGTTGGGCGGTCCGAGGTCAAATTCGACTGGCCGAAATATACCTGGGTCGGCAACGCGACCAAATCGCCGCAAGTTCTTTACATGCGCGCGGATAGCCCATTCAAAACCATCGACGACGTGCGCAGCGCCAAAGAAGCGCCGAAATGCGGCACCACGGGCACGGGAAACATGGGCTACCTCGTGCCGAAACTTTTGGAAGAAACGGTCGGAGCAAAATTCAACGTGATTTCCGGTTATCAGGGCGGGAACGAGATCGATCTCGCTGTGGAAAGGGGCGAGATCCAGTGCCGATCTCTGAGCACAGAAGCCTATTTTTCCCGCGAGCCGTTTCATACCTGGCGCAGGAACGGTTTTTCTAGAGAGCTGGTTCAAGGCGGAAGAATAAGAATCGAGAACCTCGCCAAGGTGCCGACGATCTTCGAGCTGATGGATAGATACAAAACGCCCGAGCTAGGACGACGCTTGGCAACCACCCTGCTTGCCTCCGGCGACTTTCACCGCCCCTACCTTGCGCCACCGAGGATCCGACCTGAGCTCGTCAAGACGCTGCGCGAGGCCTTTAACAAGACGATGAAAGATCCGGATTTTTTAGCGGAGACCAAAAAGAAAAAGCTCGATATCGATCCGACGACCGGCGAAGAGGTCGAGGCTTTAACGAAAGAGGTGATGTCGCAACCGCCCGAAGTCGTCGAACGAATAAAGAAAATGATGGGCAAATAGGTAACTTCATTCGGCCAATTACGGCTTAATATCCTGCATAAACCATTCGCTCGGAATTTCGTGGCCCAGACCTTTTTCTTTTGCGGTTTTGTAAGCGCAGTAGCCCATGGCGGCGAATTGGACGCCGGTGCCGACGTTGTTCAAAAAGAAAGTGATCTGGCGGTCACTTGTGCGGCTGGGTGCTTTGCCGGCGATCAGGTCTGAGATTTCAGGGTACTTTGACCAGTCGCGCGGCTTTTCGCGGCGTACTCCCGGCATGTCTTCAATCACACCGGGCGGTTGGTAGTGAAAAATACCGCCGAATTGCGTGTGAATCGCGATGACGTCGCATTTCTCCAACACACTGAGGTCGGTTTCAAATTCCCGGATCGAGTTGTAGTGAACTCCCGGCTTGAGCCAATCCGGGTCGATTACCGGACGTGACGAATTGGTCGCGCTGCAAATAATATCGCAACCATCCACAGCTTCTGCGGCGCTGCCCACCGGCTCGCCCGTAACGCCTGTTTCGTTCGCCATTTCTTCGACGAATGATTTTCGGTGCTCGGGATTGGGGCTGAAGACTTTCACTTTCTTGATCGGCATTACGGCGGTCATGAATCGATAGTGAGCTTTCGCTTGGCCACCGGTGCCGATGAGGCCGAGCACTTCGGAGTTTTTGCGTGCCATCACTTTCATGCCAAGCGCGCTGGTGACGCCGACGCGCGTCTGCTGAATGAGGCCGTCCGGCATGATCGCCAATAGCTCGCCTGTTTCCGTGCTGAACAATTGAACAAGCCCGACGAACATTTTGTTGCCGGCAAGCGGCAGTTTTTCCAACCGTACGGAGCCGTGCATCTCCTGCTCTTGAACGACATCGGAAGTGACGCGAAGCGCAAGGACGCCTAGCTTTCCAACGCCGCCATCGACCGATTTAAAGCTGTAGGTCGAGTTCGGTAGCGAGTGAGCCAGGTAAGAATGACATGTCGGTCGGTTAACGGCGCGGCTATGAGCCTGCTCGCGGTAGGAATCTTCCATGACTTTCAGACATTCATTCACGCTAAATGCGCTGCGCACATCATCGTTGTTGAGAATTAGGGTCATCGATCGTTCCTTGGATTAACAAGTGGGTTTCTTTCCTATCATACGGTTTGGAACGCGTACAGAACAGGTGAGCGAAGCTGCCTGTCAGCCAAAAGCTGAATCCCCTAGAGTGCCCGCGGAGCTCGAGCGCTCCTTCTCGACAGGACCGTCCGAAACAATTTCGGCAGTTTCGGCCGGAGGTTGAACAAAGTTCGTTTCGGACAGTCCGGTAGTGCAGGCGCGCTTTGGCGGAAGTAATGGAAATCGAGGGTAAATTTCGGCCAAATGCGTTGTCCTCTGGCGAGCCACCGGAGGCTTAGTCTTTGGAGTCAGTGATGGTGCAAGAATTGCTTAGTTCTTCTCTGGTTAACCAACCAGTAATTTATTCCAGGGGTAAGCAGATGATTCAAAACCTAAGCGACAAAATGGCTCAGGATGCAGCGATACCACGTGAACTTTCTTTGGTCATAGGACCGACCGAGGTGGCAGATGTCATGACCGGCAAAGTCGTGACGCTCAGCGCGCATCACAGTTTTAACGACGCGACCAATCTTATGAACGACCGCTATTTCCGCCATTGCGTTGTCGTTGACGGTCAGAGAAAGATCATCGGCGTGATTTCAGACCGGGATATCCTTCGCGCGTTGGCGCGAAACCCCAATTCGCGCTCCAAATCGCTCGATCAAATCATGACGACGAATCCGATTACCGTGAAGCGCAACACACCGATCATCGAGGCGGTATCGAAGATTCTTTTCAAGCGCATCAATTGCCTCCCGGTCGTCGAGGATGATGACACGGTTTGTGGCATCGTGACTTCCACCGATCTACTCAAATCCTATCAGCAGGTCCTCGAGTTAGTCCAGAAACAAGCGCGCTGAGCTCTTCTACCAAAGCCGCCGCTTTCGCTGTTGACCGTTGCCGTTGCTGCGCTATGGTAAACCATGGCGCGAAATGTTTCGGTGACGGTCAAGCCTAATGCGAA
>VBKY01000356.1 GCA_005879255.1 Deltaproteobacteria bacterium
CGAGTAACCGACGTTGGTCATGACCGGCTCCATGGGCCGCCAGTCCACCGGGGCGCCTTGCCGCTTTGCCCGCATGATGTTGGAATCCGAAATCGTCGGCGTGACGGGAACTTCACCCGCAGCGACGAGTCCCCTCATCGCCGGCCCGGCGACATTGTGGATCCGCACGTCTTGCCGCGCGAGCCTTTCGAGGTAATCCATCCCTACCATATCCAGAACCGCTCTTACCCAACGGGCTCCCGTGGAGTGGCCGGAGATGCCGATGTTGCCTTTGAGCTTTGGCTCCAAGAGGTCTTTGAGGACTTTGGGAGCCTCGCTCTGGGGAATCATCTTGGTATTGAATCCCAAGCTGAAATAAATCTCGCGGTTTGCCCAGTAGATCACTCCCGAGTTTCCCTTGACCTTGGTTTCTTCCCCATAGGCAGCGAGCTCGGGCGAGTAAAGGTCCTGAAGAAGATTTTCTCGTTGCAGAACGCCCAACGATTCGGGGCTGCTTTCAATCACGTCAGCCAGATAGCGCGAGGCCCGATTTTCTTCCAAAACTCGCCTGAGCTGCATCGGGGATTCGGCCGTCCAGGACGAAACTTTGACGAAAGGATATTTCTTCTCGAATGACTGCGAGACGACTCCGGCAACTACACTATTGGAAGTATAGAGGGTCAGCTGGCCTTCCTTCTTGGCTCCTTCGATCAGAATCTTTTCTCTGTCGGATCCTTTATGAAGCGCCACGTCCGCCACGCTCATCGTCTTGCTGGCGCCACAAAGAATCGCCGGAAAGAACGCCACACTTAGCAAACACCAAAGTGGCGTGAAAAATTCACCCCGTAACAACGGCGGTATACGCTCCCTCTGTTTTAGCGATGAACCGCTAATCAAAATAGCCGGATTTATATGCCCGGAGCCATAAGTAGGCGATCTTCTCGTTGTACAGTTCGGCGTAACCGACGTGACCGTAGCGCGGTATCAAAACTACGTGCGCGCCGCGCGTAGCCGCAGCGTACTTGGCACCCATAAACATTTCGCGCTTGTGCTCGAGCTTCTTACCTTTGACCCAATGGCCTTTGTCGTTTTCGCCGGCAACGAGAAGCACACGGATGGTCTTGAGCCAGTTTGGATCAGGCTCCTGCAGGTGATCAAAATATTCTTCGCGCGGTATTCCAGTGCGCCTGGGATATTCTTCGAGAATGCCGACGGCGGCGTTATGTTGGTTGTCGCACAAGCTCGTTTTCATTTGCGAGCGCAACGGGCTCACGAGCCGGATGTAATCCTCCGCCCCGCCCCAAGGCGTGAGGTCCGGAGGATCTATGTAGCCTGACTCACGAAATGAATCCGGCGAGCGTTTGGATACATGATCGATCGGTTTTTCAGTGTATTTTTCAGCGCCGGTCTGGTTTCTCCATTCGAGACGCCAGCCGTCGGGACCGCCGCTGCCGAAGCCGACGATGCCGATGACTTTGCTCTTTTTGCTGAAGCGGGTTAAATGAGCGGCCATCGGTCCACCGGTGGAATGGCCAAAGCCGATAATCTCGCGGCCGGCAAAATGCTCATCGGTCAGTAGTCCCGCTCCTTGAAGAATGACATTGAAAGTGCACTTTAGGTTGCGATCGAGAATCTCTTCTTGCGCTAGATTGCGGTCTTTTAGGTAAATCGGATTTCGCTCCGCGATGGGCAGCTTCCAAACACCACCCGGATAGTGTCCCGGATAGGTAAGCGCCAAGACCTTGAATCCTTGTGCCGCGAGCACGCGCGCCAATCCCGGCCGGCCGTCCGGCGTTAGGTCCATGATTCTTTCGCTGCCCGCGCCGCCATGAAAGAAAACAAAAGCCCGGTTTGGATCAATTTCTTTCTCCGGCGTGAATAGCGTGCCGTGCATATCCCAATCATAGCCATTGCGCTGATAACAAACCCACGCGTCGGCCGTCGTGAACTTGCCGTCGGTGTATGGTGGCTGGATTGCCAGCCATTCGTCCCAGCTGAGTTTTAGAAGCATCTCGCGCGAATTAAGTCCGTCCAGATATTTTTCGGTTATTCCTGTGCTCGACATTCGAGGCTTCTCCTTTACCTGCTGACGTAGTGATCGAGATAATATTTAGCGATTTCACCCTTGGTGCAGAACCAGACGTCTTTGAAGCTTTTAGCGTAGCGGATGCATTCTTCGAAAACGCCGATAATGTTCGGGCGGCCACCGATATGGGCGTGGACGAGCGCATCGATGAGCTTCGGTGACCCAGCCTCTCCTTCGGCGTAGAGATAGTCGAAAGCGGTCTTAAAGCTATCGAAGTAGACGCGCGCAGGATTTTTCGGATTGAAGATCAGCGAAAGGTCGTTGGCGTAATCCAGCCGCGGCATGATGACGAGCGGTTTGCCACTAATCATCCGGTGCTCCGGAATATCCGGGCCCGGCAAGTCACCGGTCCAATAGATGCCCTCGTCAACGAAGTTTTCAAAGGTATGCTCATTGATTCGATGTCCCGGACTGACCCAACCCACGGGACGCTTACCGGTGACCGAAGCCAGACTGTCCAAAGTTCGTTTGATCAGTTCTTTTTCCTTTTTTGCATCTAAGGAAGTGAGATCGATGTCATTGACCCAGCCATGGCCGACGATCTCATGGCCGCCGGCATGTAACTCTTTTACGGCGTCAGGGAAAACTTCCGCGATGCGACCATTGGTGTCGATGGTGCCCTTGACCCCGTTGCGCGCAAAAACATCGATGATGCGCCAGATGCCGGCCTTGCCGCCGTACTCGCCGTAGGCGAGCGAGGCATAGTCAGGTTTGTCATCGCTGCGGCGGTATTGTGAGGACTTGTTGAAGGCTTCGAAGGCGACAAAAAAGCTGACGGCAATCTTTGCATCATTCGGCCACTTGATCGGTTTGGGCTTCATACATTGAATCCTTTCTATGCCTTCGGCGCGCCGAAGATGTTGCGGAATAGTTCGTAGTTTCTATTAAAATCGTCACCCGCGCCAATCTCGTCGATCACGTAGTTTAACTTGTCGATGCCTTGAGCTGTAGTCGATACGCCGCGTCGCGTCGGGACCCTGCCAAAAGAAGCGATGATCTTTTGCCCTTCCTCGGACAACATGAAATCGACAAACAGTTTAGCCGCGTTAGGATGAGCCGCCTTGGCGCCGACGCCGATCGGTTGAAACTTGGTAAACACCGGATCCTGCGCGACCCAGTCAACGGGCGCGCCTTTGCGTCTGACGTCTTCGACATTATGCAGGTAAGTATTCAGCACCAACGGAAATTCGCCGGCGGCAAGAAGACTGGTAAGAATGGTCAGACCGGAATAGAGCTTGAATTCCTGAGCACCGAGTTTTTTCATATACGCCAAGCCCTTCTCTTCGCCCATGCGCCTGAGCTTCCAGGAGAACCACTCCGGCTTGGTGTGATCCATACCGATCTTGCCTTTCCACTTTGGACTCAACAGATCCTCATCGCTCTTTGGGACTTCGTTGCGTTTCAACATGCGCGTGTTGTAGCCGACAACATTGGGCATCATATAAACCGCGGCCCAATAACCGTCTGGGTCGAAGAACGGTCTCTGAATATTTTTTACTTCCGGTGAAACATACTTGGCGAGAAGGTTCTTCTTTTTGAGGAAGTAAGCTTGGGTTTCCGCGGATTGGACGACGTCGAAATCGTACTTGCCGGCTTGAGCCTCGGTCATGATTTTTGTCAGCAATCGTTCGCCGACGGCGCGAAACATGGAAGGCTGGATAAAAGGATACTTGGCTTTAAACGCGTCGTTGAGTTTCTGCGCCTGATCAACCGTCATCGACGTGTAAACGACGACCGAGCTTTCTTTCTTGGCGCCTTGAACCAGCGCTTCATCGATCGCCTGAAGTTGAGCGGTGGTGAGGATTTGAAAAATCACCGCGAAGAGAAAAAATCTGCCAACCATCAGCATTGCTCACACCTTGGAAGGGAAACGAACCGAATACTATCAAGCAGCGGTTAAGAGGGTCAACCGATGACGATCCAGGGAATGATTGGATACGGCGATTAATTCACCGGGCATTTCCCGGTGGAGAGGTGCGCTGCGAAGTCGCCGGGGAAAAGCTTGAGCGCGCTTTCGATCGGCGGGCCGGGCATGGCGATGAGGTTGCAAAACCCTTTGCCTTTGTTGAAGGCGAGCACCTTGGCGAATTGTTCTAGGAAGCAAAGAAGTCAGTGTATTTGTTTCCATCCGGCACGCGGGACATTGGCCGCAAGACTCCATGGTGAAGAATTCCGAGATCTTTATCACTTCTTCAACGATGCAGGTGCCTTCGGCGACCAGACGAACGACACCGCAACCTAAAGCGGCGCCGGCGTCGCGCATGGAGTTGTGATCGAGCGGCGTATCAATTTTTTCCGGCGGTAAATATGCCGACGAAGGCGCCGCCGGCATGATCGCTTTGATTTTCTTGCCGTTCTTAAGGCCACCGCCGCATTCCTCGATCAAATAACGCAACGGCGTGCCGAACGGCAGCTCATAGACGCCGGGCCGGTTTAAGTCATCGTCGAGAGAAAAAATCATCGTGCCCGAACTCTCAGCCGTACCAAATTTGCGGTACCACTGAGCGCCGCGCAAGACGATCGGTGGGACGTTGGCGAGCGTTTCGACGTTATTTACGGATGTCGGTTTGCCGTACAATCCGACGGTCACCGGGAATGGCGGCTTTTGTCGCGGCCACGCTTTTCGCCCTTCGATGACTTCCAGGACCGCCGTGTCCTCTCCGGCGACGTAATTGTGCGGCGCAGGAACAATTTCAATGTCGAGAGCAAAATCGCTGCCGAGGATATTTTCTCCCCAGTAACCCGCTGCTTTTGCTTCGGCCAACGCAGCCGTTATAGTTTTGATTGCGACAGCGTAATTGGCATTGATATAGAGGTAGGCTTTGGTGGCGCCGATCGCGTAAGCTGCGAGGGCTGTGCCTTCGATGACCAGGTGAGGAAGATTTTCCAGGAGCACGCGATCTTTTTTGCTGCCCGGTTCGTCTTCGCCGCCGTTCAGGATCAGGTAGCGCGGCTCTCCTGGGGCTTCCCGCGTGAACTGCCATTTTTTTCCGGTGGGAAAGCCCGCTCCACCACGGCCGCGAAGCCCAGCGTCGCTGACGACTTTAACTACGTCCTCGGGTGGTGTTCTAATTCCTTTGGCGAGCGCTTCATAGCCTCCACGAGCACGGTATTCCTTAAGTCCCTCATGTCCTTGCGCGACGCCATGAGGGAAAAGGATGCCTTCCATTCCTTAGAAAACCCCCGTGTCGAGGAGTTGGTAGATGAGTTCTTTCAACGAAGAGTCAATGGTGTCCAAGCGTTGTACGTGAGGTCCACCCGCGAGATGCTCCGTGATCTCGTCCAGGTCTTCGATTTTTACTTTTGCATACCAATGTTTGTCCGGATAGAGCACGACGTTGGGCCCTTCTTGGCAAGCGCCGAAGCACATATAGGGCTTCACTTCCACGTCGGTTAACCCTTTGGCCGCAACACGCTTTTCGAGCTCAGCCATGAGTTGCTCAGAGCCTCGGGACTTGCAATCGATGTTCTGACAGACAAGACAGGTTCGACTCACACAGTTCTCCTTGAGTTTAATTACTAACCTATCAGCGGCGATGCAACAGGCTGACTTTTCATCAGACTAATTCAGTTGCACCTGGGTGACCCAGTCTTTGCCCTTGATGATCTCAGCCAATGTTTTCTCATCATCGTCGGTGGGGAGAACTTCGGTCAGATGTTTCTTGTAGCCTTCGGATGTCAGCAATTCTCCCGTGACGCTGTAGGTCTCGTCGACGTATTCACCGATGGAGCGGTTAAACTTCAAGTCCGGCGCGTAAATTTTCGGCTGGTCTTTGGGTATCAGCTGATTGAGTTGGCCAATCAGTTTGGCGCTTTCAGTGAGGTAATGATCGCGAGCTAAGTCGTTGAGCTTGTCTTTTTCCGCAGGAACAGTCGCTTCATGCTCGTCATATCGCCCTTTCAAGCCCCAGGTGTAGGCCCAGTGAGCCGAAGAAGAATGGTCCGTACCAAAGAGATCATAAGCGGTGGACAACCATTTGTTGAAGTATTTCTGCACAATCGGGATAGGAATCTTTCCCGCTCGCAGTATGCGGGTCAATCCGGTATGGCCGGTGAACATGTGAAAAAACTCTTCTTTGAGCATGGCAGTAACACTTTCCGCCAAAGGCGCAAAGGCCGAGTGGGATAGCATGGTCAACTGATATTTGCCGTCGCGGTCGACGAATTCCGTGTAAGTGAAAAAGTCGAGCCAATTCTTCACTGGCGCGTTGAACGAGCCGAGCAATCGATCCCCTCGGAAAGCGCGGCGTTCCAAAAGCTTTCGGGCCTCCAGTTTGCCGGAGTCGCCGAAATAATTGACCAGCAGGTAGCACATCTGCCAGCCATGGCGCATTTCCTCGCTGTTGACCCGGGTCAGCGCTTGCCGGTCGTACTCCGTGGGGGCGGTGTCCAGTAAGTTTTTCTGCTGTTCAACGGAAGCGAATTCGGTGTCGCCCTGGTAGACGATCAAATTCAGCAAAGCGTCGCGAATCGATTGATTAGGGATCTGGCTGACCCGTTGCCATTTCGCTTGCCCTTTGAAGTCGCCGAACTCGATTTCGGGAGTGTGTAGCTCGCCGAGCTTGGTTTCGAAGTTATAATCGCCGAGCAGGGCCGGGTCGTAGCCGATATCTTTTTGCCACTGGCGAAAATAGTCGATCCAGTCATCAAAAGTCGAAATTTTGAACATGGGAGTTCCTTTCGGATATCATTCGAACGATCGTTCGAATTAAAATATAACTCCCGGCTCCGCACAAATCAATCCCCCCATTCGAGATTTGAGCTGAACTGCCTCGACCTAGCGGTACATCTCCAAGAGCTCGACCATGCCCAGTTCACGCATTTGCTCGAACAAGTAGCGTTTTATCTCACCTACGGTATCCATCTCAAGAACGATCTCAGCCGCTGCTTTGGCCGCTTGGTAGGTGATTGATCGAATTGCCTTCTTGATCACTGGGATATAGAGGGAGCCCATGCTGAACTCCTCCAGGCCCATGCCCAAGAGCAATAGCGCGGAAAGCGGATCGCCTGCCATTTCACCGCACATGCCAACCCGCTTGCCTTCTTGTTTGCCGGCTTGGATAGTTGTGTTCAGGGCAGCGAGCACCGCGGGGTGCAACGGCTCATAGAGGCTCGCAACCCTTCGATTGCTCCGATCGACGGCTAAGATGTACTGGATCAGGTCATTGGTGCCGATGCTGAGAAAATCGACTTCGCGCAGAAATCGATCGGCGAGCTGAACCGCGGCCGGTACTTCGACCATAATGCCGAGCTCCATTTGCCGGTCATATGGCGAGCCTTCGCGCTCAAGCTCCTGCTTGGCTTCGGCCAGTATTTCTTTGACTTTCAAAATTTCTTCTAGGCTCGAGACCATCGGAATCAACAAACGAACGCGACCGAGATCGCCGGCGCGTAGAATCGCCCTCAGCTGTGTCTTGAAAATTTCTTCCACTTCCAGGGAAATGCGAATCGAGCGCCAGCCCAGAAATGGATTTGGCTCGGTCGGTACACTGCGCATATAGCTCGGATACTTGTCGGCGCCGATATCCAAAGTGCGGATCGTTACAGGCTTGCCAGCCATGCCTTCCACGACCCGGCTGTAAAGTGCGTATTGTTCTTCTTCGCTCGGAAAGTCTCGATGAGACAAAAACGGAATCTCGGTGCGGTAGAGCCCGACTCCCTGCGCACCGTGCAGCTGAGCGAACGCGACATCGCTCAGCAGGCCAATATTCGCGTAAAGCGACACCCGGTGGCCGTCGATGGTTTCGGGTGGTAAAGTTTTTAGTCCGCCAAGCTCACGATTAAGCTCGGCGTAATCTTGCTCCAGGCGGTTGTATTCCCGAATAACCTCCGAGTTAGGGTTGACGTGCACATTGCCGGCATTGCCGTCCACGATCAACATATCGCCCTGGTGAACCGACTCCATTAAATCTTCGATAGCGACGACGCTCGGAATCTCAAACGACTTTGCCAGGATCGAGGCGTGTGAGGTAACTCCACCGGTCGCCAGCGCGATGCCTTTAAATTTGTCCCCCTCAAGCATGCTCAAATCAGCTGGGGAGAGGTCTTGGGCGACCAACACCGCGTCATCCGGTATGTCATACTGTTGGCCGGGCGCGCCGGAAAGATTCTCGAGTAGTCTTTGCGCGGCGTCTTTGACGTCGGTGGTTCGTTCACGCAAGTAGTTGTCTGCAATTTGGGAGATCGTTGCTAAGTAATGCTCGAAGACGACTCTTACCGCGTACTCGGCGGTGTACCCTTCTTTGAGGATCTGAGTTTCGATCTGGTCAATAATCGCCGGATCCTCCAGAATGAGTCGATAGACATCGAAGATGGCGTTCTCTTCTTTCGAGATCAGGTGACTCATGCGGGTTTTGACCAGGTTGATTTGCTCGATGCCCCGCTCCACTGCGCCGCGAAAACGTTCCGTTTCGCGTTGCGGACTTCTGGCCTTTTTCTTTTGAATCGCGCTCAAATCCATGCGCGGCTGCAAGACAAAAGCTCTGCCTCGACCGAAACCGGGCGATGCTGCTAGACCGGTCAAACGTCCGCGCCAGTGCTGTTTGAGCTTCGCTATTTTCTCTCGACGACCCCCTTCGTAGGATCGCAGCTTGCGCATGGCGTCGTTCATGCGCTTTTGAAAATCTTTGCGTTCCTGTTCCTTGTTTTTGAGCGACTCAGCAAGACGGGCTTGAACAATGATGCTTGCTGCTTGTGCCGAGATTGTCGTCAACAGGCGGATTTCGTCGCGGGAGAATTCACGCCGACGGGAAGTCTGGACGACCAGAACGCCGAGCGGCAATTTTCTATCAATGAGCGGTACACCGAGAAATGAATGAAAATGCTCTTCATGCGTTTCCGGGAAATACTTGTAGCGCGGGTGAGCAAGCGTATCTGCGACCATGACCGGTCTCATTCTCTCAATGACCAAACCGGTGAGGCCCTCGCCGGTGCCCATGGATACTTTGCCGACGGACTCGGGGTCTAGGCCCTTGGTCGCCCAAAGCGTCAGACGATTCTTCTTTCGGTCGAGAATATAGATCGAACAAACTTCGGTCTGCATTCGTTCCGCCACGGTGGCGACGATGCTATCGAGGGTCTCCTGAAGGTCGTGGGATTGACTGATAAGGGTACTGATATCGGCGAGGATATCGAGATGCGGCGGAATATTCGGACCGTTTTTTTTTCTTTTAGCCATAGCTGTAGAGGGGAGACTAATCTCTATAAAACACAAATTACGATTTCCCGCTAGCGAGGTGGCGAGACCGCGTCAGTGGATAGCCACTCGTGATCTCAGGCGTCGCGCATCGGAGGAAGCGAGGACTGGAAAGAATCGTCCTGGAATAAGCTCACCGCAGGGACATCGGTCGCCGTTGAGATTGTATTCGAGAATATCATGCCATGAACGGCGGATGAGCCTCCGCTCACAGGCGGGGCAGTAAGTCGTTTGGCCTTCGTCGTCATAAACATTGCCGACGTAGCAGTACTTGATACCGATTGATCGGGCGATCTCCCAGGCCCGTTTTAGCGTCGCGGCGGGTGTTCGCGGCTTATCTCTCATCTTGAAGTCCGGGTGAAACGCCGTGAAGTGAAGCGGAACCGCGTCACCGAGGTTTTCCACCACCCATTCGCAGAGGCTTTTGGTTTCATCCTCGTCGTCATTTTCGTCCGGTATCATCAAATTGGTAATCTCGAACCAAATGTCCGTTTCCTGCTTGAGCCATTTGAGCGTGTCGAGCACAGGCGCAAGGTGAGAAAAGGTAAGCTTGTGATAAAAGCGCTCGGTGAACGCTTTGAGGTCGACGTTGGCGGCGTCGATGTAGCGATAAACTTCTGGACGCGCTTCGGGGGTGATGTAACCGGCGGTGACCATCACGCTTTTGATTCCCCGTTCCCGCGCCAGACGTGAGATGTCGATGACAAACTCGCCCCAGATGACGGGATCGTTGTAAGTAAACGCGATGCTCGGGACCTTGTGGCGTATGGCCAGCTCGACGACCTGTTCAGGAGCGGCACTCAGGCTCTGTGCTTCATCGAGCTTGGCTTTGCTGATACTCCAGTTCTGGCAAAAGCGACAACCCAGGTTGCAGCCGGCGGTGCCGAAACTGAGGATTTCACTGCCCGGCAGGAAATGGTTCAGCGGCTTTTTCTCGATCGGATCGATGGCGAAGCCGGTCGATGTGCCATAACCAAAGGAATAAAGTTTGCCGCCGACGTTCTTCCGAATGTAAC
>VBKY01000357.1:0-577 GCA_005879255.1 Deltaproteobacteria bacterium
ATCCCAGCGGGTTCTCTCTATCCGCCGGCCAAATTGAATACTGCTCTTCGTGATTGACGACCACCTTATAAATCGTGTTGTCTTCTCTTTCTTCCATCCTTTTTCTCTTTTGGGGCTCTCCATTTTCTGCTGTTGACCTACATTGTTTATGAATAACCTAATCGTCACCACGCTTTGCTGTTTCCACTCCCGAATACTTCTTCATCCGAAAGCGATTCGATGTCGGCTGAATGTTCGCCAAAGCACCCGCGCCTGCGTTCCCCGCCTGAATTTCGGTGAGCGCCATCGCTAATTCCGTGACGGTCTGCTTCTCGAATAAGCTGCGCAAAGGGAGTTCTATTAGAAAAGCCTGACGCACACGGGAGATGACCTGTGTTGCCCGGATCGAGTCTCCGCCCAGACTGAAAAAGTTGTCTCGGATGCCAATCTGTTCGACTCCCAAAACTTCCGACCAGATCGCCGCCAAAGTTTTTTCTGCCTGAGTCTGGGGAGCTAGGAAATCGTGACGCCGCTGCTCTGAAAGACGCACACCAAACTTTTCCGCGAGTCCAACTCGCTGTGGTTTGCCGCTGGCGCT
>VBKY01000357.1:594-11797 GCA_005879255.1 Deltaproteobacteria bacterium
AATTCCGCTAGATGGGCTGCGACAAACTGCTGAACTTCCCGTTCGGTTACAGCGGCCTTTTCACGCAGCACGACGGCAACCGCGACATCTTGCCCGAGGGTTTCGTGAGGCACTGCGAAAACGATGGCCTCAGCGACTGCTGGATGTTGCAAAATCACGTCATCGATTTCCCGTGGAGAGATTTTCTCTCCGCCCCGGTTGATGTTTTCTTTGAGACGCCCACTGATGAAAAGATACCCGTCTGCATCGAGATATCCTTGGTCACCGGTCCTAAACCAACCCCGCGTGAAGCTTTCTGTGTTGGAGTCCGAACTGTTTACGTAACCTGCCGTAACATTGGCGCCACGAATCACGATCTCGCCAACTTCGCCAGTGGATAACGGTTTACCACCTTCATCCATGATGGACACTTCCGGCCCAGACGCTAGTCCCACCGAACCGACTTTACGTTGAGCGGGCGGCAGCGGATTGCTAGTCATCTGATGCGCCGTCTCAGTCATCCCGTAAGCCTCGATGACGGGAACATGAAACAGGTCTTCCAATTCCTGCATGACTCGGGCAGGTAGCGCCGAAGAAGAAGACCGGATAAATTTGAGCGAATGATTTCCAAGCGGCTTGCGGTCCGCTTTCGCGCGAGCGAGTACGGCGTGGTGAATCGTCGGAACGGCTGTGTACCAGGTAGGCACAAGTGTCTCGATCCATGGAAAGAATTTCTCCGCGTCGAACCCCGAAGTGCAGATTACGCTGGCACCGGCCGTCACCGATGATAGCAGCGCTCCCACGAGCCCATGAATGTGAAACAACGGCATGACGTTGAGACAACGATCAGAATCGCTCAGTCGTAAAGTAGTGGCGATATTGCGGGCCGAGGCGAGAAGATTAGCGTGCGTCAACGGGACGAGTTTGGCGCGTGACGTGGTACCGGAGGTATGTAAAATGAGAGCAACATCGCCTGCTTCAGGAGAGACACGGCTCGAAGTTAGTGACTGCTCGTTACCTCTTAAAGTAAAGATACCGGCGGCTCCCTCGAGGCTTGGTAGTAGCTCAATCACCGGAACGCCATGCTTTTCAGCGGCAGTGATGGCCGCAGAGTTCATGCGGGCTTGCACTATTAGAGCTTTGAAATTCAGATCGGAAAGATAGAATTCAAATTCACTAGCGCTATAAGCCGGATTTAGCGGAGCACAAACCGCGCTGGAGGCGACTCCGAGAAATGCTACGGCCATCTCCGGACCATTAGGCAACACGATGGCAACACGGTCGCCACGACAAATTCCTCCGCCATTCAAAACTTCCACCACTCTCTCAACCTGCCCGAACAGTCCACCATAAGTAAGAGCGCAACGGCCGGGAGCGCGAATAACTGCAGCCTCAGGAGAGTGCTGAGCCCGCGCTCTGATTAGTTCATAGATTGCTTTGTTTTCCCCGTCGTGCATGTTTTTCAAAGTAGAACAAGCCGTAGGCGTTTGTCTTTCGGCAGCACTAATACGAGATCAATTGAGTAACATCCGCAATAAGTGTTTGGTCGCTCATTTGCTGATGGCTGCCTTGGCCACTAACTGTCGCGCTTCTTCGTCCGACATCAATTCCAATTCGCCTAGCATGCGCTCCAGTTCTTTCTCCCCCAACTGTTTTCCCTGGTGCTCCGTGATCACAGTTGCCATCTTCGCTATAGTTGGCGCCTCAAACAAAGACCGTAGGGGAATTTCCACTTGAAATTTTTTCATTACCTGCGAAATCACCTGAGTTGCCGCCAATGAATTTCCTCCCAATTCAATGAAACTATCGTGGATCCCCACTTGGTCTAGAAACAACACCTTAGCCCAGATCTGCGACAATTCTCGTTCAACTGGTGTCCTAGACGGCGCATAGGGAGTATCCAGATCTGGTCGAGACCCGCCAGGATTAGGGAGGGCTTTCCTATCTAGCTTGCCAGTTGGAGTAAGTGGTAAGGCGCCAAGCATGACGAATCTCGACGGCACCATATGGGGGGCCAGCTTCTGCTCAAGAAAGCTACGCACTGCGTTGACGTTCAGGGCCGCGCTTGTGACAGGAACGATGTATGCGACCAGGTGTTTATCTCGTGATCCATCTTCCCGGGCTATGACCACGGCTTCCCGGACAGCATCTATGCTACGTAGCGCCCCTTCGACCTCAGCGATCTCGACCCGAAGGCCTCTGATTTTCACCTGAAAATCTTTGCGTCCATGATGCTCGAGGCATCCATCGGGTAACATGCGTCCCATGTCTCCCGTGAGGTAGACCTGTTTGTCTCCTCCGTCAGGATCCGGCAGAAATTTTTCCTGTGTGAGATCAGTTCGCCGCCAAAAGCCCAGTGAAAGATAGCGACTTCTGACAGCTATTTCTCCGCCTACCTCTTGTCCCTTATCATCGAGCAGAATGACCTCTTTGTCGGGGATTTCGTAGCCAACTGGTACTTTCTGTCCAGCAATCCTTGTTTCTTTGTCAATTACCAACATTCTGATTGTTCCGACTTCAACTGCGGCGTAAGTGTTGACTAGGAGACAGTCTGAGGAGAAATGTTTTTTGTACAGTTCGACATCGCTTCTATCTACCGACTCGCCCATCAGATTAATCACGCGAAGCTTGGAAAAATCTTCTTTGCCGGTGAGGACGCTGACAAAGTGGCGAAAGACCCTTGGCCCTGATCGATAGATGGTGATCTCTTCCTGAATTAGCCAATCGGCGAGGTGCGCGAGTCCCTCTTCATTGACGTACCAGGGGAAGGAGGCTGCACCGCTCAGCAACGGCGCAAATGGAGTCCTCCTCTCTCCAGAACCGACGTTAGTAAATCGATCGTATGGGCCAAGTAGAAACGGCTTGTGCTGCGTACTCTGACTGTGAAGCACCTTTCGATGGGTGCTAACAACACCCTTTGGCTCGCCGGTCGAGCCAGAAGTGTACGTGATGTATGCGATGGCATTGGGAGAGATAGGCAGGTCGAGATTTTCAGTTGAGATGCTGGAATCAAGCTCGTCAATGTTGAGTAACTTGCAGTCCCGCTGGGCCAGTTCTGTGGCAAAGGAGAAACTTTTGCTGTCGGTTACGATGAGGGTCGGCTCAGTCTCGTTGAGAACATAGCTATTCCGCGCGCGCGGATGCGAAGGAGCCAGGGGCACGTAACCTGTCCCTGTTTTCAGCACGCCCATGGTCGCAGCCAACATAGCTGCCTCTTCATCGACTAAGACCGCGATCGGTCTCTCTCGGCCCTCACACATCTCCAGAATCGCTCGTGCGATACGATTGGCAGTCCGATTCAACGCATCCCAAGTAAGTGCATCTTTCTTCGTCTTAAAAGCTAGCCGGTCAGGATGCTTTCGTACATGTTCCTCAAAACAATCTGGAATCGATTGCTGGAATTCCTTTTTTACTTCCTGTTCCTGCGGTCGCTTGGAGGGGACGCCCGAGAGTTCATTCATACTGCTTTCCTCTTCTTGTTGCAGTGTTTTCTTCCAGAAGACGCTGCGCCTCTTCGTCCGGCAGCGACTCCAATTTGAATAAAACGCGCTTAAGCTCTTGCTCCCCTGACCGCTTTTCCCGATGCTCCATTATCGCGGCCGCAATCTGTTCAATCGTCGGCGACTCGAACAGTGTACGCAACGGCAATTCGATCGAGAGAGAACTTCGGGTGCGCGATACGATTTGAGTGGCCAGAAGTGAATGCCCACCCAAATCAAAGAAATTGTCATGAATGCCCACCTTATCGATCGATAGCGCTTGGGCCCAAATTTGACTTAATTCCCTTTCTACCAACGATCGAGGCTCCACATACACGGAGCTTACCTTAGGTCTAGTCCTGCCAGCATCCGGGAGCGCACGACGATCAAGCTTGCCATTGGGGTTCAAGGGAAGTGACTCCAGCACTACGAATTTAGCGGGAATCATGTAATCGGGCAGTCGTTCTTTCAAAAAAACGCGCAACTCCTCGATCGACGGCCCCGGTTTCGTAGCGGGAACGTAATATCCGATGAGCTGAGTATCGCGTTCTTCGTCCTCACGCGCCGCCACTGCGGCTTCTTGGACTGCGGGGTGATTAATTAAGACATTCTCCACCTCAAAAGTGTCGACTCCGTAACCATGAACTTTGACTCGAGAGCCTTTGCGGCCAATATGCACAAGGCAACCGTCCGGTAACATACGACCCAAATCCCCGGTTAAGTATAATCGTTTGTCACCAGTAGGATCTGATGAAAACTTAGTTTCCGTCAGGTCATGCTGACGCCAGTATCCCTCCGCCAGGTAGCGACTTCTAACCGCGATTTCTCCAACCTCGTCAAAATCAACGCTGGCACCTTCTCCGTTGACAACCATCACCTCTTTATCGGGCAGCGAAAAGCCGACAGGAACTGGGTTCTCGGTCACTTTCGTCTGGTGATTCATAAAATAGGCGCAGATAAACCCGTTTTCGGCTCCACCCAACAAATGAACCAAAATACAACTCGGCCGAAAGTGTTTTTTGTACAGCTCAAGGTCGTCGATGCTCATCGGAGCCGCAGATAAGTTGATAGTGCGTAGCTGCGGTATGATTTCTCCATCCGCTAGGCTACTGACCATTTGTCGAAAAATCAGTGGGATCGAGTGATAGACGGTGATGCGTTCTCGGATTAACCAGCTCGCCATGAGTCGACCTGCCCCCGACTTAGCGTTAAATGGATAGAGCCCGGCTCCGGTCAAGATAGAACCGAACAGGTGGTGCATAGATGAAGTAGCGCTATAGGAATGAAGAAACGTAATTCGATCGTCAGCACAGAGGTGGAAAACACTGGTGTATACCATGACTCGATGCAATATACCTCTGTGGGTCTGTACCACCCCCTTGGGCCGCCCTGTCGAACCAGATGTGTAATACACGCAGGCTTGAGCATCCGGTGACAATTCAAGACTTATATTGTCGTCCGGTCCACCGGCCAGCATATTCTCAAGATTTAGCACCTCCATATCGCCACCACTCAGTTGGTTGCACATGAAAAGATTTGCCCCGTTCGTAATAAGCATCGTCGTTGCGCAATCCCGCGCGATGAATCTGATCCGTTCAGGCGGTAACGAACTATCCACCGCTACGTAGGACTTTCCTGCTTTGAGCACCCCCAAAATAGCGGTGATACCCTGAATAACGTCATCAAACACCAACATGATCGGCACTTGCTCCGTCCCCTGTTTGACAATGATCGCTTGCGCCAATCGATTCGCTGCTCCATTGAGCTCGTCGTATGTGATTGCTGTTTGCTCGGTCTTGACGGCAATATTTTGCGGAGAGATCCGCACCATTTTCTCGAACCGCGCCGGAATCGACCTCTCGACGTCTTCTCTCGAGAACTCTACGAACCTACCCGTCGAGTTAAAACATTCCGCCCGGATAGCTTCTTGGGCTGGAGGAGCCGGGGGGATGTGTTTTTGTAGATTGTTCCTGTTCTCATATGTTTGCCGTCGGTCAACATTTGACTGAATTATCCGGTACACCTCATTCTTATACTGCAACTGAGTACGGCCTGCTTTCGCTCGATGTTTCGTAACTATGAGCGGAACTTTACCAGTTCGTGGATCGCTTGCGATTCTCGCCACACGTCTCACTTCGAATTTCGTTTTCGAAGCGACCTTCAAATCGAGGATCCGCTGAAATTCTTCCGCTATCGAACTATCCAGATTAGCCGTTGCGATATAATCGATTCGCACGAGGTCTGGTCGGACAGAGACAAGTTGGTATTTTTCCAAGCCCGGAACGTAGAAACCGATGTGGGGGTTGATCTCACCAATCCTTCCATCCTGTAAAATAACAGGTAGCGGATCGCTGGCACGGCCTCTAATATCTTTGATCGTTGCCACTGGTGACGCGTCCGTTGCCTTACCGAGCGTCGCATAGTCTCCTAGTTGATATCGGATGATCGGCAGAGTGTAGTTGTACAGATTAGTAAGGACGACTCTTCCTGGCTGATCGTCCAAAGCCGGGAGATTTTCCTCATCAAGAACCTCTAGAATGTTTAGATCCGTAATGATGTTCATCTCATCACTTCCGGGTTGCCTAATCGCGATAAAGCTGGATTCAGACGCCTGATAGAAATCATAAATGGGGACATCCCACACCCGGCGAATTGCTCCTTCCATACTTCTGGTCAGCTTTTCACCGCCGACAGTGATCCGTTTGGGAGAAATTCGCAATTTTCCTGCTATCGCTAGTTGCGAGAGATCATAAATGCTGCTGGTATAGCCTTGAAGTTGGTGTGGTTGATATTCATTGAGCTTCTTCGCGAGGTGTTCCTCGGAATCAAAAGCCGAAAGAATCAAAGTGTCGTAGATACTTCGCGGCATACGAGCAGCGTATGAGACACCGCCTAAGTTACTGTGCGATGCAAGGTAAAAAGCGACCTTTGTCTTTCCCGCGCCATAGTTTTCCGGTGGCGGTAAATGGCTAGCCATGGCACTAGCGGCAAGCTGCCGCTCGGCTCGGCTGTAGACAAAAATGCCGATATCACCCGAAGATCCCGATGAATGAACAACGATAAACTTATCGAGAAAGTCTGCCGCAGGGTCGCGATTTTCGTGGATCCAGCGCCCCAAGTCGTGTTTTCTTAGTCGAGGGTCTGTAACCGCCTCGTCAAAATGCTCCATCAAAAGCTTCTTATCAATCAGAGGTAGATGGTTAGGCATTATCTCGTCTAATTCGCCCTCCCTGATTCCTGAACCGGAGTAAAGCTCTCGATAAAACGACGAGTGTCGCCATACATGATGCAGTAGGTCTCGAAACGATTGTCGTTGGGACTGCAAGGCGATTTCTCGGTTCTGCATGGATATTTCCTGTTTCTCGAAGAAAGGATTCATAAAATTACCGAATGAATTACGTTGCGATGAGCGTGGACAACGCGTGTCAGCTCATACGCGAGCGCTTGCCGTCCGTTGTTGGTTAGAATCAGGTTCGCCTGCGAATCTTTCAGAATGTCATCGTTTCTTGCTCTGGGAAACGATGGATCCAAGGCGACGCACACTTTCCTTGTCTTGAGAACAGCAGAAATGGCGACGATTGCACCGCTATTGAGATCAAACAACAACGCCATCGCTTCAATGGCTTGGCCATGTCTCGCCAATATCGCGTGAGCAACGCGATTTGCCGCTTTGTTTGGCGCGCCGCAGGTAAGCGCTCGATGCTCCATCTTGACCGCCAGGTAGTCCGGATACATCCGCACGATCTTTTCAAACCACTCGGGGATCGATTGCTCGATTTCCTCTTTCGGAAACTCCTCAAACGTACCCGACGGATGGAAACACTTCGCCCGGATCGCCTGCCGCTCCGGCGGTAGCCTAGCGCCTTGCTTACTCATGTCGTTCGCCAGCACTCGTCGAGCGGTTTTCATCGACCAGAAGCCGCTTTGCATCTTCTTCCAACAGCGGGTTCAATGAGTCCAGAACGCATTCGATCTCCGCCGTCGCTAATCGCTTTTCCTTGTGCTTCATAAACAGCACCCGCCATCTGTTCAATCGTCGGCGACTCGAACAGCGTACGCAACGGCAATTCGGTCGACAAACAACTACGAACGCGTGAAACGATTTGAGTGGCCAGAAGTGAATGTCCACCCAGATCGAAGAAGTTGTCGCGGATGCCGACTTTATCTACCTTAAGTAGCTCGGCCCATATTCTCGCGAGGGTGTCTTCTAAAGGCGTACGGGGTGCTTGGTAGGCATCCACCAAGTCAGGCCGATTTTGATCCGGCATTGGTAATGCTCGGCGGTCGACCTTGCCGTTAGGCGTCAGCGGCAATTCGTCCAGCGCCACCAAAGCGGATGGGATCATGTATTCAGGTAGCTTCTGCTTGAGATATTTTCTCATTTCCGAGAGGTCGAATGACGCTTGCGGCTGCGCGACCACGTAGGCCACAAGGCGCTTGTCTCCAGATGTATCCTCTCGGACCATTACCGCAGAACTCTGAACCGAGCTGTGTTGACCCAGCACCGTCTCGATCTCGCCGAGTTCAATCCGATAGCCGCGAATCTTCACCTGAGTGTCCGCGCGACCAATAAACTGGACGTTCCCGTCAGGCAAATAACGCGCAAGGTCGCCAGTCTTGTACAGTCGTTGCTCCGGCATTCCATCAAAGGAATGGCCGATAAATCTCTCCGCCGTCAGTTGCGGCCGGTTTAGATACCCGCGAGCGACTCCGTCGCCGCCGATGTAGATCTCTCCAACTACCCCGATGGGAACAGGATTGCGGTGAGCATCGAGTATATAGACCCGGCTATTCGCGATCGGCTGCCCAATGGTTTGCGGGCCATCAGCGCTCCGACACATCCTTGTTGAGTAAGTCGTGGATTCGCTGGGCCCGTACAAATCGTGAACTTTCTGCACCGACGTCGACTCATAAATTCGCTGCACTAACTCGGGTGACAGTGGCTCCCCAGCAAGATTGATCACGAGCACCGAGGGTGGGATTGCATCCCGTCGCAGCAGTTCATTAATCGCTGATGGCACGGTGTTGACTAAGCTCACCTTGGATCTATTTGGGATTGTGGTCAGAGCAAGCGCATCTTTCGCTATGATGATCGTGCCGCCGCAGGTCAAGGGAGCGAATATCTCGAAGACTGATAGGTCGAAACAGATCGACGTGGAGGCCAGAACCCCGGATAGCTCTTCTTTACCAAAAGCAAAATGCGCCCAGGACAAGAATGCCACGGTGTTGCGGTGTTCAATGGCAACTCCTTTGGGTTGGCCGGTAGAGCCGGAGGTGTAAATCACATAAGCGAGATTGTCCGCCGTGGTAGTACTTTCAGGATTGGCGTTGCTTTCCCTGGCGATCAACTCCCAATCCCTGTCCAGGGATATCCGCTGCATGGGCCGATCAAGAATGGAAGATCGACAATCGCTATCATCCATTCTCGATCCTCCGTCCTCAAGTAGGCCTTCCTGAGTTAGTAGAACCGGTACCTGGGCATCTGCCAGCATGAACTCCAAAACCATCTCCATGGAGCGCGCAACACAAATGCCGACCAGCACGCCGGGACCAACACCATGCCTGCGTAAGTAACGAGCGAGTTGGTTGGCGCGGTAATTGAGTTCTCGGTAAGTGAGTTGCTGGTCTTCAAAAACCACGGCGATGGCTTCCGGGGTTTTATCTACTTGAGTCTCAAACAGTTCTTGGATGCACTTGTCTTTCGGATATACGGTCTTGGTGTCGTTCCACTCGACCAGCAGTCGGTGCTTTTCAGCTTCGGTGAGCATTGGTAGATCCGAAACGCGCTGGTCCGGATTGGCGACAGCACCTTCAAGCAAGAGCCGAAGATGTCCAACCATGCGAGCGATCGTCGCGGCTTCAAATAGATCGGCATTATACCTCAGCCAGCCACGAAGGCCCGCCTGTTCCTCGACTATGTAGAGGTGCAAATCAAATCCTCCGACACCAGAACCGATATCAACCTCCCCTACCGCTAGACCGGTCAGTTCAAGGGGACATGCCGGGGTGTTCTGGAGGGCGAACGACGCCTGAAACAGAGGTGTGTGACTCATATTCCGCTGGGGCTGTAGTTCCTCGACCAACTTTTCAAACGGCAAGTCTTGGTGCTCGTATGCATCCAGGCAGATCCCCTTTACCCGGGCTAACAGCTCGAGAAACGTCGGGTTATCGGACAGGTCCGTGCGCAAGACCAACATGTTTAGAAAGAAACCAACCAAGCCTTCGAGTTCCCTGCGGCCTCGACCCGCCACGGGAGACCCGATCGCCATGTCATTTTGCCCGGTGTAACGTTGCAGCAGCGTCTGATAGGCCGCAAGCAGTGTCATGAAAAGCGTAACACCGTGCTGATGACTCAATTTCTCGAGAGCTGCTGAAAGCGCCTCGGAAAGCGCAAAGGATTGTCTCGCGCCCCGAAAGGTTTGAACCGCAAGTCGCGGTCGATCGTTAGGCAACTCCAATGTCGGCAAGCCCTTCAGCTGTAGTTTCCAATAGGCGATCTGCTCTTTGATAACTTCCCCCTGGAGCCACTCCCGCTGCCAGTGAGAAAAATCGGCGTATTGAACCGATAACTCTGGGAGCGGTGACGGCAACCCATTAGAGAATGCTTCGTAGAGCGCGGAAAGCTCCCGCGTAAGTATTCCCAAAGACCAACCGTCGAAAACGATGTGATGTAGCGTCAGAAGTAACCAGTGCTCATTCTCACTCAGGCGCACGAGTGCGACGCGTAACAACGGGCCAGAGGTGAGATCGAAAGGGCGTCGGGCTTCAGCGACGTAAAACTCTCTGATTTTAGAATCCCGATCCGTGGCCGAATCAAGTTGTTGCAGATCCACGATCGGTACCTCGATGATCATTGATGGCAGAATGGTCTGAAACGGCCGGCCGTTCGCTGACTTGAAGACGGTGCGCAACGCCTCGTGGCGCTTGATGATCACATTGAAACTTTGCTGCAACGCAGTTACGTTGAGTCTGCCCGTAAGGTGAAAAACAGAACAAAGGTTATAAGCACAACTCTCTGGCTCCAACTGATCCAGGAACCACAACCGCTGCTGGGAAAACGAGAGAGGTAACTCCCCCTCTCTCGAAACGGAAACTATGGGAACGGTTCGTGTATTCTTTGGTTCACCACGGCGTGTTTCAACCCATTCGGCCAAGCTGGCCGCAGTGGGAAGCTCAAATACGCGCCGCAGAGGCAGCTCCAGGTGAAAAGCCTCAAGGAGCCAGGAGACGAAACGGCTAGCCAGCAAAGAGTGTCCGCCCAAATCGACAAAGTTGTCGTGGATTCCAATGGGGAAAACATCCAAAAGTTCTTCCCAGATCTGAATCAGTTTTTGTTCCGTTACATTCTGGGCGGGGACGTAGGGCCGGCCTACGTTGGGCCTTTTGTGATCTGGTAAAGGCAAAGCCCTGCGATCCAGCTTGCCGTTTGCTAAAGGGAGCGACTTCAAAAACACAAAAGTTGACGGGACCATATAGTCGGGAAGTTCATTTCTTAGAAACTCGTTGAGATCGCTCACATTCAAAGCTGATTCTTGGCGCGGAACCACGTAGCCCGCCAAATACTTTTCTCCAGGCCCACGGTCCCAAGCAGCGACTCCTGCATCCTTGATGATGGGATGTTCCAGTAGTGCTCGCTCCACTTCTCCAATATCCACTCGATATCCCCGGATTTTGACCATCAGATCCTTGCGGCCGTAGTGAATGACAAACCCATCAGGCGACATTTTGCCCCAATCGCCAGTGAG
>VBKY01000358.1 GCA_005879255.1 Deltaproteobacteria bacterium
TGGTAAAGTATTTCGAGGCGGCGAGCGCTTTCATAAAATCCGCGACCGTCTGGTTGTCGACCGCCAGACCGTTCATCGTGACACCACCGCCGCTTTCTCTGAGATCGGTAAGCCACAGGCTGGCGGGTGTTGCATTCGAAAGACTCTCCATGACCAGCACGGGTCCGCTCTTTTTCTTGTTAAGTTCCTCAATGATCTTGTTCTTGCCTTTGAAGTCTTTGATCCTATTTTGCAGATCTCCAACTTCTTTTACTTTAAGATTAAGCGTTTGGATCTCGCCGCGCAGCGATGCGAGTTCCTTTTCCAACCGCGATAGAGCCAACGTTTGATATACATGCGCTGCCGCTAGCAGGAGAACCACCGACCCTAAAACCACCGAACCGACTACGAGCTCGCGCCGCCGCGAGACTTCGGCTTGGAGTTCCTTGAATGGTAGTAAATTAATGCGAATCATTTATCCGCTGGTCTCCGGATCGATAGACCCGCTCCAACCGCAAAGTATGGCGCCGATTCAACCAGATAGTCGCGGTCGATATTCTTGTTTACGTTGAAGCCACGAAACGGTTCACTCAACTTAACCGGCACGCCCATCCGCTCTTCTAACAAAACCCGCAAGCCGGCCAGCTTGGCGCCCCCGCCGCTTAGATAAATCGTTTTCAGGCCATCGCCGTCTTCAGAGGGCACTGCGCCGTAGAGACTCACCGTTCTCCTGATCTCTTCCGCCAATTCCTCGGACGGTGGCCGCAGCGTGGCTGTTAAGTCTAATCCCTTTTTCCCTTCCAGCAGACCGGTCATTTTAAACGCTTCGGCGGCCTCAACACCGCATTGGAGATGTTGCGCTAGGCTGTCGGTAAAAGAACCACCGCCCATCGATAGATCACCGGTGAAGGTGGAAATGCCATTGTGCAACAGCGTAATGCTCGTGTATTGCGCGCCGATGTGAATGAGCCCGACCACGCCATTTTCAGTTTCAGTCGCGTAATTCGCCTCGTACATATTTTCCAGCGCAAAATAATCGACATCCATGAGGATGGGCGTGAGTCCAGCCTCTTCGATGGCCTCAGCGTAGCTGTTGACGATCTCCTTCTTGACGGCGACCAACAGGACCTCCATCCGGTTGCCATCATCGGATTGGCTCAAAACTTGATGATCAAGGTTGACGTTTTCCAAATTCTCCGGGATGACATTTTGCGCTTCGAACTCAATATTCGCCTCTAATTCGGCCGGTTCCTGTTTCGGCATCTGGACCTTTTTCATGATAACGGCCCGCCCAGGAACGGCGGAAATGACCTGCTTGGACCTTACGCCGCTTGTTTCGATCAACTTACGAATCGTCTCAACAACGGGCTTAGAGTCCACCACCATATTGTTTTGAATCGCATTGACCGGCAGGGGCAAAATTCCCAAGTTCAAAATTCGATATCCGCTCTTGTCGACGGCGGCTTCCACCATTTTGATCGAACTTGAGCCGATATCGAGCGCAACGTAACCGTCGTGGCTGCCCAACGAATTCAAAAATCCGAGATTAAAATTTTTCCAGAACGAAAGCATGGATTATTGCTTGAAGAGCGTGTGCTTCTGTTCAATGGTCAGCCCCAAAGCCAGAAGGATCTTGCGTTTGGTTGCCATCCGGCAATCCTTTCCCTTTTCAATGCGATCAAGTGTCAACGGTGAGATTCCCGCCAAGCGCGCAAGCTCAGCCTTGCTCAACATTTTCGCTTCGCGCATCTTCTTGACGTTGTTCTCTTGATCGACTTGATCCATCGGCGCAAGCGCTTAGCGTGAAAAAGCTTAGGAAAATGCAAAAAAGTTGAGAATTTTCTACTCGATAGAATACTTTAAGTCAACAAAATTTATGCGTAATTATGGCTAATTATGTTAATTGGGAGTACTTTTTAAAGCAAAGCAACTGCCAGTCTTATCAATAGCAATCCAAGTCCATTTTTGCCGTAATATCCGTGACATCGGAAACTACCAGGATTACTGATGCCTTGGGCCAAGGGGCCGCCGACTGACAGAATTGAACAAAATAGTTCAGCGCTGGCGGGTTTATCTCGTATTGCTTTTGTGAGGGTCGCTGGGTACAAGTGCAGCGATGAAACCGGCACCCAAGCTCGCCCGAATCATTGTCCCCGCGCCACTCAAAAATCCCCTAATTTACAGCATCCCCGATACTTTAGAAGGCCAAATCGTTGCCGGCATCAGGGTCTTGATCCCGCTGCAAAAGCGCACGGTCACGGGCATTGTCTTGGATTTTGTTGCCGAAAATCCAACGGCCGAGACCAAACCAATTATTGAGCCGTTGGATCATCAACCGATTTTCGATCAGCAGCTGATTAATCTCGCTCACTGGATTTCACGCTACTACCTGACATCCCTCGGTGAAGTTGTGGCTACCATGATGCCACCGAACTCACGTCGACGGAGTCAGAGAACTGTCATTCTCGAGCGAGCGAACCCTACCATGACTGATGAGCTCGGCAAGAAAGTGCTGCGCGAGCTGGAGCAACGCAAAGGAAGGATAAATGTCAAAACCCTGGCCCGAAGATTTTCCAACCATCCGATCGAGCGAATCTTGGCGCGCCTGGAATCGTTGGGAGCAATTAAAATTGAAGAGCATTTAGCCAAGCAGAGACGCGCTAAAATCGAACCGCTCTCTGCCGCAAGTCGTGAATCAAATTCCACTCTGGTGAGATTTGAATTGACTGCCGAGCAGGACGCCGCTTTGTGCGTTATCGATGGCCGCATTAAAACCGGCGGTTTTGAAACCTTCTTGTTGCATGGCGTAACCGGCAGCGGCAAGACCGAAATTTACCTGCGCGCCATGGAGCGAGCTAAAGAACTCGGGCGGCAAAGTTTAATTCTTATCCCCGAGATCTCGCTCACCCCACAACTGATCGATCGGCTCGACGCCCGTTTTCCGGGAAAGATCGGCATGCTTCACAGCGCTCTCACCAACGCCGAACGGTGGACCCAGTGGCGGCAAATTGCCAAAGGTAATTTAGACGTAATAGTCGGCGCCCGGTCCGCGGTATTCGCGCCCATTCCCAACCTTGGACTGATCGTTGTCGATGAAGAACACGATCCTTCTTACAAGCAAGAAGAAGGACTGCGCTACAATGGCCGAGATGTGGCCGTTGTCCGCGGCAAGCTTCTTGATTGCCCGGTCATTTTGGGCTCAGCGACGCCGGCGCTCGAGAGCTACGAAAACTGCCGCCAAAACCGTTATCGGCTTCTGGAAATCACTCAACGGGTGGAGCAGCGTCCGTTACCTAAAATCGAAGCGATCGATGTCCGGGCTCAAGTTCACATGCCGAAGTGGAATCCGGATTCACCGGCATCGTCAGCCGCCGTTGACCGTAAGAATCCCGATCGGCAGTTGTTTTCCGACACTTTCGTCGACGCCTTGAAAGAGAATTTTCAAGCGCGCCGCCAAACGTTGATTTTCTTAAACCGCAGAGGCTTTGCCAACTTTCTTCAATGCACCGCGTGCGGCCACGTGTGGCGTTGCTCATACTGTAGCGTGACGCTGACCTTGCACTTGAAACAGAAAAAGCTCTCCTGCCACCATTGCGGTTATCAAAGATCGGTGACAGAGATGTGCCCCGAGTGCAAAAATCCAACTCTTGCCGGCGTAGGAAGCGGGACCGAGCGGATCGAACAGAGGCTACGGCAGCTCGTCCCGCAAGCGCGAGTCGCGCGCATGGACAGGGATACCACGACCAGGCGCGGTTCTCACGAAACATTGATCCGCCAATGGGAAAGAGGCGAGATCGATATCCTCGTGGGCACGCAAATGATCACCAAAGGTCACGATGTTTCCGGCGTGACGCTGGTGGGCGCTCTACTGGCGGATCTTTCGTTAAATTTGCCTGATTTCCGTGCCGCCGAGCGAACTTTCCAATTGTTAAGTCAAGTCGCCGGTCGGTCCGGACGCGGCGATGACCCGGGGCGGGTCATTATACAAACCTATGCGCCCGACCATTACGCCATTCAGTACTTGGTTGCTCATGACTACAAAGGATTTTTCGAAGCCGAGAGCGAATTTCGCCGCGCCCTCAACTATCCGCCTTTTACTCGGTTGGTAAGCCTGCGGCTCGACGGGCCGAAGCTCGAAGAAGTCGAGAAAAAGGCCGGAACGTTAGCGAGTAAATTGCGCGAACTACAGCATTGCCAGTCGAGGTTCCGCCAGCACATCGAAGTGCTTGGTCCGGCGGCGGCGCCGATCGAAAAGCTCCGTAACCGCTACCGGTGGCAATTTTTGTTGCGAAGCAAGCAGAGCGCCACGTTGTTGGATTTCGCACGGCAAGCGCGCGAGTTATTGCCCTGGTCGCGCGGCATGCGCCTCCACATTGATGTAGATCCCTACAGTATGTTATGAAATTTGCTAAGATATGGCGATTTTAGAGATCCTTAAATACCCCGAACCGGTCCTTAGTAAAGTGGCCGCGCCGGTCAAAGGTATTACCGGCAAAACCGCGCAATTGATCAGCGATCTACTCGAAACTATGTATGCCGCGCCAGGCGTCGGGCTCGCCGCGCCTCAAGTCGGCGTCTCCGAGCGCATCCTGGTGCTGGACACCGACCATGAAAATCCTGGCAAACAAGTCTACCAGCTGATCAATCCCGTGATCACCCGCGCCGAGGGCGAGATCATCTGGGAAGAAGGCTGTTTGAGCGTTGTCGATTTCACTGCGGAAGTGCGCCGCGCCGCTCAGGTCGAAGTCGTCGCCTTCGATGAAAAGGAAAAAGAAGTAAAAATTGCCGCCGAAGGACTGCTCGCGGTCGCCCTTCAACATGAGATCGATCATCTCGACGGAAAACTCTTTATCGATAGGATTAGCCGCCTTAAGCGAGATCTCTATACTCGCCGACGTAAAAAAATGCTCCGCAGCGGCACGGAACCACCGCGAGAAAATGCGCGCGTCATGATCTAAGCCAAATTTGCTGCGGCGTAATTTACTATAATTCCTCACAACCCGGCGAATATCTCATGGCTACGCTATGGCCTATTGTATTCATGGGGACGCCCGAGATCGCTGCCGCTACTTTGGCGCAGTTGATTCAAGGACCCGATCCTGTCGTCGGTGTCGTGACCCAGCCGGATCGCCCGTCGGGCCGAGGCCAGCAAACCACTCGATCTCCCGTGCGCCAGTTTGCCGATAGCCATCGCCTCCCGGTGGTTACGCCGGAAAAAATTCGCACGCCGGAATTTCTCGAGACTTTGAAAAACTGGCAGCCGGAGATCATCGTTGTTGTCGCGTACGGGCGCATTTTGCCCAAAACAATTCTGGAATTGGCGCCACACGGATGCCTCAACGTGCACTACTCGCTATTGCCCAAGTACCGCGGCGCCGCGCCGGCGGCTTGGACAATCATCAATGGCGAGGCGGAGGGCGGCGTGACGACTATGAAGCTCGTGGAAAAAATGGATGCCGGCGCGATCTACCTTCAGGAAGCGATCGGACTGGCCCCCGACGAAACTACCGGATCGTTACAAGCGAAGCTCACACCGATTGGTGCGCGTCTGCTTTTGGAAACACTCCGAAGGCTGAAAGAAGGCTCGCTAACTCCGACGGAACAGGATGAGTCCAAGGCGACCCCGGCGCCGATACTGAAAAAAGAGGACGGCCTCATCGCCTGGAACCGCTCTGCCGTCGAGATTGAACGGCGCGTGCGTGGGTTCGATCCGTGGCCCGGCAGTTTTACGCATTTCGATGGGAAATTGCTCAAGGTGCACCGCGCTAACCTCGTTTCCACTGAATTGCATGCAAGTCCCGGTGAAATTCTCAGAGCCGACGAGGGCGGCTTTTGGGTCGCCACCGGATCCGGTGTGATTGGCTTGGAAGAAGTTCAATTGGAAAATAAGAAACGCCTGCCGGGCATCGAATTTATCAGAGGGGCGAGGATCAAAGCCGGTGGTCGCCTCGGTTGAAGAACGACAGAGAAACGTTCGCCGGCTCGCGAGTGACATTCTGGCCAAAGTCGATACCCGAAAAGCCTATGCTGACATTCTTCTCGACCAAGCATTAAAGAACGCGACACTCAATGAACGCGATCGCGCTCTGCTGACGGAGCTTACCTACGGCGCGCTTCGCTGGCGCGGCAATATCGACGCGCAGTTGAGTCGATACCTGCGCCAGCCATTGGCCAAAACGGATCCGCTGATTAGGAATCTCCTGCGCGTCAGCGTTTATCAATTACGCTTTCTCGATAAAATCCCCGACTACGCCGCTGTGAACGAAGCCGTCGAACTGGCGAGGAATCATAGCGGCGGCAAATCAGCAGGATTCGTCAACGCCGTTCTGCGAAACTTTCTTCGCGATAAGGATCGCATCATCGGGCTTGCACCGAAGGACGAATCAGTGGCTGGGCTCGCCGTTACTTACTCACATCCCGAATGGTTGGTGAAAAGATGGATCGACGAGTTCGGTGCGGAAGCG
>VBKY01000741.1:0-1039 GCA_005879255.1 Deltaproteobacteria bacterium
GGCTTGCGAAAATATCTCCAACGTCGCTGCCAAGCTGCTTGAAGACGCGCGCATTGGCATTGCACCGCTGGAAAAATCGACCCGCTACGTGCGCTTCGATCACAAAGACGCGGCGGGCAATTACCTCTTTTACCGCGAGCCGAAAATCATGACCTCGCGCCACCGCGACACGTACGTCGACGTGATGAATCTGCTCTTCGACACTTACTCGCGGCAGATGGAGCCGATGCTCGAACATGTGGCGAAGTCTCTGCCGATCGAGCAACTGGAAGTGCGCGACCCGAGCAGCGGTAAGTCACTGACCTATAACGACGCGAAGAAAGACGACAGGCTTCGCCGCTGGGCGGAGACGGCCTATCGCGCGACGGTGCGGGCGCATGCCTGCGACGTGCTGCGGAGCTATTTACCGGCGGCGACGCTGACGAACGTCGGAATGTTCGGCGTCGGTCAAGCATTTGAATATCTTTTGAGCAAGTTCTACTCGCACCCACTCAGTGAAGCTAAAGAATTAGCCGCCGCCATGCACACCGATCTCAACCAACTCATTCCGTCTTTCGTCAAGCGAGCGCAGTTTAATGATTATAGTTCAATGATTATCTAGCCGGAACAGCGGTGTCGGCACGGACAGTAGCTGACGCTGTGTTGACGGTTGCGCCGGCAAAATCAGCTGAGCCGGTGACACTGATCGACCACGACGACCAGGCTGAAGAAAAGACCATCGCGGCGATTCTCTACTCCCACGTGCGACATCCGCTCGCGCAATTGCGCGAGGTTGCCGGGGCCATGAGCCAAGAGCAGCGGCGAAAAATTCTAGAAGATTATTTCGCCAAGCGGCGCCACCGCCGCGACAAACTGAGCCGCGCGTTTGAAAATGTCTATTACACTTTCGATATTCTGGGGAATCTCGGTCTTTATCGCGATCTGCATCGCCACCGCATTCTGACGCAAGAGCGCCAGGATTTTACCACTGTTCATGGCTACGACACGCCCCGAGAGATCGAAGAAGCCGGCTTCAAACGCGAGTTTGACCGCTGCATGA
>VBKY01000741.1:1045-2624 GCA_005879255.1 Deltaproteobacteria bacterium
TCGTGCCGTTCGCTTACAAGATTCGCTGGTACATGAAGATGAACCTGCGCGAAGCGTTGCACATGGTCGAGCTGCGCACCATGCCCCAAGGCCATCCCGACTACCGCTTCATCTGCCAGGAGATGTGGCGGAGGATTCAGGAAGTTCATCCCGCCTTGTCCGAGTGCGGCAAATTCATCGACTGGAAGAAGTATCGGTTGGGGCGGCTGGAGTCGGAGATGAGGACAGAGTTTAAGAAGTCGGCGATGGAGAAGGAAGAGTAAATTTAGTCGTCATGGTGGATATCTCGATCGGTTGTCATTGAGCGATACATTTTGGAGGAAAAGTAGGGAGGCTCATGCATGTTTCGCTGAAAGCTATTGTCATCATCGGGGCTGTCTTACTTCTTACTTGGACGAGCGCGACGCAGGCCCGCGAAGTCGTCATCGGCTACTCGGGCAGAACGATCGCCGAGATGCCCTTCGCGTGGGCAAGCAGAAAGGGATTTTTCAAAGAAGCCAATTTGGACGTGAAGATGATCTACATGTCCACGAGCATTGCCGCTAAAGGACTGATGAGCGGCGATGTCGATTATTCGACCGCTATGGGCGGCGCATTGCGAGCAGCGATCGCCGGCGCGCCGGTGATCGGTGTTTACTCGATGTTCAAGGCGCAGATGTATCTGGTGGCGCAGCCGCGCTACAAACAGGTCGCCGACCTGAAGGGGAAGACCGTCGGCATCAGCGTCTTTGGCGGAGCTTACGACCTTGTCGCGCGGACGATTCTTAAACATCACGGGATCGATCCGGAGAAACAAGCGACGCTGTTGCAGATCGGCGACAGCCGCACGCTCTACAGTGCGTTATCGGCAGGCACCATCGATAGCGCGATCCTAGGGCCGCCGTATGACATCAAGGCGGAATTGGACGGTAACAATCGTCTGTTCGATTCATCCGAGATTTTCGATATGCCGTTTTCCGGTTTGGCGACCAGCAAGAAGAAACTCCAGCAAGATCGCGCCGAGGTCAAAGCGATCGTGCGCGGCCTGGAGCGCATCCGGCGCTATATCATCGCCAACCGCGCCGAAGCGGAAGCGTTCGTCAAGCAGTTTTTGAATTTAAATGACAAGGAAGCGCGCTTGTCGGTGGCGCAGATGATCAAGTCGTTTCGCGATACCGGTCGCACAACCGACGAAGCGGTGGTGGATTTCATCGATACTACGCTGCGCAGCACGAAGCAAAAAGTCGGCGGTATCAAGCCCAGCGACATCGTCGACTGGAGCGTGACGACCGAAGTGGTTCGAGAGCTGGATAAAGAAAAAAAATAAGCGACTGACAAGACGTGGACCGAGAAGTTGAACCCCTGGAGAAGTCTGATGAATGGGACGCATCTGATGGTTATTGGTCTCACCGCTGCAGCGCTCTTGGATCCGCACGCAACCCCGGGATCGTTGTTCCTGGTTATGGCATCCGCGGCACAGACTCCTAGCTCACGGTTCGCGGGATACGCGGATCTCCCCGGCGTGCGCCTCTGGTACACGGACAGTGGCGGTAGCGGCGTGCCGCTGGTACTGCTCCACGCCAACACAGGCAATGCTGAC
>VBKY01000076.1 GCA_005879255.1 Deltaproteobacteria bacterium
CGTGTGAGACAACGTCCGCCACCCTTTCAAGCTCCGCGCGCGTCGCCTTCTTGGCATCGACGAGCAGCGCCGTCTCGCGAAAAGTAATCGCGCCGAGATTCTCCATAGCACCGGAAGCAAAATCGGGAATCGCGATCAAATCCAGTTTATCGCCGGGATAGGGAATGCCGTAATAGCGGCTAAAATGTTCCAAGGACGCCTTGCCGATATCGAGGGCAAAATTGGCCAGATGCTTTTTTCCCGGCACCGCCCAAACTCGAAGCGGCGCTTGGCCAACCATTACCGGATCGGTTGCTTCGAATTCGCCGACGATAAAAGCAACCAGATAGGTCGACATCTTCATCGAGTCGGCAAAGACAACTTCCTTCTTTCCGGTTCCGGGCAAAACCGTCTCGCGCACTACCCGAGCATTGGAAATCGCCGTCAGCTTCTCGTCGACGACCAGCGTGACCTGATACACCGCTTTGAAGGCCGGTTCATCCCAACAAGGAAAGGCGCGGCGCGCATCCGTTGACTCGAATTGCGTCGATGCCAGCGGCTTCTCTCGGCCTTTGGCATCCTTGTACGTGCTGCGGTAGAAGCCGTGCAGCTTGTCGTTGAGAATCCCCGAAAAACTGATCTGCAATTCGCCGAGGCCAGTAGGCAGGGTCTCCGGAAAGTCCAAAGTCGCTTGCTCGTTATCGCTGTCAAACCTTGCGCTCCCAGGCAACCTCTCGCCGCCCGGCAGCTTGAGCGACACAGTGTGAAACTCCAATTCCGCGGCGTTAAAAACGATCTCGCGCACAGGCTCAAGAACTCGAATCAAAACCTTTTGCTCGCCGACGAAAGTCCAGTTCGATAAATCCGGCGTCAATCTGATCTCATAGCGCTCTGGCGTAACGGTCGTAGGCAATCTGTAGGGCTTTTGTGTTGGCATTGCGGCTCCTCAATTCAAACCGGAATGTGCGGTCTATTCTTGTGCGAACTCAACCACTGCGCCGTGCCTTGGGCGGGGCGGGTTTACGCCTCCGCCCGCAGCGCTTCGAGTGGTGAGCGCTGGAAGATACCCCAACATCCGATGGCACCAGCTAAAACTGTCGCTGCGGTGACTGAAAGTAGAATGGCGATCACCGGGACAAATGAAATGGTCACCGGCGTGCCGAAAAAGTAAAATCCCAAGCCCCAGGTCGCGGCCATTCCAAGAATCGCGCCGGCTGCGCCGGAGATGCCGCCCAAGAACAGATATTCCGCGACGATGGTTCGGATGATCTGGTTTCGCGGTGCGCCAAGGGTTCTCAAGAGAATACTCTCCTTTAGCCTTTGTGACCGGCTGCCGAGAACAGCACTGGCAAGCACAGCCAGGCCCGTAATTATCGTAAATAGCGCGACGAAGCGCATGGCGCTGGAGACTTTGGCGAGAATCGAATTGAGCGTGCTGAGAATCAAGCTCAGGTCGATCACCGAGACATTGGCAAACTGCTCGGCGACCGCGCGCTGCAGACGGGCCGACGCTTGATTGGACCCAGCTCGCGCGACGATGGCGTAGAATTGTGGGGCGCCTTCGAGCACGCCCTCCGGAAATACGACAAAAAAATTCGGCTGCACCCGCTGCCAATCGACTTCTCGCACGCTGGCAACTCGGGTGAATAGCGGGACTCCTTGGACCTCGAATTGCAACTCGTCACCGACGCCGATTCTCAATGTCTCAGCGATGCCCTTTTCGACGGAGACGGGGATCGGCTGTACATTTTCCGCCACTTTTCCCTGCCACGTGCCTTTGATAATTTCTTCGGTGCTCGTCAATCCCGAACGATAAGTCGAGCGATACTCGCGGCGAAGCGCCCATGACGGAATTTTCGCAGCCGAATCACCGCGCAGATCCTCGACTCTTCTCCCCTTCACCGCGCTTAAACGCATGGTGACGACGGGAACTTCGGCATGTAGCCTAATCCCGAATGATTTTAAGAGATTGACGACGCCTTGCCGCTGATCTCTTTGGACATCGAACAGCACGAGGTTCGGTTCATCTTGGCCGCTTCGCTGCGCGACCTGATTCACCAACATGTCGTGCACACTGTAGAGCGTTACCAATAAAAATGTTCCGAGCCCGATCGCCAAAATTACCGCGGTGGTCTGATTGTTGGGACGGTGTAGGTTCGCCAGCCCTTGGCGCCACGCGAAACTCAAAACACTGGGTGCGAACTTACGCACCAATAGAGAGCCGCTGCGTGCAAGTAGAATCAAGACTCCGAATACTGCCAGAACACCTCCCGTAAACCATAAACCAAAGATCTTGCTGCCGGTCGTCGCCACAGCAAACGCAGCGATGCCGGCAACGATGAGTCCGAACACCATCCACACCATTTTATCCTGAGCCGGTCGCTCGTTGTCGAAGGAAGCGCGCAGCGCCAGCAACGGCGAGATTTTGCGCAGCGGCAGCAACGGAATCAAAGCAAACAATAGCGCTGTCCCTAAGCCCACAGCCAAGCCTGCGCCGATACCGGCCGGCGCAAGCGTAACCACGGTTGTTACCGGCAAAAAGTCTTTGAGCGCGTACGGCAACGCGAACTGCGCCGCGATACCCAATACGGTCCCGAGAAACGAACTGATCAGTGTCAGCAGCAGCACTTGAATCAAGTAAACGGAAACTGTTTCGCGCGATGCCGCGCCAATGCACCGAAGCAGCGCCACCGACTGAACCTTTCCTTTGACATAAACGTGCACGACACTGGCCACTCCCACGCCGGCGAGGAGCACGGCGATGAATACGGCGAGCTCGAGGTAGCGCGAAAGATTGGCCATCGATATGGCAATCGAAGCGGTGCGCTTGCTTACCGTGTCGGCTTCCAAATGAAGGCGTTGAAGCTCGGGCATAAGATTGGCGACCAAGAGATCGACATCAGTGTCACGGTGAAACTTGAAGAACACGCGGTAACGCACCAAGCTGCCCTTCTGGACGAGCTGCGTACGGTCGAGATATTCCATCGGGATGTAAATTCGTGGGCTGATCAGCGAGAAGGCCAAACTCTCGCCGGGAATTTTGCGCAGCTTCCCGGCGGTCTGGAATTCATAGTCGCCGATCTTGACTGGGTCGCCCACTTGCGTGTTGAATTGCAGCATCACATTCTCATCGACTAACGCGTTGGGGCCACGGTGAAAACTTGCCAGCGAAATTACCGGCTCGCTTTCCAGTGCTCCGTAATAAGG
Source organism: Deltaproteobacteria bacterium (assembly GCA_005879255.1). The sequence continues at coordinate 3,187 of VBKY01000076.1, forward strand.
GAAGCCGCCGCTGATTGCGCGCACCTGCACCAGCCGCGAATCGCCGCTTCTGGGAAAGTAGGCCATCGAAGTAAAACCGATTTGGCGCGACTGATCACCGCCTAGCGAGCGAAATAACGCTTCGTCTTCCGGTGAAAATGGCTCGCGGCTAAAGCTTTTCGATTGCGCCTGAATACTCGACTGCAGGTTTTCACGGAAAGAAAATGCCACCACGACCGAGGCGACTGCCAATATGACGCAGGACATGGAAAGCAACAGCGGTCTCAAGCCGCGCCGGCTGTCGCGCAGCGCCATCCGCCAAATCCATTTCGTAATGAGCCGATCCATAGTCAGCTAAGCTTCCTGACTTGGCGGGCTCGCAACCGTCGTCAGCGTATCGGACAATAAACGACCGGCTCTCAAGCTTATCACGCGCCCCGCTTGTCTGGTTAAATCGTTATCGTGGGTGACCAAGATCAGCGTCGTCCCGGCGGTCGCGTTAAGATTGAAAATTAGCCTGACGATCTCCTTGGCGGTTTCTCCGTCGAGATTTCCCGTCGGCTCGTCGGCAAAGAGAATTTTCGGCCGGTTCATGCACGCTCGGGCAATCGCCACGCGCTGCTGCTCCCCGCCTGAAAGCTGAATCGGATAGTGCTGCAAGCGACCGTCGAGCCCGACTTGCTGCAAGAGATCCGTTGCACGGCTGCGCGCATGATTCTCGCCGCGAATCTCCGCCGGCACCATGACATTTTCCAGCGCCGTCAGCGACGGCAACAATTGAAAGCTTTGGAAAATGAAGCCGATGAACTGGTTGCGTATTCGCGCAAGCTCGTCTTCGCTGGCGCGGTGCAGAGAAACGCCATTGAAGTCGACCGATCCTTCGCTCGGCCGCTCTAGCCCGGCGCAAATCGCGATGAGCGTCGTTTTGCCGCTTCCCGACGGACCGACGATGGCACAGCTGCCGCCCTCTTCGATCGCAAATGAAATGTCATGGAGAACCGATAGGGTTTGATCGCCGCTCTTAAAAAATTTACTCAAATGCTCTACGCTTAAGACACAATGGTTGCTCATAGTTGAAATGAGATCGCGAACCTATGGTAATGTATTCGGTCGAATAAAAATGCCGCATCCGTTCAAACTGTAGAATGTTTACAAAAGCTAAACAACACAGCCGCGGCCGTGCGATCATTTGGCTATTAATTCTCTGCTTGACCTCCGTGGTCGATGATCTCGCCTTCGCCGCGCCCCAACCTAAGGTCATCGTGTTTCTTGGCGATAGTATTACGGCGGGATACGGGCTCGATCCGTCGCAGGCGTATCCGGCGCTTATTCAGGAAAAAATAGACGCCCAGCGGTGGCAATTTAAAGTCGTGAACGCGGGCCAGAGCGGCGATACCACCGCCGGTGGTTTGGGCCGCATGGATTGGCTTCTCAGAAATCGCGTGGACGTCTTGGTTTTGGAGCTGGGGGGCAACGACGGTTTGCGCGGTCTGCCGGTGGAGACGACGAAAAAAAATCTGCAGGCGATTATTGATCGGACCCGCGCCAAGTATCCGGCAGCAAAAATTGTTTTAGCCGGAATGATGGTTCCGCCCAATATGGGACGCGACTACGGACAAAGATTCGAAGCGGTCTTTCGCGATATTGCCAAGCAAAACAAAGCCGCGCTTATCCCCTTCGTCCTCGAAGGCGTCGGCGGCGTGCGTGACCTCAATTTATCCGACGGCATCCATCCGACCGCCAAAGGACACGAAATCGTCGCGGCCAACGTGTGGAAGGTTCTGGAGCCGATCCTGCGTTCCTTGCTCAAGTGATGTCGCTCCCTGAAACTTTGAAAGGAAGCCACGTGAAAAATGTTAAGCATGCTGCGATGGTGCTCGGACTCACGGCTTTGATTCTTCAGAGTTGCGCGACCTCGCAAACTCCCCATCAAGGCTCCTGCGGCACGACGCCAAAGCTTGAACTGGAGTCTTTGACGATGTTTCCCGACCCTCTCCCTGAAGCGAGAAAAATCGATCAATGGCGCGCCACCATTCGTTCCGACAGTTCGGATATCTGTCACGCCACCCTAGCGATCGTCGCGATCGTCGAAGATGGCAAGACCGAGCCGATCACATTGGAAAAGCAAACCGAGTTTTCCCTGGGGGCGAACAATATCCTGCTGTACACCATCGATAGTTACCGCCTGAGCGGGAAAGAAGTCTGCTTCGAAATGACCGCTTCCATTAACGGCAACAAAGCTCCGATCGAAGCTGCTCAACGCACTTGCGCGCGCACCATTGACCGCGGCTGGTGGTCGATGCGCTGACAGACATCGCTTTGCGATTCGCTCCCTGTTGCGCGGGAGCAGCACAGCATATTCCTGGATCTTCTTATTCCCAATCCCCTCACCCACGAAGTGAGAGAGGACTAGGGTGAGGGCAATCTCGATCATGAAAGTGACCCGCGCGATTCAAACTCCTTGACACAATCATCACATCTGAATGATAGTTCATGCGGTTTCACAAATAATAATTCGCTCATCGTAATGATCAACGCGGCACCGGGAAAAGGCTCTGAGCTGGCACCTTTATACAAGGCGCGCTGCGCAGAGATAATGAAAGAACCCGGTTGCGAACAATTCGAAGTTTTTCAAAGCGTCGTCAATCCCGACAAGTTGACGATCCTGGAACGCTGGATCGACCAGGCAGCCTTGGAGGCACACGCGAAATTGAACGCCACTCGCCCGTCACTGCCTGCCGAACTCCGCGTTGGCAGAGGCGAGCGTGAAGACTACGAATACAACCGGACGCGGTAGGAGAAACAGAGGGATACCCGTCGCTAGGCCGCGGGCAAAGTGCGCCTTAATCAGACGCCAGCGATGCGAATAATTCGCGTCTCCTTCAAGCAAGGTCAAAATAGAATGAAGGTGATCGGGCATGACCACGACCGCATCCGGGTCGAATGGCTGAGCGTGACGCACCCATCGAAAAGCTTCTCTTAGAAACTGAACGTAACGAACCAAGAAGTCTGCTCTACGGTCGCGGAGTGTCACCGTAACAAATAAGTACTACCTGGCAAAAAATTGCGTAGGTAATTAACCATGGGCGATGTTATGCGGAACACGCATTATCGACAAGATCCCGGATTACGCCGTGCTACATCCGGGCTACAAATTTCCTTTCACTCATCATTAGCTCATTCTTAACTTGACACCGCCATCCGCGGCGGACTAGGCTCCGCAACAGACAAAATCAAACGGAGGTAGCGCCATGGCTGAATCTTTGGAAAGCTTCAAAAGCTATATCGGCAAAAGCGAAACGGCGATCGACGTCGTCACCGGGTCGGTGATGTTAAAATTCGCCGCGACTCTTGGGTTGGAGAAGGCGCCGACTGATAAAGGAGAGGTAGTTCCGCCCGGTTGGCATGGCGGTTTTTTTCCGCCGTCACATCGACCGACGCAGATGCGTGAGGACGGCCAGGCTTCAGGCGGTGGTTTGATACCTGCGATTCCGTTACCGCGTCGGCGCATCGGTGGGACTCGTATGACCTTTCACGAACCGCTCCGCGTGGGTGACGAGATCAAGAAGGTCACCGAGATCGCCGACATGCAAATCGATGACGGGCCGAACGGCGCCATGGTCACCATAATTGAAAAGAGCAGTATCTCGAGCAGCCGCGGCCTCGCCGTCGTCGAGGAACGCGACATGATGATGCTCAGTGAAGCAAGAGCCGACGCGGCGCCTAAAGCTGCGCCCGCGGTTCCAGCTGAGGCCAAATGGAAACGCGTGTTCGAACCTAAAACACCGCTGCTATTTCGTTTCTCGGCGATCCGGTTCAATAGCCACCGTATCCATTACGATCGCGACTACGTCACCAAGGTAGAAAAACTTCCGGGCCTGGTAGTGCAGACCTCTCTCATCTGCCAGTTGATGATCGAGATGTGCCGCAGTGAGGTGCCAAGCCGCCCGCTCAATTATTTTGGTTTTCAGACGGCGCGCCAGACCTACGACACCGGTAATTTTACTATTGCGGGTACGCCAAGCGCCGACGGGCGCGAAGTGACGCTGTGGTCGCTCGACTCCAATGGCAACGTGACCATGACCGCAACGGCGAAGTTCGCGGCATAGGCATAAAAGAGTTCTCAGCCGCAAAGAACGCAAAAGTCGCAAAGTAGGGGCGGGTTTGAAACCCGCTCCTACATCTCAGCCGCGTTGACGCTTGGGTTTCCTTGACAGCGCCCGTGGTCTTCTTATACGCCCACCGTGAAAGTCGTCTATCCAGGCGTTAAACCGAAGGTCTGCTGAAAGAGCTTGATTGACTCTGCCATGCTTTCGTTTTCAATATCTTGAACCACCTTCTTAAAGCCCTTGATGAGTCGTGGCGGATCGGCATCGACGTCGCTGCGCGACGGAATCCGGCTCAATTCGCGCAGTTTCAATTGCGCGGGTTTGGAGAAAAGAAAGTCGATAAAAAGCTTCGCGGCTGCGGGATGCGGCGCTCTTTGCGCGATGCTAACGCTGTTGACGATAACCACCACAGGCTCCAGCGGCACCCACTCGATCGGCGCGCCTTGATTGACAAAACTTTGGGCGTGCGGCCCGTAACCGATCGTGAGCGGGGCTTCGCCCGCCGCTACTAGTTGAATACGACCGCGCGCGCCGCGCTGAAAGATCTGATCTTGCTGCGCCAAGCGACGAAAATAAGCGAGCCCTTTGTCCCGGCCCCAGAATTTGAGCAATCCGTCGAACCACTCGAAATTATCCGTGTCGTTGATGATCTGCCTGCCTTTCCACATGGGCTTCAGCAAGTCCTCGTAGGTTTTCGGAACATCGTCAGGCTTCACGTTTCGTTTGTTGTAGGCCAGCACAAAGGTATTTTGAAAAGTAGACGCCCAGTAACCGTCCTTATCTTTGAGTTCGGCGGGATAATATGTGCGCTCGGGCGATTCGTAGCGGCCGATGATATTTCTCTGCTTGAGGACAGTGAACCCGCCCCGGCTCGACATGCCGTGCAAAACGTCGGCGGCGTAATTCTTTGCCGCATACTCGCTGACGATGCGATTGACCAGGGGGCCCGAGCCGGAACGAAGCAAATCGACTTTGATAAAAGGATATTGCTTCTCGAACATGTCCATAAACTGTTTGCTCTCGGGGATGGACACAGTCGTGTACCAGGTGACGCGTCCTTCTTTTTTCGCCTGGGCGATGAGGTCGGGATTGGTTACTTGCCCAGGCGCGGTTCCGAAACCAATCAGCAAAACAACCAGCGAAGTCAGAACGTTCAGCCTCACGTTTGCCTCCCTAAGCTCATCCATGATTCAACCATTCGATCCAGTTGCCGTGGTTTTGCATGTAAGCGAGACCGTGTTCATTTCGATGGCCGTTGACGAACGACGTCAGACAAAGCTCCGAATCATCACTGCCATGGGGACAAGCCGTGATCATCATGACATCGCGCTTCGCAGCATAATCTGCAACCAATGTCGTCAAACGATAACGACCTTCCTGCGAAATTGGAGTAAAAATTCTCACGATGCATAACACCGAGTCGATAGGTGCCGCCTTGTTGATCTCTGGTAGCAGATCGATTCCATCGCCCGCCAACAGTTGTAACGGCTGATGACGCACGACCGCGATGGCATTGCGCAGCAGTTCATCTCTCTTCTCGTGCTCCGGCCAGATCAGAGCGCGCAGCCATAGCGCGTCCTCCTCCGCTCGCACGTCGAGGGGATTCAAGTCTACGCCCACGCGTCCGGACACCGGCGGAAAAAAAGGTGGGATCGGTGGAGCATTCGGTCCCCTTAACGCGCATTCGATCTGAACGGGCGAATTTCTGTCGCCACCTTTGAGCCGATCGCCATAATTATAGCCGTAGAGATCCCAAAAAAGGTTTAGGCCTGCGCTTGCGCCAATGTCCACGAGATACAGAGGCCGACCCAAAACACCCTTGGATGCGACAACAAATACCGGCATCAGTCCCCCACAACGACCTACCTCGTTGGTCTGTACCAAGCGAGCTGCGACCAATTCGCGGAGTCGCTCAGATTGCTGCAAACAAAAAGAGCGAAAGTCAGGAAATGGATCCTCGTGACCCGCGAAAGAGCCGCCGAGACTTTTGTAGAACCGCGCAAGAGGATGAGAACTGCCAGTCAATAATAGGTAATGAATCGCTGCAAAAAGTAAATTCGGAATCCGCTCGCCCTTCCGGCATTCCGCCGCGAGAGCGAGCAACTCCGAATCTTGCGCGATTGCCCTAGAGAGCCGCTCATAAAGCGGCGAAGAGTTGTGAAACTCATCTCTGGCGAAGCGTTCGAAAACCTCTGACAGCTTTTCTGACACCAAAATTGCCTCGCTGCTATTTTTCTTCCATCATCTCACGCGCGGCAGCGATTATAGCTTCCACCGACGGCAAGAACGACCGTTCATCCCAAAACGGCATATACTGATCGGCACCGGCGACAATACGTGGCGGAAACGCCAGTTTTCCGGTCGGTAATTCATCGAGTAAACAGCGCAGGTATGTCGCGTATCCCGCCAAGACGGGCTCGTCCTGAATAATGAGCACTCGCGCGGTTTTAGTTGCTGCCTTGAGAACCGTTTCTTTATCCAGCGGCTTGATGAATCCCAAACTCACAACTTCGACTGCACCACGAATTCCCTGCTTCGCCAATTCATCGGCAGCGTCCTCAGCCAGCGCCGCGGTGCGTCCCGCAGCGATGATCGTCAGCCGATCGCCAGAGCGTGTGATTTCTGCTGTGCCACTGGGATTGGACTCCGCCACTATGCCCGAACGCGTGTGAATCGAGCGATCTTCGAAGAATAAAGTCGGCGTCGGCCGCTGCAAGGCATCCCGAAAATTCCAGTAAGCCTCGTTCGCCGAACCGGGCATCGCAATATTCAGATCCGGCACGTTGTAGAACCACGAGGCAGCGACTTCGTTTCCCTCCGGCCCATGACCGCGAAAACGTGCGATGGGTAGGCGAATGACCACTGGACAATTCAACCGTCCGTTCGTGAGATAATGCAATTTCGCAGCGCTCTGCACGATGGCCATGTGGCAGACCGAAGCGATATCGGCATAGGCGATCATCACCACGACCTTCATGCCTTTCATGGCCGCGCCCACGGCCATGCCGACCATCGCGCTTTCGCTGATCGACGAATCGCGCACACGCTCGGCTCCATACATTTCCGCGAGGTTCTTGAACGCATGGCTACTGAGGTTTTGCCCGATAAGAATCAAGCGCGGCTCATCTCGCATCGAATCCTGCAGTGCTTTGGCGACGGCGTCGCGATAACTCAGCGTAGTCATCTTCATTCCTCTTCCCGGGAGTCCTTTTCGCCCTTGCATTGTAGGGGCGACCGGCCGGTCGCCCTACATCGCGCCTGAAAGTCGGGCCCTTACTTCACCTCGCCAAGAACTTCGTTAAACGCCTCGAGCCGAGTTTCTTCTTGCTGCCGCAGTCGTTCCAGATCGTCGGTAGAGGCAGCGTCATGCTCTATCAGCCAATCAGCCATTCGCTTTAGCGGATCGCGTTCGGCCCATTCTGCCAACTCGTTTTCAATCTCCGGCCGCACTTCGCCGAAATGCGAACTGTAAAGACCGACGCGAAACGTGAAACAATCGAGAAACACCGGTTGGCCACTTAGCGCGGTCGCGCGCGCCCAGCGCGCCGCCTGATAAACGTCTAAGGCATCGTTACCATCGACATTGCGTGTCGCAAAACCAAACGGCTCAGCGTAAGGAATCAAAGAGCGCGTCTTGCGCACCTTCGGCCATGGAGTCGACATTTCCCAGCCATTATTCTCACAAACCAAGATTAGCGGAAGTTTCCACGTCCCCGCGATATGCATGGTTTCATGCAAATCGCCGGAGCCCAGTGTACCGTCGCCGAAGAAAGCCACGCTTACTCCGCCTTGCTTTTCATTTTGCATCGCCAGCGCGAGTCCCGCGGCCATCGCCAGATGCCCGCCGATCATCGTCGATCCCGGCATCACGCCGCGTTCGGGCCAGGAGCTATGATGCGGCGCATCGCGCGAATCGCCCGCCGCCAGCGGGCTATGAACAAATTCACGCAGCTGCTCGGTGATGCTCACTCCCATCGCGATCATCGCACCGCGTGTGCGAAATGAAGGAATCACCGTGTCGCCTTTTTCCAGCGCCAGGCAGCAGCCGATCGCGATCGCCTCCTGACCTTTGCTGGGAAAGGTTTGCGCAGAAATTTTTCCTTCGTGCTCCCAGCGAATCAAAGCTTCTTCGAATAACCGCGTCACCAGCATGTCGTGGTAGAGGCGCCATTCGAGGCTGGTCTGCTGAGTTTTTTCATGAGAAACAATTGTGGGCGTCATGATATGCTCCTAGAGAAATCTTTCTTAGATCCCTCACATGGGTTCGGGGATGACGACCCTAGAAAAGAGGGCGTGCGTCACACGCCCCTACATATGATCTGAACCCGAAATTCATAACCATGGCGCCTTCAGCGGCGCTAACATCTTAAGCCGCAAAAACGATGCACGAACTCGGCGCGACATGAAAGCACACGCGTTTGCCGACCGCGGGCAAACAGGCCGGGTGAGCGCGCGCACGCAGGCCGATTTCGCCGCAACGAATAATCACGTCGGCGGAATTGCCGAGAAAAGACACGCGCTCGACGACTCCGCAGCCGCGATTCGGTCCGTCCACCGCGCCATCCGCGTCATCGAGCAAATCGACGTACTCGGGACGAAAAAACAATTGCGCCGGCACTCCCACTTGCCACTCGGCGCCACGCTGGGCGACGAAATTACCGAGCGGTGTTGCTACCAGTATTTCGGCGCCTAACTGCTTTTCGTGGCCTTCTACGTGGGCGGGAATAAAGTTCGCATTGCCGAGGAAATCCGCTGTGATTTTATGTGCGGGCCGCAGATAGAGCTCCGCGGGGGCACCGACTTCGAGAAGCGTTCCCTCGTGCATGAGCCCGATACGATCCGACAACGCCAGCGCTTCTTCCTGATCGTGGGTGACGTAGACCGTGGTAATCTTGAAGGACTCCTGCAGCGCTTTGAGCTCGAAGCGCATTTGCTCGCGCAGCTTCGCGTCGAGATTGCTGAGCGGTTCATCAAGCAACAAAACCTGCGGCTGAGCGACCAAAGCGCGCGCCAGCGCTACCCGCTGTTGCTGCCCGCCGCTGAGATTAGGCGCGAGCCGATCTCCCAAAGGGCCGAGCCCTAATCTTTCGAGAATTCCGCCAACGCGCACGCCTATTTCTTTGCGGCCGATGTCACTCGTCAACGGGTAAGCGACATTTTGATACACGGTCATGTGCGGCCAGATGGCATAGGATTGAAAGACCATGCCGATACGGCGCTGCTCCGGCGGAATGAATACGCCATCTGCCGCATTGAATACGACACGGTCGTTGATGCGGATCTCGCCTGATAGCGGCTGTTCCAAACCGGCAATGCAACGCAGCGTCGTCGTCTTGCCGCAACCGCTGGGACCGAGCAGCGTAAATAATTCACCTTTTCCCACTTCGAACGAAACGCCGCGCAGCGCGCGCACTTCGCCGCGGGCACCGGGAAACGTTTTGACCAAATCTCTTACGCCGATCACGCTCAGGCCCGCTATGAGTTCGAATCACGCCGGACGACAGCACATGGCCGCCCACCAGCAACAACGCCGACAACCCCGTCAACAGCACGCCGAGGACCGCCGCATCGGCGGTCCGCCCGTTCTGCCACATGCTCCAGATCATCGTCGAGACCACCACGGTATCGGGGTTGTACAGCATCAACGCCATCGACAGCTCCTGCATCGCATGCACGGCCACCCAAAGAAAAACATTGATGATCGCGGGAGCCAGCAGCGGCATGGTGACGCGCCGCAGCGTGCGCGTCCAAGGCGCACCGGCCATTTGCGAGGCTTCTTCCAACTCGCCGTGCACTTGCATGAGCGCTGAAGTCGTCGTTCGCGAGCTGAAAGCGAGATAACGCGTCGTCATTGCCAGCGCGATAATCCAGAGCGTGCCGTAAATCGGAACCGGGAAGCGCACGTAGACGAAGATAAATGCCAGACCGATGACGATGCTCGGCACGCATTGGGGCAAAAATGATACGGTCGCGAGATAGTGTGCCAGCCCATCGGTTTGTCTTCTGCGCCGCACCACGAACCAGCTTACCAGCACCGCCAGCAAAATCGTCGCGATCGATGTGACCAGCGCCAGCACCATCGTGTTCCACAGCGCGCGGACGACGCTACTCTCCTGCCAAATCTTGTAATAGCTCTCGAAGCTCATGCGCCCCAGCGATTCTGCCGACAGCGGCGCGTAAAAAGGCTGGACGCTCGTCCAAAGCAGCATCACGAACGGCAAAAACACGGCAACGAAAATGTAAAATACGCACAGCACCGTTGCAGGTACGGCCCACACGCCTAGACTGAGCTGTCGTGGCCGATACCCTTTACCGGTGATGGTGGCGAACCGTTCTTGGTGCGCGGTCAGCCGCTGGTAATTCCACATGAGCAGAAGCGCGGCTGCCAACACGATGGTTCCAAGGGCCGACGCCAAGCCATAGTCGGGCAAGCCGACCTCCGAGTGAGTCGCCCAATAAATCGCCGTGCTCAGCACGCGAATGCGCGCAGTGAAACCCAACAACCCGGGAATGTCGAACGATTCGATGACGACGACGATGAAATAGATAAGCGCCGCGAGCAGCGCCGGCCGCATGATCGGCAGCGTGACACGCAGCGTGGTCTGCGCGACGCCACGGCCGGCCATCGCACTCTGCTCTTCTAAGGAGGGGTCCATCGCTCGAAAGGAGGCCGCAATCATGAGATACGCCGACGGCACCAAACGCAATCCCTGGACGAAACACATGCCGTAAAGCGAATAGATATCAAAAGGTCCGGTATCTCCTGTCATACCGAGAGCGCTGCGTAGGACAATATTGACGAGTCCGATGCGCGGATCGAGCAGCTGAATCCAGGCGATCGCCGACAAGAGGGACGGAATCGTCATCGGCACGAGAATCAAGTTGGCAATCCAGGCGCGCGCCGGGATCGCCGTCCGTTCCAACAACCAGGCCAAGAGAATCGCCAACGGTAGTCCTATCGCCAGCGAGCCGGCGGTAAAAAACAGAGTGTTGAGAAAAATCGGCAACGTCGACGAACTGGTAAAAACCGCCGCGTAATTGCTCAGCGTCGTGACCGTAGATTCAAATGGCAGCTTTTCCTCCGTGCTCTTGATGCTCGCGTAGAGCAACATGAGCAGCGGAACGAGGACCAAATAAGAGACGGTAATTAGGGTTAGCCCAAAGGCCACTGAGCGAGCAGACAGTTTGCGTACCACTGACCAACGTCTAAGCGGCACGTGTTTGGCGAGAGTGACCGGCGTTACGTTCATTGCAGACGGAAATTATTAACGAGGCGACAGACTTTTTTTGAGAGCACACATACTGCTGCCCGGTGTCATTCTGAGCCGGAGGCGAAGAATCTCGGCCTCAAGTCGAGATCTCTCACTAGGTTCGGGATGACAATTCAGGGAACGTTGAACCGCCGAATGCTCGGTCTGATGCACTCGGATCATTTCTAGCGCAATGCGCCGAGTAGTTTTCCCAGCTCGCGCTGAATTTCCAGAATCGACGCAAAGGTCCTATCGGTTTCCAATATGATCGCCGGCTTATTGGTTTTGATTCGTTCAGCGACGGAGCCGATGGCGTTTCTGCCGACCTCCATCGCCTGGCCCCGTGTCGCGTATCTGATTTTCTGCCCCTCGGGAGTTCCCATCCAACCGGCGAAGAAGCGCGCCGCATTCGGATGAGGCGCGGTTTTGAGAACTCCTTCGGCCGAAGTCAGCACCGGCAATGGCGATACGGTGATCCAGTCAACTGCTGCTCCCTGTTTCTTCAAACCCTCGATCGTAAAGGCGTAGGTGCCGACAGCGATCGAGACTTGGCCACCGGCAAGCGCATTGGCGACCGTGGTGCCGCCTTGTACGATAAGAGGCTGCTGGCCGAGAATTTTCTTGGTCAATTCGGTCGCCTTGCCCTTGCCCCACTCGGTGCCGAGCATGGCAAAAGGCACCAGTCGTGCCTCGATAATCAGCTTTCTTCCCTTCCATTTCGGGTCGGCGAGATCTTCCCAACTCTTGGGCGCTTCCTGCGCGCTCACCATTTTGGTGTTGTAAGCAATCGGCAAGGTGAGATTATAGGCGCCGACAAATCGCTGGTTGGCATAAACCGCATCAAGGCCAAAATCCTTTTCCCATCCGGGAAAAGCGGCCAGCATATCGCGATCGATCAAAGGCCGCAGCGCGCGTAACGAACCGGACTGAATGATGTCAACAGCCGCCGGCTTTCCGGCTTGACTCTCGGCGATGATTCTCTGCACCAGCGGCTCGGGAATGCTCTCGAAGTGTTCGATTTTGATGCCCGGATACTGTTTATCCAGCACCTCCTGCATCCGCTGATAAACAATCGCGTCCGTGGGTCCCCAGATGATGACCGTGCCTTCTTTCTTCGCCGCGGCATAGAGTTGCGAGACCGCTTCACTCGCGCCGCTCTTGCCTTTGTCCTGCGCGGGGCTATCAACTGAGACGATAATGGCCAACACGCATAGAATGAGCACTAGTAAGTTTGTCTCACGCTTCTGAACAGTCATGCTCGTCGGTTCCCTATTTTTGCATCGTTTGCGTTCACGGTTCAAAATTCAAAGCGTGGCGCATTAAGTCCTGTAGATCGGATGGCGTTCGAGGAAATCTTGCAGTGCGGTTAACGCGCCATCACTATCCCAAAAGGTCATATGTCTTACGCCGGGAATCAGCGCCACCTCGCAAGCCGGCACGAGCTCCGCAAGCCGGCGCGCCGTACCCACCGGCGTGCTACCACGCCGGTTTACGTCATCATCTTCGCCGCACAGTATCAGCGTCGGTACTTTGACCTCAGGGGCCTTACCCAACGCATCCCAAGTCAAGCGCGCTTCTTCGTGGAGACGAAATTGTTCCACCGTGCTTTGTCCTGACCAGAGAGCGTCGGATAAAGCTGACGCCACGTCACGGTGTGCACGATAAAAGTTCGGGTTAAAAGCCATGCCGTCATTGTCGATGTGTCCGCGGATGTATCGCTCAAACCCCAGCTCGCGAATTTCCCGCGCCGCTTCCGGCGACAAATCGCGCGGGCCGCCGTCGAGCCTCTTCGATCCCGGCCCCGCCGCCGCGATAGTCAGTGTCGCGACCAAATCGGGGCGTTCAAGGCCGAGTGCTTGAACGATTTGTCCACCGAGCGCGAAACCTACCGCATGACAGCGAGTAATATGCATCTTCTCCAAGAGACCTGCGCAATCTCTAGCAAACTGGCTGACTGAGTACCCGGTCGTCGCTTTGTCGCTCCGGCCCGTGCCGCGGCAATCGAAGATGATCGTCCGGTAACGCTTCGACAAGAACGGTACCACGCCAACGTTCCAGGTATCGCTCGGCCACCAAGAAGGCGGCACCAGCAGAACTGGCTCGCCGTTCCCTCGCTGTTCATAATAGATTTCGATCTCGCCTATTTGAGCCTTGGGCATATTACGTTCCTCACTAAAACGAACGCTTCAGAGTACTTCTCGTTACTCTTGTCTGGCGGGAATATAGAGATGCTCGACTACTGCTGTCAACAATAAGAATGCCCTCGAATTGCCGTGCGGGAGCTGTTTTACCCCTTGACTCTGTTTTACGCCTCTGAGTATGTTTCCTCGTGCTTAGGCAATTACCGACGATATAAGGAAGACATTTATGGAAAACCAAGCTTTCATTGATTCACTGATGCGGGAAATCATTGACCCGGGCGTCGACCGATTGATGAGTAGCCGTTACTTCACCGAGTTGCGCGAAGGCGCGCTGTCAAAGAAGCGGCTCAGAGGCTTTGCGCTGCAGCATTATCTGTCTAATCACGCCATCAACAAAGGGCTCGCCTTCTGCATGGTAAAGAACGCCAGTAATCCACCTGCCTACAATCAGTTTGTCGAGCTGTTCGTCGAAGAGTCGTCGCACCCCGGCCTAATGAAACGATTCGGCGAAGCCATTGGATTGAAGGACGAAGACTTCGAGAAGGAGATCATGATCTACGAGTGTGTCGCGCACACGGGGGCGATCATCCGCGGCATGTTTCTCGGAAGTCCGGCGGAGACTCGTGCCGGCGCGTTGGTCAACGAGACCATGGTTTGTCGCTACTCGGACGAGTTCGACGCCGCTCTGGAAAAGCATTACGGGCTTGATAGCCGGGCCCGAACCTTTTTCATCGTCCATGGCAAAGTCGACCAGGAACATACGGCGATGGCCGCCGAGACGATCGCACGGAATGCCAATACCGACCGGGATAAAGAATTGGTGCGAGCCGCGGCGCACAATATGGTGCGCTTCAAGCTCGCCAAATTCGAGGGCATCTACGACGCCTACGCGTAGCAGGCTGCTGAAAACAATGTCCGGAATGCTTCGAGAGCCTCAGCATGAACGGAAAATCCTCAATGATAACAAAACCGCACCGTTCGTTCCTTCGGCAAGCTCAGGACATGCTCTGAGCACCGTCGAAGGACTCCGACGGAATTTTTCAGGAGCGTGCTAAAAAGTTTCAGTCTTGGGTTTCGACTTTTAGTGTTTTTGGCGGCCGCTTCTAAAGCGATAGGTAGAAAGATGAAATGCAAAACCCTGTTGTTACTCTCGTTAGTCGCCCTAGCGCTAATTCCATCGCCTGAAGACGCTGGGGCCGCGGAAAAATCCGCCAAGCTGACCACCGTGCGCATCGGCTATGTTTCACGCAGCATCCTGGATATGCCTTTTATTATCGCCCGCGACCGCGGTTATTTCCGCGAAGAGGGTTTGGAGCCTGAGCTTATTTTCATAAAAGCGGCTCAAACAATTCCCGCGATGCTGGCCGGCGGCATCGATTTCGGCACGGCGACGGGGACGGCTATCACCGCCGCGCTAAGTGGCATCGATGTGAGGGTCGTCTTCGCTATGAGCGACAAACCTTCCTTCGATCTGATCGCGCTGCCGAGCATCACGAACCTCCAACAAATGCGTGGCAAAAAACTCGGCATCACCGCGTTCGGCGCCCTGGCCGAAACTCTCGCCCGCGAGATTTTTCTCGCCAACAAGCTTCCGCAGGAGCAAGTTACTTTTATTCCTCTGGGCACGAGCGACGTGCTGTATGTGGCTTTGAAGGCTGGCACCATCGACGCCACTATGCTCCAGATCCCGCAGACCTTTCTTGCCATAGATGAGGGATTTCGCAAACTCGCCTCCGGCGCGGATTTTTACCGTGCCGTGCAAGGCGGCCTGACTACAACGAAGGCAATCACTTCCGAACGGCCCGAGCTCGTCACCAAGACCATCCGCGCCACGCAAAGAGCGTTGCGCTTGATTCGGAACGACAAGAAATTCGCCATAGAATTCATCAGAGGGCCCTATCTCGACCTCGGCAAGGATCGCGACCGGCACGCCGACCGTGTTTACGACGCCGCGCTGCAATACTACCTGCAAACGGGAACCGTCGACGAAAAGCTCCAGCGCGAGATGATCGCCGTCGCTGCCCAGCGCGTCAAACCGAAGGAGTTGCCGCCGCCCGAGCGCGTTTTCGATTTTAGCTTCGCGCAAAAAGTCGCCGACACGATGAAATGATCGGCAAATTTTCTGGACCCAGATCAGAGAGCGTTCCGATTCCTTCCGCCGTCGAGGGAAGGCGAGGATAGGGGGGCTGCATTTTCGCCCTGTGGAAACATGAAATTTAGAATCCCCCTCGCACTAATCGCATTAGCCATTCTAGCATCGATCGCATCTCGCGCTGAAGAACTTTCGGCGGCGGACAAATCCGCTAAACTCATTACCGTACGCATCGGGTATGTTTCGCGCAGCATCCTCGACATGCCGTATATGATCGCCCGGGACAGAGGCTTGTTTCGCGAGGAAGGTTTGGAACCCGAGCTCGTTTTCGTGAGAGCCGGTCTGACGCCGCAAGTGCTGTTGGCCGGCGGCATCGATTTCGCAACCGCCACGGGGACGGGTATCAGCGCCGCGGTAAACGGTGCCGACGTCCGGCTAATCCTGGCTTTAACCGACCGCCCATCGTTCGACATGATTACGGTTCCGAACATCACCGGCATCCAACAACTACGGGGCAAGAAGATCGGCGTTTCGGGAGTCGGGTCGTTGGCGGAAATTCTCGCGCGCCAGATTCTGATAGCCAATCATGTCCCGCCGGAGCAGGTGACTTTTCTTCCGCTTGGAAGCAGTGATGTGACTTACATTGCTCTGAAGGCCGGCACCATTGACGCCACTATGCTTCAGATCCCGCAAAAATTGTTCGCGCTTGATGAAGGTTTTCATAAACTTGCCGCCGGCGCGGATGTCTACCGCGCCGTCATGGGCGGACTCACGACGACCAAGGCCACCCTCACCGAACGCCCCGATCTGGTCAGCAAAACGATCCGAGCGACGACACGCGCGGTTCGCCTCATTAGGAACGACAAGAAGTACGTAATCGACTTCATCAAGGGACCATATTTCGAATTGGGCAAGGATAAGGAACGGTTCGCGGAGCGAATTTACGATGCGACCGTACAACTATATCTACAATCCGCCACCGTAGATGAAAAGCTTCAGCGCGAGATGATTGCAATCGCGTCGCAGCGAATCAGACCGAAAGAACCGGTGCCGCCGGAGCGAGTCTTTGATTTTAGTATCGTTCAAAAGGTCGGGGAGTCACTAAAATAACGACAGCAGAATTTTGGACCATGAACAACTTGAACGTAGCGAAGCGATTGAACGGCTGGAACGATTGGACGACTGGAACTGTTCAAAAAGTTCCAATAGTTCCAGATGTTCCAGCCGTTGAGGAAAGGAATACAAGAAATATAGCACTGACCGAATATTGACCACCCATGCCGGCGCACTGCCGCAACCGCCGGATTTGAAGGAAATGCACAACGCCCAGGTCGCCGGAAAAACCGTCGACAAAGATGCCTTCACCAAACGGGTGCGCAGCGCTGTCGCTGAAGTCGTCAAAAAACAACTAGCCTGCGGTCTTGACGTCATCAACGATGGCGAAGTAGGCAAGTCCAATTTCTCGCGCTACGCGCGCGAGCGATTAAGTGGCTTTAGCGAGCGTGAAGTGAAACCCGAAGACCGGCCATCCACAATCTACGCGCGTGATCTGGTGGATTTTGCCGACTATTTTGAAAATCGATCTTACCATCGCGGCGACAACCTCAGACGAGTCTTCTGCAACGCGCCGCTAAAGTATATCGGGCACCAATCGCTCAAAGCTGAGATCGACGATTTCAAGACAGGGCTGCAAGGACAGAAGTACGAAGAAGCGTTTCTCCCCGCGATTGCGCCGGGCACCATCGAGCACTGGATGAAGAACGATTACTACCCCGATGACGAGACCTATCTCGTTGCCATCGTCGACGCCATGCACGAGGAATACAAAGCCATCGTCGACGCGGGCTTTCTCCTGCAGATCGATGATCCGGATTTACCCGATGGCTGGCAGTTCATGTCGAAGATGAACGTCGCTGAATATCGCAAGTACGCGGAGCTGCGCGTCGACGCGCTCAATCACGGCCTGCGCGATATTCCGCCTGACCGCGTGCGCTTTCATACCTGCTGGGGCAGCTACCATGGCCCGCATAAGTACGACATTCCGCTGCGCGACATCATCGATCTGATTTTAAAAGTGAAGGCCGACACTATCTCCATCGAAGCGGCCAACCCGCGCCACGAACATGAATGGCGCATCTGGGAAGAGAGAAAACTTCCCGCCGGCAAAGTTCTCGTGCCCGGTGTCGTCGGTCACGCCACCGACATCGTCGAACATCCGCAAGCGATCGCTGATCGTCTGGTGCGCTACGCCAAGGTCGTCGGACGAGAAAACGTCATGGCCGGCACTGATTGCGGTCTCGGTCCGCGCGTCGGATCACCGCAGATCGCCTGGGCAAAGTTCGAAGCAATGGCAGAAGGCGCGCGTCTCGCGAGTAAAGAATTGTGGGGGCGGTGACGCGTGTCGTAAGAAGGATGATCGAGGATCGAGGATGGAGGATTGAGGATTGAGAATCGCATTTTTCGATCTTCTATCCTCTATCTTCGATCCTCGACTTTTTTCCGCTCGCATTGACATGCCAGCGATGCCTTGGTAGCGTCCGCCGCGTTAGATTTCGCCAGCTCCAAACCGAGAAACACTACTGTGGCTAATAGCTCCAAGATTGTGGTCGATCACGCGAGCAAGCTTTTCCTCGAAGGATCGGTTGTCGCCTTTCGCAATATTGATCTGCAAATCAGCAACCGAGAGGTGCTCTGCGTAGTCGGTCCGTCTGGCTGCGGCAAGACAACTCTGCTGCGCTGTATCGGTGGTCTCCTCCCGCCGAGCTCCGGACACGTGCTGATCGACGGGCAAACCGTCGATTCGCCCCGAGCCGGCGTCGCTATAGTTTTCCAACATTTTGGCTTGTTACCTTGGAAATCCGTTGTCGACAATGTCGCTTTCGGGCTCAAGATCGCCGGCGCGTCCCGGGACTTGATCGCTGAGCGCCTCGATCATTACATCCGGCTGGTCGGCTTGGCCGGTTTTGAAAACCATTATCCCTACCAGCTGAGCGGCGGCATGCAGCAGCGCGTGGGTTTAGCGCGCGCTCTCGCCATTGATCCTGAAATCCTGTTGATGGACGAGCCTTTCGCGTCGGTGGATGCTCAAACGCGGGAACTGCTTCAGGAGGAATTACTTCAGCTTCACGAGCGCGAACGCAAGACGATGATTTTCATAACCCACTCGATCGACGAGGCGATTATCTTGGGCGACCGAGTGGCGGTCATGGGGTCTCGGCCTGGTCGCATCAAAGAAATTTTATCGGTCGATTTTCCCCGACCGCGCGATCCGGCGGCGGTGCGAGCGGAGTCGCGCTACACCGAGCTTCGAAACCATATCTGGGAAGAACTGCGTCCGTCTGTGGTGATGCAATGAGCCTTAGTAGAACCGAAGAGCAATCAGCTAACGCAACTGCCCCTTTCGCATACCAAGAGATCGCCGCCGAGCAGCAAGCGGCGCGGCAAAAGGCCCGGGCTGTCCAACGACGCTGGACAACGACTCAGATAGCGATTCGGATCATCTCTCTCTTTGTAGTGCTGGGAGCTTGGGAATATTTGGGCCGGCATATCAACCCCGTTCTGTTTACCTATCCCACCGCTGTGGGCAGCGCGGCTGTGAAAATGATTGCCAGCGGCGAGTTGTGGAAATATCTTTCCCAGAGCCTCATCGTGCTGTTCGCCGGCCTTGGTTTGGCAACGGTCTTCGGTATCGCTTTAGGACTGATCATGGCGCGCTTCTGGGTGGTTGATGTGGCTTTGGATACCTACATTACCGCGCTCTATTCGATCCCATCAGTGGCGCTCGTGCCGGTGTTGGTCCTATGGTTCGGCTTCGAAATCACCGCAAAAATTGCCGTGGTTTTTCTTTTCACCTTCTTTCCGATCGTCATCAACACTCATCAAGGCGTGAAGAACGTCGACAACCGCCTAACCGAGGTCGGCCGCGCCTTCCGCTGCAGCGAGAGACAGCTTTGGGTGCATATCGTGCTGCCCGCGGCAGTGCCGTACATCGTTACCGGATTACGGCTAGCCATCGGCCGCGGCTTGATCGGCATGGTGCTCGCGGATCTCTATACAGCGATTACCGGTATCGGCTATTTGATTTCGCGCTACGCCAGCATCTATCGCACTGACGCGATGTTCGTACCGATCGCGACATTGGGTCTTCTCGGTATTACGTTGACCGGTTTGCTGCGTTTCGTTGAGAAGCGGGTAGCGCCCTGGATGCACCAACCGGACCAAGAATGAGCAAACTAAGGAGGCAAACACATGACCGGTGAAAATAAGCGCAAGCGTCTTATTTTGGCGGTACGTGCCGCGCTGCTACTGATTGCCGCTATGACCGGGATCAGTGCCGAAGTCGGAACCGTCGCGGCTCAAGCCAAGGCTCCTTGCAAAGAGATGCGCAAAATAAAAATCGGTGTGTCGGTCGCGCCACCTAACGTGGTGCACACCCCTGTCTATGTGGCGCGCGATTTGGGAATCTTTAAAAGCCGTTGTATCGACGCCGAGATCGTCGAGTTCGAAGGTGGCTCATCGGCAGCCAATCTAGCGGCGGTAACCCAAGGCCAAGCGGTGGCCTCGATCAACGCCACCGCCATATCCCAGGGCCTTAAGGCAAAGCAGTTTTGGGGCATGGCGCCAAGATTGCCGCATGGATACATGGTGAGCGAGGAAATCAAAACCGCGGCGGACCTTAAAGGCAAGCGGCTTAGTGCCACCGGTGGCGGCGTGGGCGGCTTTAACTGGGTGATGGGCCGCGAGGTGCTCAAGACCGCCGGTCTTAAAGTGGAAGATGTCCAATTCATTTCTCAGGCCACTGCCGGAAGACTGCCCGGTCTACTTGCCGGCCAGCTAAACGCCGTGGCGCTCCATCCGGAAGATGTCCACCTGGCGCAGAAGGAAAAGCCGGGTCTGCACGTGCTCGTCGATCTCTCCAAGCTGATGCCAAAATATTTCTTCAACGCTTACGGCGCGGCCGACAGCATGCTCGCCAAGGACCGCGCGATGGTGCGCGACGTGGCGACTTCCCTTATTGAGGCCAACCGCGTCATCTACAACCAGAAAGAAAAGGTCATCCCGATCATGGTGGAAGCGACGAAGAAGCCTCAGGAGGCCGTCAGTTTCTCCTACGATTACCTGGTGAAAAATTGCGTCTGGAGCGTCAACACGGGTTTTTCCAGGGAACGCACCGAGTGGTCCATCGAAAACGGCATCGAGAATGGCGACATTCAGGCAGACAAAAAACCTACCTACGATCAGGTGGTCGACATCAAGCTCGGTGAAGAAGCGTTAAAGGCCGCGGGTGGGCCGACGAAAATTCGCGGCTGCAGCGATTGACATCGCGGTTTCGAGTTTGGAGTATCGGGTTTCGCGTCACGGCGTAACGCACCACGAAGGACGCGAAGAGCACGAAGAAACAGACCAAAACAAATCTTTGCGGTCTTGGCGTCTTGGCATTCCGGATTGTCTATAAACTACTCGGCCATGCGAGCTCCACCAAGAATTCCACACATGATCTGAATCGAAGTGGACATGCTGTTTCCCTACGAACCAACTTTGAAAAATTCGTTAGCTTGATACATAGCGGGCTGATATCCACATACACCGCCCGCGATCGTGGCAGTATAGTCAATAGTTAGGTTTGATACCTTGGCTTGACTCAGGTTTTGGTATGAAGTATTGTCATACCACGAGGTGAGTCATGGCAAGATCCAAAGTTGCAATTTCTCTAGATGAATCCACCCTAAATCGCCTTGATCAACTAGTTAAGAAACAAGTCTTTCCCAACCGCAGCCAGGCCATCGAGGAAGCCGTTGCGGAGAAACTCGCGCGACTGGAGAAGAGTCGTCTAGCCCAAGAGTGCGCCAAACTTGATTCCACATTCGAAAAAGCGCTTGCGGAAGAAGGGCTATCCGAGGACCTAGCGGAATGGCCCGAATACTGAGGGGCGAAATCCGCTGGGCCGACTTGAATCCAGTACGGGGGCGAGAACAAGCAGGGCAACGGCCAGTTTTGATTCTGAGCCAGGACGTTTTCAATGAACGCTCCGGAACGGTGATTGCGGTTGCGCTCACGAGTCAGCCTCAACGCGCCGGCTTTCCTTTAACGCTTGAACTTCATGCAAGAGGGCTCCCTAAAAAATCGTGGGTGAAAATCAGCCAGATTCGTACGCTTGCGGTCGAAAGGATTGGGAAAGTGATTGGTAGGGCTTCTCCCGAGGAACTGGCTCAGGTTATTGAAGGATTGAATGAGATTATCGGAACCTAACTAGGCGCTTCAGACCGATCGCTGAAAAGCGCGTCGGCTGAGCTTCAGCGTTTAGGTCTCGCCCGAGGAGACGAACATGTCGGCGCTACCTTTAGACTCGGAGATCGTCCAAACAGTTGAAACTCTTTTTGCGGCTACCGCATCCCTCGATCGCACTGCGCTGTGGAACGCCCTGGTCCCTACAGACTCGGACCTTGGCGTTAACCTTGACCCGGGTCACAAGCTAGTTACCCGCATCCCAACATGTGAGTTCCACGAGATAATGGACCTTCGTCCATTATTTTGGAAACTTGCTCAATGCCGACGGCCAGTCGGAGGGCGACGAGGTGCGTGTGAAGCTCATGCTTTACTGTCACATCATGGAGTCTGAGTTCGTGCCCACGCTTGTCTGGAACCAGCTCCGTCTCCTCTCCGGCCTGGCACCGTGCTGGAATTTTGTGCGCGCCACTCCAAAAGGGAAAGTCGAGGTCTGCGAGTACCCTTGGCAGAAGTTCCAGGAGATTGAGAAGCTCTCGGCAGCCGTAAGCCAACCTATAGGTAACGTAATCAGCAGGGTTTGGAAGCGCGACCTTCGGAATGCTTTTTTCCATTCGCGCTACTTCCTCGGTTCAGCGTACGTCATACCGACTGGTCAGCTTTCGCCTGTCTCTCGCAAAACACCTGGTATAATTTCCAAGAGGCAGGCTCGCAGCTATTCATTCAATGAGGTGCGTGAACTCTATAGGTGTGCTCACAGGTTGGTACTTACACTGGCATCGAAGCACTCACAGGCCTGCGAGACCTTCAACCCGTGAACGGGCAACTGTGAATGTGGCACGTAGCTGGATTCTGAGTGATGGAGTACGCTGAAGTTTTAGTGAAAATATATGCCTCCTCTGAGTGCGACTTGCTCATCATGTTGAAAAATTATCGTGAAGAGAGAAAGTCGGCTATTCTGAACTTTGCTTTCTTCTTCGTCAGGAATTTCATCATCACAGCCTTCGTTGTAGTCGCAGCCC
>VBKY01000349.1 GCA_005879255.1 Deltaproteobacteria bacterium
GAGAAACTGGGCATCTCACAGGCGATGAAAGAAAAGTCCATTGATATCGCTTTGGATGTCCAGTCCCGCACCGTCTTTTTTCAACGATCGCGGGGCGCGGATGTTTACATCATCGCCGGCTGGAGAAACCAACACACCGTCGCCTGGGTCGGCCCGCCGCATATCAAGTCACTGCAGGATCTGAAGGGCAAGCGCGTCAGCATCAGCGATTTCAACAGCCTTCGTCACTGGGGGATACAGATCCAGCTGCGCAAGGCCGGGTTGGATATCGAGCGGGACGTGGAATGGGTGAGAACCGGCGTCTCGGAACATCTTCACGAGGAGGCCCTCAAGAACGGCAAAGTAGAATGCGCGCCGGTGTCCGTGCGGACGGCGCAATCGCTCAAGAAGGAAGGCTGCAATGTCCTCGTTGTGCCGAGGGATCAGTACCCGAATGGCTTCCCGCAGCGGATCATCGCGGCTACCGGGCGTATACTCGAGGAGCGCCCGGATTTGGTCAAGAAATTTCTCAAAGGACTGATTCGCTCCTATTGGTTCGTGCGCGATATGCCGAAGAATTTCGAGTTTCTCTATAATCTCGACAAGCGGCTTCGGCTGGAAACCGCTGACCCTGAAGAACGGGTACACAACCCTCGCCGCTATACAATACACTTCCTGGAGTCACAGCCGTTTCCTCTCGACGGACTGGCGACGGGATTCGAGGATATGCTGCGGGAGGAAAAACTGATCGGCGGATTGGAGTACGACGTGCCTGCCGTTGCGAGCGTGTGCGCTCAGGATCTAGTCGCGGAGGCCTACAAGGAGCTCAGAGCACAGAACGAATTGCAGCCGGAGTACCAGCGCGTTCATGCCATCGCAGAGCGCTACGGCTACTAAATCAATGCAGCTTTAGACGACGGTTTATTTCGACAGGCGGCACATCGACTCAGCATAGGGTAACCAGTTCTAAGTTAGTTCTCGCTTAGCCATATTTTGAAGAGGGGTAACACACTTATGTGGAAGGATTTCAAAGTGATCGATGCGGACGCGCATATGCATGAGCCGCAATATTTGTGGGAACGTTACGTCGAAGCCAAGTATCGCGATCGAGTGCCGAAGGTCGCGTTCAAGGACGGCATTCGAATGGTTTATGAGCCTGATGGCAAGATTATTACCAAGGCCGAGCCGCAGCGGCACGCTCTCGACAGCGAGAAACGGGAGATGGAGAAAAAGTACGGCGAGGCTTACCGGACATGGTGGTCCGCTGAGACACGGCTGAAGGTCATGGACGAACACGGCTGGGATATTCAAGTCTGCCTGCCGACGGCGAATAATGGTAACTTCGCTTATCGCGTCGCTTTAAAAGATGTCGAGCTCGGCGCGGCGATGTGCCGGGCTTATAACAACTGGTGCCACGACTACTGCAGCGCGAATTCGAAACGCTTGAAGTTCGTTGCCGTCTTGCCGGGCGGCGATGTCGGCGAGATGGTCAAAGAGGCGCGCCGCGCCGTGGAGCAGCTCGGCGCCGTATCAGTACGTAATCCCGTCCTGCCGGATGGTAAATGGCTGCACGATCCCGAGAACGATGCGCTCTGGCAGCTCGCCTGCGAGCTGGATTTCCCGATATCCATACACGGCGAATATCGTCACCTGCGCTTCCAGCCCTTTGAGTACAACAAAGACTCGCAGTTTGAAGCCAGCGCTCAGCTCGGGAAGCAGCGTCTTTCGTTGCGCGGTTTGGATCATGCGTTGGGTTTTCCTTTCGATAACATGACCACGCTTGGGTACTTTATTTTCACGGGCATTCTCGATCGCTTTCCCAGGCTGCGCTTGGGATTGCTCGAATCCAACGCCGGCTGGCTGCCGTTTTGGCTTGGCCGCATGGACGATCATACCCACGGCCGTAATAGCGTGATGGGCAATGCGGTCGACCGCTTGCCGCTGCGCCCGACGGAATACTTCATGCGTCAATGCAGCTTGGCTTGCGATAGCGACGAGCGCGCGCTCAAGTCGGTGGTGGAATATCTGAACGGCGACAACCTGGTATGGAACAGCGACTACCCGCACCCCGACGCTCCCGAGCCGGCCGAGGCGCTGCCCGATCTGGACGCTCAGCCGATTTCCCAGGAAGCCAAACGGAAAATTCTCTGGGACAACTCCGTGCGACTCTACGGGCCGCGGATTCTTTCCTGACCTTGGACAATCTCCAGAGCAATCGATGCCGTCGCGGAGGCGCTAAGGAGCACTGGCGGATGTGGAATTACCCAAGATATATCGCAGGGCTTTTGGTTTTACCGGCGTGGCTTGCCGGCATTTCAGCAGCCCCAGGTGCCTCGGATGAGTTAGTCAAAGCCGCAAACAAAGAAGCCGTCCTTTTGATTTACGGCGGCGCAACGCTGCAACACATGACCCTGTTGATCGAAAACTTTAACCGGACCCATCCGGCTATCAAAGTCAATTATCTGCGTAAATCCGGATCGTCACTGTTCGAACTCATCGTTCGCGAGCTCAGAGCCAAGACCTACAACGCCGACGCTTATGTGCCGCTGACCGTCGATCAGGCGATCTTTTTGGCTGAGCGCAAATGGTTAACTCGCTACGCTTCCCCCGAGCGTTCGGCATTTCCCGAACAGGCGAAAGACCGCGACGGCTACTGGACGACGCTTTACCAGACCGGGCATGTCTACGCCTACAACACGCGGCAAGTGAACTCCAAGGAGGCGCCGCGCGCGTACGACGATCTGCTTCAACCGAAATGGAAAGGCAAGATCATGATGGACGAGGAGGAAGACCTTTGGTACGCGTCGGTGTTGGAGATTCTCGGCAAGGAGAAGGGTCTAAGGTTTATGCGTGGCTTGGCGCAGCAGCAGCCGATGTTTCAGGGAAGCAAAACGCTGATGATGCAACTGCTGTGCGCCGGTGAAGTAGCGTTGGCCTTTCCGGTCAATTTTAACCAAGCCAACGATGCCAAGAAAAGAGGCTGTCCGAGCGAGTTTGTCGTATTCGAGCCGCAGACCCAGCGCCCTCCGTTCGTTATCGCCATGGCGCACAACGCGCCGCATCCGGCGGCGGCCAAGCTGTTCATTGATTTTTTGCTCGCCAAGGAGCCGCAAAGGTTCATGCAGGAAAATATTTTTCGCCAATCGGCAAGGCTAGACGTTGAGCCGAGCGGCGATCTCGCCAAACTAAAGGGAGTTCGGACGTGGAGATCGGATTGGAACGCAATCTTCAAAGAGCGCAGTAGTTATAGAGATGCGTTTATGAAAACGTTCAATCTTTCGGCGAGATAATACGGCTGGAATGATAACACCTGGAGTTTAAGATTTTCGCGATACGAGGATTGTCCAGCTAGTCAACAGCGTCCCATTCTACTCCCTATTCTACTCTACTACTTTCGATCCGCCGATCGGCTCGAACTCGTAAATGCCTCCATCAGCCATGAGTGCCAGAAAGAGATGGCCATCCTTCAATGTGTACGACCGCACAAACTCCCAGTCCTTGACGATGCGATCATGGAGGGAGCCGGGCGGGCACATCGCGCGAGTAAGGGCGAGCGGACCAAACTGGAGCTGGTTTGGTCCCGAAGATTTCCACGTTCCGCGCCCACGGTTGCAGTCGATCCGCGCGCTTACGCTGCCGTCGGTCCCGAAGGCGATCGTGTACTTCGCCGGCTCATCGGGCGTCAGCAGCTTGTCATCACTGCCCTGAAACCTGACTAACTGCCAGGACGTGCCGCCGAGGCCGGCTACTGCGTCCTGCGGCGGGGCCGGCGTGCGCACACTGCAGGCGATTGCCAGCAGCAGCGCCGCCAGCAACAGACAACGTACCCAGGCGCTCTTCACCCGCCGAGCAAAACATATTCGCGCCGGCGAAGCTAGATACGGTCAGCAAGTTACGGCTGTTTGAAAGCCCGCGGGCAGTAAAAAATTTAGCGGCAAAGGATTTACACAAGAACTGGATTTAATCCGACAGCGACCGGTGAGAGAATCGGAGACGGACGATCTATGCGATTGCCCAACGAGATCGCCCTCGGCGTATTGATCAAACGAAGGTTTGCGTCCCCTTTTGAACCCGCTGCTCTCGGCCTTTCCCAGATGGCAGGTCTTTTTTCGCCCATCGCTACGGTTGGGATGATTCCTTTGATGAACGGAGTAGGTCAGCTAGCGGGGATCGAATGATGTTCATGCATGACTATCCACTGACCGTCGATCTTGCGTAGGCCAATCGTCAAACGAAACTCCAGCTCAATTTTATCTCCGTTCGCCTCCGTTCCAGCACAGCGCATCAGGGCAGTGACAAACGCAACATCATTGCCTGCAGTGATGTTCATCTCGCTGATATCAAAGACCCCGGAAGCCTTAGACCAAGAAAAGAAAAGATCCCAAGTCTTCCTGTACGCTTCGATTCCTTTGGATTGAATCGGCGGTGGGACATCAAACATCAACATATCCGGCGAGTGATTGGACAGTATCCCATCGAGATTCTTGGTGCGAACCGCTCTCGCCCAGTTCTCCACTAGGTCGCGGATCGCGCCTTCATCTATCTTTCTGTTGTCGTTCGCGCTCATTTGGATCTCCTTTCTCTGACCTTGCATTAGTGGCTCCAGCGGTCACGACTGGAAGTCTAACAAACGAGTATAGACGGTTACAGGGGACGTCGTTGACTAGCTGGAATGCACCGAAGGCAACGAACTCGACAACCGCATGGCCATGCTCGGCGCGCAGAGCAAAGAAAAAGAACTACGTTTGTATCAGAGGGAAATGGATATTCCGACGCTGCTGAAGATGCGTGCGGGTTGATCAAGAAAGCGTTGTTGCCTCAAAGGTTCGTATCTCTTGCGCTAAACGAGTGCAAAGCTTGCCCTTGTCCGACTCTACAAGTGACCACGCTATTGTTTCTGGTATTTGCGGCTTCTTCGTCGACCACGCCGGTTGGTTGTAAAAGTTCCGTTCATGCCGTCGAAAAAGTAAAAAGTCAGGAGTTAGGAGTCAGGAGTGAGCAGTCAGAAGCAAAGCGCGGACTCCTTGCTCCTGTCCAAAAGGGGCTCGAATCCGCTTTTAGCTCTGCTGCGCCGACTTAAACTATTTTTTGCCGACGGCTTCCGCCTTCGGAAACCCATACGCTTCAATCACGAGCCGCAAATACTCTTGCATTTTGGTGTAATGCCGCCAGTCCACCAAAGAAATCTTCTTTGCGCGGGCCACCTGAAAAGCCGTTGTGCCGGGAGAGAAGATCGAGCCCTTGTAGCGCGATTCGATGAGCCTTTGCGCTTCCGGGCCGGAAACGAACTCTAACCACAACAAAGCTGCATAGGGAGAATCGGCCTTGTCGAATACAGCCTCGTGGTCACCGATCCGGACCGGAATGGGCTCGACCATTTTGTAGCCGAGTGCGCCGGTGACGTCCTTGCTCATGAATCTCTTTGTGCCGGTTAAATTCGCGCCCAAGTACACTCCATGTTCCCCCGTAGAAAGCGCGCCGATCGCCCGCGAATGTCCCCCAACCCACACGGGGTTTTGCGTGGAAATTTTCTTCGCAAACTGCAAAGTCTTCTCGATGCCCCAAGCCGGCACCAGAGCCGATGTGAACTGCGGGCGAATGTCGGCGAGAAATTTTCGTCCCTGAAATTCAGGCTTGAGGAACTCTTCCCATTGGGTGGGCACTTTTTCGTCGGAAAGCAAATTTTTGTTGTAGGTGACGACCATGGTATTCGTCGTGTAGGCAACAATATTGCGGTTGACCGGATCAATCATCCCGACAGGAATCTGCAGGATGCGCTGCTGCGCCATGCCGAGAATGTCGAATCTCCTTTGATGCGGCAAATACTCGTCGTAAAAATCACCCGCGATGAAGTTGATGTCCCAGCCTCGCGCGGCGCCCGCTTTCATCTCGAGGATCATCCGCTGATAGGTGTCGGTTCCGCTTATTTCCTCGGCGCGCAGTTCAATGAACGGGTATTTTTTCCTGAAAGCCTCGGCCACAGGCTTTAACATGTCGCCTTCCAGAGAGGACATGACCCGCAGCCTGCCTTCTCGCTTCGCCTTGCTCACAATATCATTGTGACTCAGTTCAAAGGCGTAGCCTTGTGTCTCGGCTTCGTACTTTGCTTTTGTCGCAGCGGAAGCCGCGGCCGTCGCGTGCGCCGGAGATGCCAACGACCAAGCCAATTGCAATACTGCCAGCACGCCCCATATCCGCAGGCACTTAACCTTCATCATGCGCCTCCAATCTCTGTTGCTTGCTAGTGGAGACCAAAAATCCCTTAGCGCAATGCGGAGACATTTGTCCAGCCCTGAGTTGGTAGGGTCAAACTTAACAATCACATGGCAGCAGCACTAAACGGTTGACACATCCCGGCGTGGTGATACGCTGCGGCATCGTGAAGTCAAACGAGCGATTAAAGGAGGAAGGAACATGGCTGATTGGCCGCCGGTAATAGACGCTGATGGACATGTGTTGGAACGCCAAAGCGACATTCGCAAATATCTGGCGCCGCCGTGGAACCGCCGAAACACGGGCCTCTGGCCTTCCGATCAGCCCTTCGATACGGATCTCTTCGATACGCTTGGCTACCCCGGGTACGATCGCAACATGAGCCCGGCGCAACAGGTCGAGATGTGGCTCAAGATCATGGACCAATACAACATCGAAGAGGCGGTGCTGTTTCCTACCGGCTCGGGCAACATCCCGAAGCTGCGCGAGCCGGAGTTTTGTATCGCCGCATGCCGCGCCGCAAACGACCATTTCGCCAAGGAGTATAACGCGCTGTCCAACCGCATTCACTGCGTGGGCGTGCTGCCGCTCAAGTGGCCCGAGGAGGCGGCCAAGGAGCTGCGCCGAGCCGTGACTGAATTGGGCTTCGTGAGCTTCGAGCTGCTTTCGATGGGATTGCCCACCGCGCTCGGCGATCCGATGTACGACCCGCTCTATGAAGAGGCGCAGCGGCTCGACGTGCCGCTCTCCGTCCACGGCAACCGCAGCTCTTCGGCCGAGGTCGGCGCGGGCGCGCTCAGAACCTTCACCGAGGTGCACACCTACACCTTCCCGGTCGGTATCTTCTTGCACTTCACCAGCATTATTTTCCAGGGTGTCCCGGTGCGCTTCCCCAAGCTGCGCCTAGCCTTTCTTGAAATCGGCGCGAGCTGGCTGCCGTACTGGCTCGACCGCATGGATGAGCACTGGGAATTGCGCGGCGAGTTCGAGGCGCCGCATCTCAAAAAGAAACCCAGCGAGGTAGTGCGTGAATCGCGGGTTTACTTCAGTCTCGAGGCCGAGGAGCGACTCTTGCCCCAAACCATCGAGTATGTCGGCGACGACCACTTTCTTTACGCTTCGGACATTCCTCACTGGGACGGTGAGTTTCCCAAGAACCTCAAGTACCTGTGGAATCATCCGGATCTTTCGCAGAAGACCAAGGAGAAGATCGCCTACCACAACGGCAAGGAGTATTTCCAACTGGGTCGTCCAGTCTCGGCGCCGGGTGGTCGGAAAGCGAGTTGAGATAACGAAATTATTCTCTTAGGTGTCGACGGGCAGAAACAACGGTCTGACTCGGAAAGCGGAGACTCTCTGAATCGTCGCTTGCAGTTCTGGCGAGATCGTCAGGATTGTCGTGTTGACCCTGCGGCACTACTGGGAGGAAGCGACCGGCGCCGGAAAATTTCTGCGAAACCAGCCAAGGCAGTTGCAGCTTTGGTCCGCGAAGACCGGTTACAGGGTTAGTGAGATAGGAAGTATCTGCGGCGCGATCAGGTGAATATCAGTATGATGCTGTTGCCGGCTTCAGCAAAGGAACCAAATTAATTGTTTATATGTTATGCCTGAGCCCGTTCCCCCGTATCTGACGAAACAGTATCTGATATGCGCCGAGAACCGCGCAAGCAAGACAGAAAAGCCACAACGCGGAACTTTAGAGTGGCAGTTCTTCCCCCTTTGACGATCAAACCGAATCGGATTTGAACTTAACGTATGACCGCGCGGTTCCGTCCTTCGGAACGGTAAGAAGAGCGTGGCGCTTCGGCTCGGCTCAGGAATCGAAGAGGAATCGAAGATGAACCGTGCAAGCTAATGTATTTCAAAGGAGATACATATGTCTATGTCACCGAATCCGACACTCGCAATCGCGGAATACGTACATGGCGGGATGTCCTATAACGATCTGCCGCAGAAGGCGATTACCAACGTCAAATGGGTGGTTCTAGATACGATAGGAGTGATGTTCGCGGGCTCCCGGCATGAGGTCGGCCGCATCATCACCGAGTATGTGCGCGCGAACTGTGCCGCGGGTCCGGTCGCCGTAGCTGGCGCCGAATTTCAAACCTCAGCCGAGCTCGCCGCTCTTGCGAACGGCGTCATGGCTCATGCCCATGATTACGATGGTGATGGGCATATCCCCACTCACACGCTGACCGCTGCGCTGGTTCTGGGAGGAGCGCGGAACGCTTCCGGGCAGCAGTTGATACTCGCATACATAGTCGGGCGAGAAATTTGTGCGCGCTTGATGGAGTGCTCCGGGACGTTCCACGCCAGCGCTGGCGGAGGGTCGGGACCGCGCAACCGCGGCTGGCACTCTGTCGGTGTGGATGGTTCCATAGGAGCGACCGCAGCTTCCGCGAAGATAATCGGTCTCGATCCCCAAACCATCTGTCACGCTTTTGGTATCGGCGCGTCGCTCAGCGCCGGCCTATGGGCCAATCGCGGCTCGATGACAAAGCCCATGCACGCCGGCAACGCGGCCCGGAACGGCGTCGTGGCAAGCACTTTAGCGAGCCTGGGATTTACCGCGGATGAGACAATATTCACCGCAACCGGAGGATTTGCCGAAGCCTACGATTTACCGCCGGGCTGTGTCGCTTCAGCGGTGGAGAAGCTGCGCCATCTGGGTATTGCCGAGCACGTGTCCTTCAAGCGTTATCCTTGCGTCAGTCCGGCGCATCGATATATCGAGACGATGCGCTTGCTACGGTCGCGATACGGATTGACCGCGGAAACTGTGGTGTCGATCGAATGCACCCCGTCGAGATCTCTACGATGTCCGTATCCCAAGACAGACCTGGAAAGTAAATTCAGCGCGGATTTTAGCCTGGTAGCGACGCTGATAGATGGAGAAGTGAATCTCCAGAACTCCACCGATTCGTTCCTGAAGCGAAGCGATGTGCAGTCCCTGCTTGCAAAAACGGTCTATGTCGAAAAGCCGCCCGGGTACGAGGCAAACCATGCTGACGGCTTTATTCGGGTAAAGACCGTGAACGGTGAGGTCTATCAGGA
>VBKY01000350.1:0-3021 GCA_005879255.1 Deltaproteobacteria bacterium
AGGTAAAGACTCCCGGTAGATTTTCTCGTTGCATTTCTCCTGGCACGGTGTCGAAAAAACTCTCTCGGAGTCCTTCGACCAGCTCAGGACGAACGCGAGAATAGATTATAAACTGATAGAGAAACTTCCGTTCTGCTGAGCCTGCCGAAGCATGAGGACCTAGAAGCATTTCGGACCTTTTTTGGCGCTCATGTCGAGGGGAGTCTTCAGCGAGGCGACTAGAACACGCCAGTATCGAGCAGCTGATAGACCATTTCTTTCAACGCCGGATCGATCGTGTCCAAACGACTAACGGGAGGTCCACCCGCCATGGAATCCAGGATCTCCGGTAGATCTGTTTGCTTGACACCGGCATACCAAATCTTTTGTGGATAGAGCACGATATTCGGCCCGTGATCGCATCCTCCGAAGCAGATGTAGGGTTTCACTTCCACATCGAGAGATCGCGCAGCTACTTTCTCAGTCAGCTCCTTCATGAGCGGTTCTGAGCCTCGGCTCAGGCAGTCGACGTTTTGACAGACGAAGCAGATTGATTTCATCGGCACCCCTTTCACTCGTCAGATTAACTCAGCCGGTGGCGACGATTCAACAGAGCGTGGAAATCGATAGTTATTCCCGCTTGACTCGTCGTTTCGGTCTGGCCTATTTTACGTGGACAAGGCGCCATTCCGGCCAAATCGTAATGCCGACGTAGGGGCAGGTTTGAAACCTGCCCCTACGGATTGCAGCTGGAGTCTATCCTGAGCGAAGACGAAGGGCATGACGGAGAAGCGGCGAAAGCCTTATTGAACCAAGACATGGCAGAGCAAATGCTCAGTCGGCATGAGAAAGGACTAAGAAATGGTGGAGACTATGCTGCTCGATGCGGACTCACACGTGAGCGAGCCCTTGAATCTCTGGCAGGAGCGCCTACCGGCAAAATACCGGGATATCGCCCCGCGCATGATGACGGAATATGAAGGCAAGCCGGGTGCCTGGTGGCACATCGAACAGGATCGTCCACCGCACAACGTTATTTTGGGCTTCGGCGGCAACAAATCGCTCGAAGAACTGCAGCAGTTATTGAAAGGCTTTTCGTATGCCGGGGCGCATCGCGGCGGATGGGACCCAGCGCAGAGAGTCAAAGACATGGATCAGGATGGTGTGGCGGGAGACGTGCTCTACACCACCCTCGGTTTCCGCATGTTTTGGATCAAAGATGCCGGTTTCCAAAGAGCCTGTTTTCAGGTGTACAACAATTGGCTCGCCGAGTTCTGTAGCTTTTCGCCCAAGCGTCTTAAAGGCTTAGGACTCATCTCACTCTATGACCCGAAGCAAGCCGCCGAAGATTTAGCGGATTGCGCAATGAAAGGGTTGGCGGGAGCGTTGGTATGGGCCTCGCCACCGGAAGAATTGCCGTTTTACTCAGAGATCTATGACCCCTTCTGGGCGGCGGCCCAGGAGCTTTCGATGCCTCTGAGCCTTCACGAGTTCGCCGGCTTTCGTTGGGTCGATTGGGACTCCAGTGCAAAAAGACGCACGGTTGCCGGCGCCATTAATTCGCACGAGGTCGAGAGCACCTTCGCCACTTTGATCCTGTCCGGCGTGCTGGAGAGATTCCCCGAACTCAAGGTCGTCTCGGCGGAATTGAACTGCGGCTGGCTCCCCTATTTTCTGCGCCGCATGGATGAACGCTTCGTGATGCGCGGAACGCGCCTGCACGGCCACCCATTTCCGACCAAGCTGACGATGAAGCCGAGCGAATATTTCCGCCGCCAGCTCTATGCGACTTTCATCGACGACGGCTTCGGCGTCGCCCATCGACATGAGATCGGCGTGGAAAATTTGCTCTGGTCATCGGACTTTCCCCACAGCGCCACCTTCTGGCCCCATTCGCGGGAAAAGATCGCGCAGGATTTTCAGGGCGTCGGCGAGGAAGACAAGCGGAAAATTTTGTCCGAGAATAGCGCCAGACTTTACCATTTTGATCTGGATTAGATCCTAGAGAAAGACTCCCAGAAGGTCATCGCCGGCTGCCGCCTGCTCTCTTCACGGCTTCTTTAATAGCGCGGGCGGAACAAACTCGCGCCAAGTGGGCGCGGAATTGCGCGTTGGCGTGCAAATCTTCAAGCGGCTCGATGCCGTCGGCGGCAAGTGCCGCGCTCTCTTCGATCAATTTCGCGTTCAACTTTCTTCCGCGCAGGCGATCTTCGACGGCGTGAGCGCGAAAGGCTTTGTCGCTCAAACCGGCCACGCCGATGCCGATCTCCTCGCAAGACCCCTTGGCATCGAGGCTAACTGAAGCCGCCACGCCGACGATCGCAAAGCCCGAGGCTTGTTGGGCCATTTTGTGATAGGCGCTGCCAGAGCGGCGAGATGAGATTGGCACGCGGATCTCGGTCAGGATCTCGTTCGGTTCGATCGCCGTGGTCATCGGCCCAAGAAAAAACTCTTCGGCACCGAGCGTTCGCTCGCCTTTCGGCCCGCGGAGTCTCAGCTCGCCTCCAAGCGCAAGGATCGCCGCCGGCCAATCCGCTGCAGGATCGGCGTGCGTCAGGCTGCCGCCGATCGTGCCGCGGTTGCGCACCTGGACATCACCGATCTCGCCGGCCGTCTCCGGCAACAATGGACATTTCTTCTTGAGCAGCTCCGCGCTTTCGATCTGGTAATGTGTCGTCAATGCGCCGATGACGATCTTGCCGTCCTGTTCGCTGATGCCGTTTAGTGTGGAAATTCGAGCGAGATCGATCAGCAGCTTTGGGTTGGCGAGCCTAAGCTTTATCAACGGCAACAAACTGTGCCCGCCCGCCAGAAGTTTCGCATCCTCTCCATGGGAGGCGAGCGCGCGCACGGCCTCATCCAAAGTCTGCGGCGCTATGTAATCGAAAGCGGCCGGAATCATCTATGACCTCCCGACGCTGCTTTTTTTCCTTGGCACAAGGTCCAAATTTTCTGTGGCGTGAGCGGCATGTCGATATGCGTAACGCCAAAGGGCGCCAGCGCGTCCACCACCGCACTCACCACAGCGGGCGTGGACCCGAT
>VBKY01000350.1:3176-9671 GCA_005879255.1 Deltaproteobacteria bacterium
CGTCGACGAGCAGAGGATTGATGACCTTGCCGCAGTCGTCCACAGCGACATATTTTCTGACTTCGACGTTCCCGGTCTGCGGCTCGACTTCGACGACGCAGATATGTGTGCCGAAGGGAAAAGTAAAATTGGCCGGCTCAAAAGTGGAATCCGCGGATAGACCAGGTTCCATTCCCTCGGGTAGATTCTTCGCAGTTTGTGCCTGCTGCGCGATCTGCTGAATCGTCAGTGCCTTTCGCGGCACGCCTTTGACGCCGAACCGCCCGTCGGAAAAAACCAGATCGTCGGCATCCACTTCCAACAGATGGGAAGCCAGCTCGCGCGCCTTTTCCCTAACTTTCTCTGCCGCCTGATACACCGCGATGCCGCCCACCGCCGTCGCACGGCTACCGAACGTGCCGATACCTTTCGCTACAGCGGCGGTGTCGCCATGGACGACTTCGATATCTTTCAGCGGGACGCTCAATTGATCAGCAACAATCTGCGCAAAGGAAGTCTTCTGCCCCTGGCCGTGTGGCGACGCGCCCGAGCAAACTTTGACTTTCCCGTCGGCGTCCACCTCGACCTTGCCATATTCCCAAAATCCCGGTCCCATCGCGCAGATTTCGACATAGGTCGATAACCCAATCCCCAAGTATCGTCCGCGACTTCTCATCCGCGTTTGCTCGCGGCGGAGCTTGTCATAGCCGGCAAGTTTGAGCGCTCTATTGAGTGCCAGCTGATAATTGCCGCTGTCATACGCTAGGCCAGTTGCGGTCTTGAAGGGAAATTCCTTCGCTGCGGGAAAGTTGGTCTTCCGCAGTTTCACCGGATCGATCTTCAGTTCTTGCGCGATGCGGTCCATCAGCCGCTCGATCACATAAGTCGCCTCGGGTCTGCCGGCACCGCGATAAGCATCGGTGGACATCTTGTTGGTGAACGCCGCGATGACTTCGATGCTGATCGTCGGAATCTTGTAGCATCCTGAAAGCATCAAGCCTGTGAACGGCGGAATGGCTGGCGTGAAAAGCTGATGATAGGCTCCGATGTCGGCAACGACTTTGTAGCGCAAACCTAAGATCGTTCCATCCTTTTTTACCGCCGCTTCAACTTCGCCCACTTGACCTCGGCCATGGATAGTCGCTTGCATGTTCTCCCGGCGCTCTTCGCTCCACTTGACCGGCCGATTGAGTTTGAGAGCGAGGTAGCCGAGCAATGCTTCCTCGGCATAGACGTTGAGCTTGCTGCCAAATCCTCCGCCCACATCCGGCGCGATCACGCGCACCAGATTCTCGGGTAACTTGAGCATCTGCGAGAGATGGGTCTTGAGCAGGTGCGGTATCTGCGTCGCTGACCAGACCGTGAGCTGCTGTTCAGGGGCTAGATAGCGCGCCACGACGCCCCGCGTCTCGATCGCGATCGGGGCCAAGCGCTGATGCACAAGTCGCTGCTTGACGATTCTGTGTGCTTGTTTGAACGCCTTGTCTACATCGCCTTGCTTGTGCTCCCAGCGAAAGGCCATGTTGTCGGGCCATTCGGAATGGATCACCGGCGACCCGGCCGCGAGCGCTTTCTCCGGATCGGTAACCACCGGCAGGGGCTCGTATTCCATCTGAATGAGATCGAGTGCGTCGCGCGCCGCATAACGGTCCTCAGCGACTACCGCTGCCACGCCCTCTCCGACATAGCAAACCTTGTCTACCGCCAAGACGTGATGCTTGGGGATTCTCAGAGTTGGGTTATCGGCCGTCGTCGGAAGAGTAGCAATTTGATCGCGCAGCTCCTCTCCCGTGACGACCGCGACGACGCCGGGATGTTGGCGCGCCGCGGCCGCGTCGATGCTTTTGATTTTGGCATGGGCATGCGGGCTTCGAAGAACGGCGACATGAAGCATCTCGGGAAGCCTCACATCGTCAACGTATTGACCGAGTCCGCGAATCAGAGCCGGATCTTCGCGCCGCTTGATCCTGGCGCCGACAAGTTTACTGACAGGCATCTCATTTCTCCGGTTTCGGATTCCGGGTCTCACGCCTCGGGTTTTAACCCAAGACTCGAAACTTCGGCGCGAAACTAACTTTGCCTTCTGGTTTTTGGCTTCTCTCTCATTCTTTTCGCCGCGTATTGGACCGCGTCCACGATGTGCTGGTAGCCGGTGCAGCGACAGAGGTTGCCGTCGAGGGCGTGGCGAATCTCGTTCTCCGTCGGTTTCGGATTGCGTATCAAAAGTTGATGCGCGGAGAGAATCATCCCCGGCGTACAGAAGCCACACTGCAGTCCGTGACACTCCCAGAAGGCCTCCTGTATCGGATGAAGCCTATCCCCATTAGCCAGACCTTCGATGGTCAGAACATCGCCTCCTTGCGCCTGCACAGCCAGCACCGTGCACGATTTCACCGCCGCGCCGTTCAGCATCACCGTGCAAGCGCCGCAAATGCTGGTGTCGCAGCCGACATGGGTGCCAGTCAGCCCTACGACATCGCGCAGAAGATCAACCAAGAGCAGCCGAGGCTCCACTTCGTGGGCTTCCTCGACTCCGTTGATCCTTAGGGAAACTCTCTTCTTAGCCACAGCCTCCATCATTGTTCCCTATATCCCAATGTGACCTCGACGATCAAGTTTTCTTCTTGGGTATCCCCCGCCGCAGTTAGATGAAAACTGCAAGAAGGGTAAGTCAAGATGCCGGCGGCGCTGGCTGCTGGCGACAAAACGACAAAGCTTTGTACGAAATGATTTACTTAGGCAACAACAGACGTTGCTGCGACCGACGGTTTGAAAATATCAAGTTCTTCCGAATGTGACATCGAGCGGACTATTGACGACTGTGTGCTTTGACATGGTGAACGGGAGGGCAACCCTGGAGGACAGTATCCAACGGACCTATTTTCAATCTCCGTCACGAGTGTTCATCGCGATTTCCATACACGCCCGCTGCTCAACTAGTTTTAGCTCTTTGTCGTTGGGATCGACGGGCGGACCGTAATGGTCAACCAACTGGGCGCCGCAAAGCTGATCAATAAACGCGTACTGTGTGTGAACGTACCCGGGGACATCTGTTTGCTCTTTGTTGAGGATTACTATCGAGCCATTGGGATGAGTGGAAGTATCAATGTCTGCGACCGATTCGGTCGCTGTACGGCTCTGCGCATAAGAACTTGACGGCAACACCAAAATTGCAAGGATAAGAGCAATAGCGAAACCAAGACTTTTTGCATACATCGATTTTCCTCCTTTCGAATACGAACCCTCCAGGCATTGCCCCACATGATGTACGGCGCAATTCCGGTACCAATATCCTTCTTCGATTTTTTTGGCCGCCCAACAGCATAGGTTCATCGACCCTGTTGGCAATTAGCCGACAATTTTTCCTACAGTGCCTGTTATTACTCGCCAATTCATTTACAACCTTAATCGCGCACGAGATAAGACCTTCGGCGCAGCTAATTACGCGTCGCGTCAATTCGAAAACGAAGCGCTAAGAATTCGTTTTCGTTTTAAAGATGATTTACACGGATGATTCAGATACGAGCTCGCTTAAAGGCGGAAACATTTCGTCTTCCCATGCACCAAACATTGACAGCAGGCGTTTGAAGCCGATAAATCAAACCCTGGTCGCGGTCATGGTAAGCACCAATCCGGGGCAAGACAAAAAATTGGAGGGCAAAGTCATGAGTACTGTTCGTTCGTTTCGTAGAACCGATCATCTGAGAGAAC
This sequence comes from Deltaproteobacteria bacterium, assembly GCA_005879255.1. Next base: position 6,867 of record VBKY01000350.1, read on the forward strand.
TAGCGATTCTCTTGGCGCTTTATGGGTCCGCAACGCCCACAACAGCCAACGCCAATCCTTTCCTCGCGAAGGCTGGCGAAACACCGACCACAGTGCAGGTTGCCACCTGCGCGGTCTCGGGAGGCTTCATCCATCTTTATACGGCGATGGACAATGGCCTCTTCGACAAATACGGCATCAAGATCGATCACAGATTTATCAGCGGCAGCGCCATGAACCTTGCGGCGCTATCGGCCGATGAGGTTTCATTTCTCTATTGTGCCGCTGACGGCACAATTCCCGGATTGGCCAGCGGCGTGGATGGTAAGCTCGTGGCTTCGCCGCTTATTGGCTTGCCCTACGTGCTCTTGGCGCACAAAGAAATTAAGCGCCTTGAAGATCTGAAGGGCAAGAGCATCGGCGTTTCGAAGGCCGGAGATTTAGATGATCGCCTGATAAAAACACTTCTAAAGAAATTCAACTTGAGCACAGCTGATGTCACGATTCGACCCATCGGCGGAAGCCAACCGGAGCGGTACAACGCGATGATGGGTGGCATCGTACAGGCGGCGCCGGTCACACCCCCGTTGGACGCTCGGGGAAGGAAGGACGGCCTCAATGTTATTTACAACCTTAAAGACCTCAATCTACCATTCATTTATAGCTCCGTTCATACGAACCCAAAAACCTTGAAAGAAAGGCCGCAATTGGTGCAACGCTTCGTCGCCGCCATTGCCGAGTCCGTGCACTTCGCCGAAAAAAATCCCGACAAGGCAAAAGCCTCTCTGATCAAAGTGCTTAAGATCAACGATTCGGAGATCCTCCAATCAGCCTACGATGCTTACGCCGTATCCCTGGTTAATCGATCAATGCTTGTACCGCCCAATGCGCTCGCCGAGGCTGTGGACGTCGCGCGCGATAACGGTACGAACGTGCGCAAGAAATCAGCCGAGCTCTTTGACAATAGTTTCGCCGAGCAATTAACCAAGAGTGGCTTTCTCAAGGAATTGTGGGGCACCGAGCTGCGTTAATAAATAACCATGAGTCCATCGGCCATTGAAATTGAACTGCGTCAATTTCTTAACGCTATACTCAACTCACCATAGTCTAGGGCGTGCGCGGCGCCAAAGAGTGACGCAATGACGGGTTCGTCTCACAGTACCTGTCGCGAGAACGGACCAATGCCACAGTAATTCTTCTCCTTCTTTCTCTCTCCGCGAGTCAGAAAAACCTTATTCACATTTCGGCCGGCACAGGCGCTCAGGCGAACGAAACCGCACTAGTAAAATTCAATGCCGGACCGAACAGCAGGTTGAGTTTCAAGAATGTGACTGCCACGCAGAACTGGATCGAAGGCGGCGGCGACCCGACACTCGCTATCGTGGCTATGAATCTCCGGTATCTTGAGGACTCCACGGTCTCGGCCAACACGATCTACAATACGTTTACTGTTCTAGCTTTCAATTGGCTGCTAAATACCGATGTCAAGGACAATTACGTCGCTCAAATGGAAGATTACTGCGTCTACGAGATCGACAACTCCCGCGGCGGCAATTTATTCGAGAATAACTATTACGGCGGTCCGGTCTTAACTCCGCTGAATAGTATCAACGGGAGTACGAGTGAAGTTATATTTAAGCCAATCTTTGCGAACAAGAAAATAAAGTTACGTTACCGCAACTAGACGAACTCATCGAGGCGAACGTAGAAAGTCTTATCTAAGTCTGAAATTCAATTGAGCGCCCGATGACTCCCCCGTCCCGTCAATCTCTGCACGAGCGTCATAGAACTGACGCCAAAAAGTTGATTCACACATCGACGCGATGACAAGAATTGACAGAAGTGGCACATGCTGGTGCAATAACCGTCGCAGTTGACTAAGCCAAGGTAAGTTTATCCACAGATTTCTTGTTTCTTTCCGCGCGAGTAAAGAAACCGCTATTATTTCACACAATGTGAACGATTTTTGCTTCCTCAAATCGCTTAAAAATAGAGGTGCATGTGAAGTGGTTTTGCGCCGAGTGATGGGACCTAGCAACTAACGACCCCAAACTTACGAAGACCGATCAGTTCCAATAACGATTCATCGTCGAAGTAGCCTGCCGGCAGCATCTTTGTTCGTAGCATCCCCTGCCACAATCGGCGGTCCAAAGCGAAACGTAATCGCGTATTGAGTGACGGCCTCGTCTGCCCTTGCGCTGGGCCTCATGCTTGCAGGCCAGGTTATACACGCATGGCAACGGTGGGTGTGGGTAAGAGTCCGTGTTCAAGCAGCACATGTGGCTGAAGTCTCTTCGACTTCGGAAAATTCATGATGATCAGGAGCTCGGTAATAAAACTATTTGCCCAAAGAAAGGTGTTTTAACAAGATGATAGGACGGAAATTTCGTTTATTCGTAATCGGTTTGCCGATAATGATCGTGATTCTACTCCCGGTTCACGTCTCTTGGCGAGGTCCGCAATTGAAGGGAGTATCCTTAGGCGGGATCGCAAACGTTTGGGCCCGTGCGCCGTTTAGTGTAAAAAAGTTTGGTGCGAAAGGAGACGGAGTGCATGATGATAGTGCAGCCATTTCCGCGGTTTTTGCCGCTGTGAGCTCGGGCGATGTCATCTCCTTTCCCGCCGGAATTTACATTTGCAACGACGTCAATGTCGCTAACAAAAGTAATTTGACTCTAAAGGGTCAAGGAAATTCAACCATAATCAGGAATGGGATCACCAACGGAGCTACTCCTGTCCTGACGTTCGCCACGGTTAACGGGCTAACCATACAAGACTTAGCCTTCGACAACCGTTCAATCGGTGCCTACGGCGGCGTGCGTTTTT
>VBKY01000350.1:9710-11263 GCA_005879255.1 Deltaproteobacteria bacterium
ACCGCCCGCATAAGAATATCCGGATCACCAATAACGTGATCGACGATCTCCAGCTCGAAGTGGACTTTGGTCAAGGGGTGACGATCCAGAAAAACACCCTCAACCGCAGCGTGAGAACAGGCGCGATCGGTTTATTCACCATCGACGACGGCGTCGTCCTTGAGAATTATTTGATCGACGGTAATACGATCATTGATCCCGTGGGGGCGGCGATTGCGGTCAATATCGATCCACCAGACAACATCAATGTAACGATAAGAAATATTACCATCAGCAACAACACCATTATATTCAATCGCATCCCTACCGAAGCGATTCATATCGGTCCGGGTAACAACAGTGTTGTCGCTAGCGGAACCTTTATGATAAAATTACTGTTCAGACAAATTTGATTCAGGTAGCCGCAGGCGCCGAATCTCAGCCGAGCGAATCGGCGCTTATAAAATTTAATGCCGGCCCGAACAGCGCATTGAGTTTCAAAAATACTACCATTGCTCAAAATCGAATCGAAGGCGGAGGAAATCCGGCCCTGCCAATTATCGCCATGGATATACGTTATTTGGAGAATTCGGCCGTTACGGCCAATAACATTTACAATCTATTTACCGCGGTAGCGTTCAATCGCCTCCAGAATACTAGCATCGAGCAGAACTATGTCGGGCAATTAGCCGATTACTTTGTTTATTTGCTTGATAATTCCAGGGGCGGGAATCTGTTTCGCAGCAATTCCTACAGCGGTCAGGTCACAACTCCGCTCAGTTATGAAAACGGCAACCCGACCGACGTGATATTCCCACCAACTTTGACGACCACGAACAAATGACCATCGCCCCCCAGGTTCTCGTACGAGAGGTGACTCCGATGGCTGGCGTAGTCCAAAGACCTGGAACTGAATACGCATTCCGGCGCAGCTAGCGAACTAGACGACAGCGCCGCGGCCAACAGCGGCCAGCATACGCCGGATTCCAAGGAACACTAATTTGCGGTTTCGGAAAAATTGCCGCCGGAGAATCCCGCCAAGCATTTCTCCGAAACCGAACACCTTCAACGACTACCTCACATTTATACACCGCCGGGCTGTTGCTTTTTACCTGTTGTTTTTTTTTCCTTGACGCTAGTATACGGGCTGCCCTATTTTACGCCCAGCCATTTTCAACTGGTCAATATAGATTACTGAGCTTATGAAAACGTAGATTATGAGAAAAATCTCGATTGGAGTCCTTCTATTTCTCTTCCTCCACAATTCACGAGAGGCGGTTATAGCGGCAGAAAGCCTGCGCGTGGCAAGCGGGGGATTCACTACGGCCATTCACGCCGTACTCTGGGGCGCCTACGAAGAAAAGATTTTCAAAAAATATGGTCTCGACGTCGAGTACCTGGCTCTCAACACCGGACGATTGGGCATGCAAATGCTGCTATCCGACGATGTCCAAGTGCTTTTCTCGACCGGTGTGACCGTCGTAACGACCAACTTACAAAAGGCGGACCTCGCGATCATAGCCGGAGGGTTGAATTTTTTTCCAACAAAGCTAGTGGCGCGCCCGGAAATAAAG
>VBKY01000323.1 GCA_005879255.1 Deltaproteobacteria bacterium
GACCTGTTTTTTTACTAATGAGACAGAAACGGGGTAAGAAAGTGAGTCGTTCCAAGGAGGCAAGGAACGACATGGAAGAGAAGCAGGAGGTAAGGAAGGTGCGGCGGATTTTCACCCCGGAGCAAAAGTTTGAGATTTTAAAAGATATCCAGCGGTGTGCAACGATTAAGGAAGGGTTAGCGAAACACCAACTCGCGCAATCGTTGTATCAGAAGTGGAAGCGGCAGTTGGAGGTAGGAGTACGGGCATCGTTACGTAACAGGCGGCCATTGAAGACAGCCGATCTCAAGCGTTTGGAAGCGGAGAATCGAAAGCTCAAGGAAGTGGTACTGAACCAAGCGCTTTTGATCAGCGAGTTAAAAAAAGAGATGAACTTGGATTGAGAGAGAGCGGGCGGCTGATGGCGAGTCAAAAGCAAGCGGTGCTGGGATTGGTCGAATCCCATCGGGGGGAGGGGCGATCGGTGAGCGAGGTATTGGGGACTGTGGGGGTGGCGCGATCGAGTTACTACCGGTGGAAGAAGGGCGAGGGAGAGAAAAAGGACGAGCGACCCAGTTCATATGAGTTGACGGTCGAGGAGCGCCAGATGATTGAAGCCGTCAAGGAGTCCCATCCCGAGTACCGCCATCGGCGCATTCAGGGGATGTTGCAGCAGCAGGGAGTGTATTTATCGGCATCGGCGATTTACGGGCATTTAAAAGAGCTGGGGCAAGTGGAGCCGTATGATCGGCGGGCCGCGCCGTGGAAGACTGCGCGCTATGAGGTATGGCGGAGAAATCTGATGTGGGGGAGTGACTGGAGCAAGCTCTCGGTGGGTGGGATCAGATGGTATTTGCTGACGGTGATCGATTTCTTTTCTCGACTGCTGATAGCGTACGATGTGGTGCCGACAGTGCATGCAGGATATGTGAAAGCCATTTATCAGGCGGGGCTTAGCAGCCAGGGGATTTCACTTCACAGTGAGACAAAGCCCGAGCTGCGGGTAGATCGGGGATCGCCCAACACTTCGGGAGTCACTCAGGAGTTTTTCGAGAGCCTGGGGGCCGAGTTATCGTTTGCCCGGGTGAGACGGCCCACCGACAATGCGCTGACTGAACGGTTCTATGGGACGGTGAAACAGGAAGAGATCTATCTGGTGGGAAATTATCCCGATGCACAATCGGCGCGCGAGGAACTGGGCCGATACATCGAGTCCTACAATCAGTCCCGGCCACACCAAGCGCTGTTTAATTTCACTCCGGCCCATGTCCATCAGCTCAATAACAAGAGCGTGCTGATGGTGGAACTGAACGAGATGAAAAGAAAGACCCGTGAGAAGCGAAAAGCCTACTGGGCTGAGCAACAAAATCAGTCAAGCGTCTATCGAGGGGGGATACCGAGATAAGGGTCGGATCGAGATCGTCGATCCTGGGGCAAATACGGAAGCCGTTTTTCAACATCACCAACCGGATTCTCACGGTGAGAGTCCCACAACCAAAAACGACTCACTTCATCCTTCGATTTTGTCTCATTGAAAAAAAACTGGACATAAGACAGTTCATACTCCGATTAAGCTCAGCACGAACGCTCAATGATTGTCAGGGGCCTCGTCGTTTCAGGTCTGCGACAATCGAAACACGGTGGCTTTTAATACCCACGGGTGGCGAACGGGCCACCGTTGCTAACCGTCGAGCGGCATCTTCACTTATTAGCTCTCCCATCATCTCAAAGACTTAGCTGATCTCCTTCCCGTTGGCACTGCAGTCGCTCATTCAGACGGGCGCAGTCCAGCTTGGCTCGTCCGTAACACGTGACGGTCAGTATGAGGTGGAAGCGGATTGTGCTGGCAGGGGATTCCTGAATGGTGTCCAAATTTTCCGCACCGTCATCGTAGATAGGGGCAAGGAGTTTTACTTGCTTAGCATGGTCGCGGTAATGCGGTCTTTGGGGTCGCGAAGAAAATCCACAGCCCCGACGACGATCGCTAATGGCGATTTCAAACCCGCTGCCCCGTGCTGGAGCGATTGTGAGCGGGTATTAATCTACGACTAGCCCCGTACACCTACGGCTCATCCGCAGACCGTCCATCCATGTCAGCGAACCGACGACGCAGGAGACTGCGAATCTTCGCGTCGGTTCACTGATCGGCAAGCGTATTTCAATGCGTCGATTCACCTGACTCTCTATCTAATTACCGGCGTGAAGGAGTGACGAGCGTCAAGCCCGGTTTTTCCTCATCACATCAATAGGCTGATCGGATTGATTTGCGTTGGCGTTAAGCGCGCCCTTGCGAAACCGTTCGTGTTGTTCGTCGAGTGCGCAAATAAATTTCTCAGACCGTCGTTGTTCCGCCCCGCTACCGTCAAAAGACGGTGGCTTTTAGCACACCTCGGTGGTGAAAAGCCCACCGCTATTAATTCTCCAGTGACTATCTGTTTTCTCGGCTCTCTCATCAACTCAATAATTTAGCACACCTCCTCTCCGTTGGCATCGCGGTTGCTGAGTAGAACGGCGGCGGCTTCTTCATCCAACAGTCATACGCGCGGAGAGAGACAGATATGAAAAGAACAAGAAATTTCGCTCGACATCCATTCGGTCTGATCATGATGCTGGTCAGTTTGAATAGTGTGGCCACGTTCGTGTTGGAGCCAGTTGCACACGCACAGGTTAGTGGCGATTGGATCCCTACTAGCAGCCTCAACACACCTCGCTATGGTCTCACTGCGACGCTACTAGCCAACGGCAAGGTCCTGGTCGCGGGGGGATACAACACAGGTTTTCTTAACAGCGCGGAGCTGTACGACCCAGCCACAGGAACATGGAGTATCACTGGCAGTCTCAACACACCTCGCTATGTTCACACAGCAACGCTGCTAGCCAACGGAAAGGTACTGGTGGTGGGGGGCTACAACGGAGGTTTTCTTAACAGCGCGGAGCTGTACGACCCAGCCACTGGGACGTGGAGCATCACCGGCAGTCTCAACACACCTCGCTATGGTCCCACTGCGACGCTACTGGCCAACGGCAAGGTTCTGGTGGTGGGAGGAGACAACAGTGGCAGCAGCGCGGAGCTGTATGACCCGGCCACTGGGACCTGGAGCGTCACCGGCAGCCTCAACACACCTCGCTATTATGGTCTCACTGCGACGCTGCTGGCCAACGGCAAGGTTCTGGTCGCAGCAGGATTCACGGGATTTTACAGTGGCTATTGTCCCTGCATAGATTTTGTTAGCAACAATGCGGAGATCTACGATCCGGCCACAGGGACATGGAGCGTCACCGGCAACCTCAAAACCCCGCGTGGCCTTCACACTGCGACGCTACTGCCCAACGGCAAGGTCCTGGCCGCGGGAGGAACCGATGGCACCCTTATCGATATTGGGGAATATGTCCCGTTCAGCAGCGCAGAATTATACGACCCAGCAACAGGAAATTGGAGTCTTACCGCCAGTCTCAATACAGCCCGTAATTCTCATACAGCCACACTGCTGTCTAATGGAAAGGTCTTGGCCGCCGCAGGATATTATACTGACACCGCGGAGTTATACGACCCGTCCACAGGGGTCTGGAGTTTCACCGCCAGCCTCAGCACACCTGGCTCTGGTCACACAGCGACATTACTTCAGAACGGCCAGGTCCTCGTCGCTGGGGACGACTCAGCTGAGCTGTACGACCCAACGGCAGAGGGAACCCTGCCAACGCTGCCCTTGATAATCGGTGCGCCCGTGCTTCCTGATGCAGAGGTCGGGGTAACGTATAGTGCTCCTTTGGTGAGTGGGGGGCATCCGCCTTACACCGTCAACAACGTGAAGGGCGTTTTTCCACAGGGGCTCGGCGACACCCTGGCTAGCGGCGCCCTTTCAGGAACGCCCGCCTCTTCTCGAAGCAAGAGTTTTACAATCCAAATCACTGATGATCTCGGCTCGTCGGTGACGGGAACGTTCACCGTCAAGATTTTTCGTGCGCTTGAGAATACTACCAGAGCTCTCAAGGCGGGGATCAATGGAAGAGCTTATAAAATTACACTCAAGGCCGCAGGTGGGAAGAAACCCTACAATTGGTCTTTGGCGTCTGGAAATCTACCAACAGGCTTAACTCTGAACGGTCTCACGGGTGCGATCGCAGGCACACCTGTCGAAAGCGGCACTTTCGATCTCACTTTTCATGTGACCGATCCTGTCGGCGGGATCGCTGAGACGGCGCTGACACTAACGATCAAGTGAGAAAACTAGGGACACAAAAATGGATGAAAAAGAGTCAGGAGCCTTTTACTTTTCGTAGCTCACGAGGGAAGACCACTATGATTCAGACCGCCGATTCTTCAGCGGGCACAGATCTCTTACGCAGCGTACACACCTCGAATCTCCCCGCATTGTTTGCCGAGTTGGGGATCAGCCTGATCGTTTCCACCTATCAGGCGGGCAAAGCGATCGTCGTGCGCAACGACAACGGCGCGCTCAATACTCACTTCCGAACATTTGCTAAGCCGATGGGTATCGCCGCCGACAACACTCGGTTGACTATAGGCGGTGCCAACACCGTTTGGGAGTACCGCAACATGCCGGCGGTGGCGCAAAAACTGGAGCCGGCGGGAAAGCACGACGCTTGCTACCTTCCTCGCCGTATTCACGTCACCGGCGACATCGATATTCACGAGCTTGCGTGGGATGACAAGAACGAGCTTTGGGCAGTCAATACTCGTTTCTGTTGTCTCTGCACGTTCGACGCAGATCATAGTTTTTCTCCGCGCTGGCGCCCGCCGTTTGTGAGCGCGTTGGCTCCAGAAGATCGTTGTCATTTGAACGGCATCGCGATGGTCGATGGACGCCCCAAGTACGTCACCGCCCTGGGAGAAACCAACACGCCCGGCGGTTGGCGCGCGAACAAGGCCAAGGGCGGCGTCCTGATGGACATAGAGAGCAATGAAATCCTGCTCCGTGGACTTTCCATGCCTCACTCCCCGCGCTGGTATCAGGGAAAGCTCTGGGTGCTCGAATCGGGCGAAGGAAGCTTGGCGGCGGTCGATATCGAGCGGCGCACTTGGCAAACGGTCGCGCAAGTGCCGGGCTTCACGCGCGGAATCGATTTCGTCGGACCGCTCGCTTTCATCGGTCTCTCACAGGTGCGTGAGAGCGCGGTGTTCAGTGGCATTCCACTCGTGCAGCGGCTGCGAGAGCGCACCTGTGGAGTGTGGGTGGTCAATATCGAGACCGGTAAAACAGTCGGGTTCCTTCGCTTCGAGGCCGGCGTGCAAGAGATCTTTGCCGTCCAGGTGCTGCGCGAGATGCGCTTCCCCGAATTGCTGGAATGGAACGATCAGCGTCTCGCCCATTCCTACGTGCTTCCGGATGAAGCACTGGCGGACGTGGTCTTACCCACCGAGGAAGAGCTGGCACGGTCTCCCGGCTTTCATTTTCAGCGCGGTAACGAGCTCTACAAGCAAGGCAAGCTTGACGAGGCGATTGCTTCCTATCGCCAATGCGTCGCCCTCCAGCCGGAATTTCCCAACGCGCGATATCATCTGGGAGTCGCGCTCGGCGACGCAGAAAAGTTCGAGGATGCGCGCGCTAGCCTTACGCAGGTCATCGAAGCCGAACAGGAAAACGCTCAGGCACACAACAGTCTCGGATTCGTCGCCAGTCAGCAGCGTCGATCTTACGAGGCTATTAATTGTTTTGAGCGCGCCATTGAGCTTCAAGCGAACTTCGCCCAGGCGCACGTCAATCTCGGCATGAGCTTGCTGCAAGTCGGAGATTATCCGCGCGGCTTCACCGAATACGAGTGGCGGCCAGTCAATGGTTTTCACTGTCCTCATCCCAAATGGGACGGTCGTCCAATTCCCGAGAAGACGCTGCTGATCTACACAGACCAGGACGCCGGAGATGCGATTCAGTTCGCCCGCTATCTACCGCGAGCCGCAAAGCTCTGTAAGAATCTCATCCTTGCCTGTTCCGCAGACCTGATGCCGATTTTTGCGACCATACTAGGTGTCGCTCAAATCCGAGAGAAAGAAAAAATCGCGGTCGCTGAATTTGACACCTATCTGCCGCTTATGAGTCTGCCGCATGTTTTCAAAGCAACAATCGATACAATTCCCGCAACTGTACCCTACGTAGATGCGCCGGCGCTGCGCAGGCGCAAAGACAATCCTTCGTTATTATTGAGTGGGTCGGACGATCCAAGAATCGGCATCGTCTGGGCGGGCGATCCCAACAACCGAATTGATCGACATCGTTCGTGCTCGCTTAATAATTTCCTACCGATCCTGACTGTTGCTGAAATCACTTTTTACAGTTTGCAAAAGGGAGAGCATAAGA
>VBKY01000324.1 GCA_005879255.1 Deltaproteobacteria bacterium
GTGGCCGCGAATCTTGCCGTCGACGAGCCAAAACTGACGATCGGCCTCGGGGCCGGGATTCAGAAGGACGGGCATTAACTTGCGCTCTGACGGATCGCAATACTCCCAAGTCTGAGGGCCTTCCATCACGTGGGCATCGCCGTCAATCGTTGGCATCGCAATACCTCCTGCAAAATCAATCGAGAATTTGTCGCGTATGAGATTGCGCCAAGGCTATTTCGAACCGCCTGTTCAGTTCAGTAAATTACTGGCTTGACAGGCATCTAACATTCCAATAGATAATTTGCAATAAAAGATTGAAGTTTTGCATTGTCGAACTCAATTGAAGTATGGCAAATATGAGAACCCGTACGTTGGTGCGCTTAACGGAGTACCTCCAAGAGCTTCGCGATGCCAGGAACACAAATAAAAGTTTTCGATAAGATCGTGCAAGTTATCGAAGTGCTCGCGACGTCCTCCCAAGGAGTGACACTTCGGCAGGTCCAGGATGCTTCAGGATTGAACAAAGGAACCGCGTTCAGGATTTTACGGTGCTTACAATCACATAACCTTGCGGTGCGAAGTGCCGACGGGACCTACAGCTTTGGAAATCGGATTCTTTGGTGGGCAAGCCGGCACCAGCACAATCCCGACCTCTCCAAACTCGTGCGCCCGCATCTCGAAAAGCTGCGTCACCTTACATCTGAGACCGCTGTTTTCAGCCTAGTGATAGGAGATCGAAGCGTAGTTGACGAACAGGCAACGAGTCCTCATGTGACAAGCACTAGATATTGCCTCGGTGACTCCGCTCCGCTGTACGCTGGAGCTACGGGACGTGTGATTTTAGCGCACCTGGATTCGGAGCAGCGTAAAAAACTCTTGAGGCAGCGCTTGCAACGTTTTACGGAGCGGACCATCACGGACAAAAGGCGCCTGGAGCGGGAGTTAGATCGCTGCATTTCTCAGGGATTTGCTTATAGTGAGGGAGAAAGAATTAGTAATACTTCCTCCATTGCGACTCCTGTATTTGGTCCACAAGGGAAAGTTTTAGGAGCATTAGCGATAGCGGGGCCATCCGGAAGGATCACCCGTGATAAGCGAAAGTCAATTGTTCCTTTACTGTTGAGGGAAGCTCGGCTTCTGACGGAACAGCTCGAGAGCCCGGTTCTCGCAAACCGAAGGGCTGTCGGAGCTCTGTAGCAGAGTTTCTTTCGGCTGGCTTCGAGACAAAATACTTTTTTTGAAAGGGGAGCAATTAAATTATGGAAGCAATCTCAGAGACGACAATTAGCCGAACCTTAGGTCAACTCGAAACTTATTTCTCGAGCTATGGCGATCTGCCACGAGAAATTATTTTGAAGCACGACTTGCTTCGCGTTGGTCACTGGTTCACCGACGCGGCGCTAGAGCTGGCTTCCCAGGCGTTGGTGAAATCCTACCGTTTGTTTTCGTACGATCTCATGGCGATGAAGGACATGAAGCGCAAAGAACACCGCAAGATTCCCG
>VBKY01000325.1 GCA_005879255.1 Deltaproteobacteria bacterium
TTACGTTCAACGCGCCGGTGAAGCCGGTCGAGTACATGGTCGAAGTCGCGCGCTCCATCGAGCAGGACGCCACCGAAGAGGTCGGCTTCACGCCGCCGATGGATTTTCTGATCACCGGCGGGACGATCTCGAAAACGCTACACGGCAAAGACGAGCTGAATTTTTATTCCGAATATGTCTCGGCGCTCAAGTGGGGCGGCCGGCGACGCTTCGTGAACCTGCAAACCAATGGCCAAGATAAAGAAACCATGAAGCGTTACCGGGCTGCGGGCGTGGATTGTCATCACTCGAACATGGAGGTGTGGGACAAGCAGCTGTTCGAATGGATCAACCCGGGGAAAAACCGGCGCGTGGGTTGGGACGGTTGGGTTCGAAGCCTGATCGATGAGGTGGACGTTTTCGGCGAAGGCAACGTGCGGCCGAATTTCGTTGGCGGCGTCGAGATGGCGAAACCGTACGGCTTTGAGACAGTCAGCGAAGCCGTGAAGTCGACATCGGACGGCATAGACTTCATGATGAGCCACGGCATCATCCCGCGCTTCAACCAATGGCGCCGCGAGCCCGGTTCCAACTTGGTCTCTCAACACGATCAACCGCCGATCCCGTTGGAATATTATCTTCAGTTGATGGGCAACTATTACAACAGCTGGAAGAAATACAATCTGCCCATGCCGCGCCGCGAGTGCGTCCACCCCGAGCGGCGTATCGGCTCGGGCCACGGCACCTACGACGACATTCTTCTGCTTAATGAGTTGCCGGATTACGAGGAAGCGTGGGACCGAGGATTTAATGAAGGACTGAAGGGCTGCGTGACGAGGCAATGACAATGAGTGTTACAACGGTTCCAATCGTTCCACGAGTTCCAATTGTTTAGTTCGGTCTGATGATTCCCTCGCCCGCCATGCGGGCAAGGGTGAGGGTAACCGCTGGAACATTTGGAACGGCTGGAACCGTTGGAACGAGTTGTATTGAGGAAATCATGATCGGCAGCGGAACGCTCACAAAACAAATCGCCGGCTACTTAGCGCGCACGGGATACGAGGCGCTTAATGATGATGCCGCGCGCGCGACCAAGGAACATATTCTTTATACGCTTGGGACTATTCTGGCCGGCTCGAGCGCGCCGGGAATCAAGCAGGCACTCGCAGGCGCGCGCGCTTTGAGCGGCGCAAGTCAGGAAAGCACGGTACTCGTGACGGGAGATAAACTGCCGGCGGCTTCCGCCGCATTGGTCAACGCGACCATGGGGCACAGCCGCGAACTCGACATCAACGACGACCGCATCGCTTACAAGTCGAGCGTCACGGTCATCCCGGCGGCACTAGCCATCGCCGAAAAAGTCGGGAAAGTTTCGGGCAAAGATTTCATCACGGGTGTTTGCCTCGGCGTCGATTTCGGCATTCGCTTGGGACTTGCGACTAATCCGAAACCGGTTAACGCTCGCGCTATCGCGTTGGGGCCATTCGCCGCCGCGGCAGGTTGTGGAAAGATTCTTGCCCTCGATGAATCGGGGATGCACAACGCGCTCGGGATTGCCTTTTGCCGCTCTACCGTCGCGGGCAATAGCACGGCGGCGCCGTCGTTGACGAAACGGCTCGGGGTCGGCTTCGCGTCGCAGAGCGGCGTGATTGCCGCTTTGCTTGCGGTGGCGGGATTCCCCGCTGCTGGCGAAGTTTTTCAGGGCTCCGCCGGCTTCTTCCAAACTTTTTATCAGCAAGAAGGCGATTACGCTGCGCTGCTCGATCAACTCGGGAGCCGCTTTGAAATCGTTTTGGTTGGACCGAAGCCCTTTCCGTCTTGCCGCTACACCCATTGTGCGGTCACCGCTTGTCTAAGTCTTTTGCGTAAGTATTCGATCAAAGCGAGTGACATTCAGGAAGTACGGGTTCAGATCGGTGAGCGCGATATGCGCTCCGTGGCCGGCTGGAGTGAGGACGAGAAAAAAAAGAAACGTCGCCCAGAAGGCGTGGTAGACGCTCAGTTCAGCATTCCTTACACCGTCGCCGCCACTCTTTTGAGTGGTGGGCTGTCGCTGGAAGATTTTACCGACGCGAAGCTGAGGAACGATGAATTACTCGATTTAGCAGCGCGTGTGAAACCGATTCTTAATCCGGAGCTCGACCACGGAGCGATGGACGTCAAGCCGCAAGTCGTGGAGATCGTGACCCGCGACGGCAAGGTCTTTGGCGAGCGAGTCGTGTATCCGAAGGGGAATCCAAAGAATCCCGTAACGTCCGATGAACTGGTAGCAGCCTTCCGCGGTATGGCGACCTATTCGGCTAAACCGTTGAGCTCCGACAAGATCGACGATGCGGTGTCATTGGTGCTCAGACTCGAAGAAGTCCCGGACGTGTCGATTCTGATTCGGCTGCTGACACATTAACGCCCTGTCGCAAAGTCTATCCCGAGTACACCAAGTTGCCATGCCGAGGCGAATCCCCCTTACGTTTTTGATCGTCGGTCTAAGCCTGTCGATGGCGAGCGTCAACGCTGCAGAGCTTTTCTATCAAGGAAAGACTCTTCGTGTTATCGTCGCGTCCGCCGCTGGCGGCGGCAGCGACATCGTCGCGCGCTTGATGATGCGCCATTTGCCACGCCATATTCCCGGCAATCCGACCCTCGTCGTCGAAAATATGCCCGGCGCCGGCGAAATCATCGGCACGAACTACGTCTACGGCAAAGCCAAGGCTGACGGGCTCACCGCGCTGTTCGCCACCGGCACGCCGATCAATCAGTTGATAGAGTTGCCCGGCATCGAGTTCGACGTCACGAAAATGCCGATCATCGGCGGCAGCTCCGAGTCCGTCGCCGCATTCGTTAGAACAGACAAAACCGGCGTGAAATCGGCGCGCGATCTGCTGAACCCCAAAGCGCCCATCGTCATCGGCGGCTCGGGCTACGGCTCGATCAAAGATGTGTCGATGCTGGCGGCGATGAATCTACTCGGGGTAAAAAATCCGACTTACGTAACCGGCTACGGCGGCGCCGGCCCGATCCGTCTCGCCTATGAGCGCGCCGAAGTGAACTTCACGCAAGAGACCGCCGTCGGCATCTCGCGCTCGGTGCTTCCGTGGGTGCGTGAAGGCTGGACGACTGTTCTCTACCAAGTCGGTTTTCTTGACGGCAAAGGTAATGTCGCAAAAGATCCGGCATGGAAAGAGCTGCGCATCGACGCGCCGTCGATCGCTGAAGTCTATCGCTCGCTATACGGAAGAGATGCCGCGGGACCCGCCTGGGAAGCGGAGAAGGCTTTGATCGGTGGCTACTCGCTGACACGAATGATGGCAGTCGCGCCCAAGACACCCCCAGCGCTCATCGCCGAGTTGCGCCAAGCGTTTCAGGTGATGAGTAAGGACCAAGCCTTCTTAGCGGAATGGACCAAGAGCCAAGGCTCCCCGCCGCGCTTGGTGCCCGGCGAAGAAGCCGGCAATATCGCCGCCTCGATCCTCAAAGCGCCCAAGGAAGCGGTGAACATTTTGAAAAAACTCTCGGCGCCGTAACCGAACCATGAAACTTCTGAACAACACCAGAGCTGCGTTCATCGGTGCGCTATTCGTCTTCATCGTGCAATGCGGCTTATGCACACCGAACGCAATCGCCGTTGACAAACTGCGGATCGGCTACGGGGCGCCCTCCGTCACGATGTCGATGCTCTGGATCACCAAAGAAGGAAAACTGTTTGAGAAGAATGGCTTGGACGTAGAGGTCCTTTATTTGGAAAGTGCCTTGGTGCAGCGCGCGCTGATCGCGGGCAATATCGCGATGGGTCAGATGACCGGATCACTGATGGCAGCGCCTAAATTGCAAGGGGCGGATTTGGTTATGGTCTCGAGCTTTTTGAATAATCTTTTGTATCGCTTAGTCGCACGCCCTGAGATCAAATCGGTGGCCGATTTGAAAGGAAAACGCATCGGCGTTTCGCGCTTTGGAGCAGGAGCCGATCGAGCGACAAGGCTCTTGTTGACGAAACTCGGCCTCAACCCAGAAAAGGACGTCGTGCTTATACAGATTGGCGGCAGTCCGACGCGGATTGCCGCCTTATCGGCCGCGTCCATCGATGCAACCATAGTCGACCCGCCTGATCACAAGAGACTCCAAGAGGCCGGTATGAGAATCTTGGCGAACATGGAGGAAATGAAAATTCCATTTCAGCACACCGGTCTGGTGACAACGCGAGCCCAAGTCTCCCAGTCACCCGATCTCGTTCGCAGGGTCGTGAAATCGTTTATCGACGGCATTCAATTCATGACCATCAATCCGGAAGTGTCCAAGCGAGCGTTTCGCAAATACATGCGCCTGCAGCAGGAACGCGAGCTTGACGATGCCTATCAACTCTTGCGCAGTTTCATGCCGAGAAAGCCCTACCCCACGGTGGAAGGATTCAAAGCAGTGTTGGCCGAGCTGGCCGAACAAATCCCCATGGCGAAAACCGCCGACCCCAAGGATTTCATTGACACCCGATTTCTCGAAGAGTTCGATCGCTCCGGCTATATCGATGGACTTTACCGCTAAACGTTTCAGAATTTCGTTGGATTGACTGACTATTGCCAAAGTTTATTGAAGAACCCTTCCCGTTCCAGTTCGTTCACGTAACGATTCTCATAATAAGCTGTCGGAGCGAACTTTTTTGCCGCCGAAGCTTCAATAGACTTCAGGTTCACTAGTTGCTCGACCAATGCCGCCATCGCATCATGTGGCACCGTAGCGTCCTTGCTGATCGCATCCAGCGCAAAGCGATAACTTTCCTCCAGCATCTTCTCATCCGTGATCTTTGTATACTTGGCGATGGTTTTCATTGTTAGATCTTTGTTGTCGAATATACGCCTAATGCCCTCGAAGGACGCCTTGATGAATCGCTTCACCTGCTCGGAGTTCTTCTCTGCGTAAGAGCGCCGGGTCGCAAGCCCGTTCTCCACAAACGGGATATTCATTTCTCGCAGCTGCTTCGCGCCCACGAGCTCGCGAAAACCATTCTCTCTCAGCAGGACACTTTGCGGTGG